>NZ_JBFBJL010000034.1:26058-97663 GCF_040686075.1 Streptomyces sp. NPDC086519
GCGCGGTGGCGCGGTGGCGCGGTGGCGCGGTGGCGCGGTGGCGCGGTGGCGCGGTGGCGCGGTGGCGCGGTGGCGCGGTGGCGCGGTGGCGCGGTGGCGCGGTACGTGGGGCCCTGGCCGGAGGCGGCCGAGGCCGTCACCGCCTGACCGGAACGGGGCACGGCGGGTGGCCCGGCCGTTTCCTATCCTGGACCGGTCCGCCACCACCTCCCGTGCGAAAGAGGCCCCCGTTGGAGCAGCGCCCCACCTCCCGGCAGATCCCGGTAGTCGTCCTCGCCGGATTCCTGGGGGCCGGGAAGACCACGCTCCTCAATCACCTGCTGCACCGCAGCGGGGGCAGCCGGATCGGGGCGATCGTCAATGACTTCGGAGCCATCGAGATCGACGCGATGGCCGTGGCCGGGGCCCTCGGCGACTCGACCGTCTCGCTCGGCAACGGGTGCCTGTGCTGTGCCGTCGACGCCAGTGAGCTGGACGTCTACCTGGAGCGGCTGGCACGCCCCGCCACGGGTGTCGACGTCATCGTGATCGAGGCCAGCGGTCTCGCCGAACCTCAGGAACTCGTCCGCATGCTGCTCGCCAGCGAGCATCCCGGGATCGTCTACGGCGGCCTCGTCGAGGTCGTCGACGCCGCCGAGTTCGACGGTACGCGCGCGAAGCACCCCGAGATCGACCGGCATCTCGCCCTCGCCGACCTGGTCGTCGTCAACAAGCTCGACCGGACCGCGGCGGGCGGCGAGCGCGTCCTCGGCATCGTGCGGTCGCTCAGCGACCGCGGGGCCGCCGTCGTCCCCGCGACCTACGGCCGTATCGACCCCGAGTTCCTGTTCGACTGCCGGCCGGGCGGGGAACGCCTCGGACAGCTGTCCTTCGACGACCTGCACGACCGCCACGACGACGGCACGCACGAGGGACACCTGCACACCGCCTACGACAGCCTGTCCTTCGCCTCCGAGCTGCCCCTCGACCCCCGTCGGCTGATGGCCTTCCTCGACAGCCGGCCCGAGGGGCTCTACCGGATCAAGGGGTACGTCGACTTCGGTCCGTACGACACGGGCAACCGGTACGCCGTGCATGCCGTGGGTCGGTTTCTGCGGTTCCACCCCGAGGCCTGGGGGCCCGGCGAGGAGCGGCTCACCCAACTCGTGCTGATCGGCTCCGGCATCGACGAGGCCGCGCTGCGCAAGGAACTGGAGGCGTGCACGAACGACGCCCCACACACCGACGAACACGGCATGTGGGGCGTCCTGCGCTACGTACCGGGCCTGGCGGAAGGCCCTGACGACGGCGACGAGGTCTGACTAGACCGGACCCGCCATCACCGACACCGTCTTCGGGAGCGACACGCCGGAGCCGTCGCGGCGCGGGTCGATCTCCGGGAGGTCGGCCGGGGTGCCGGTCTTCTGGGCCGCCTTCGCCGGGACCGGGCCCGCCCAGGCGAAGGACAGACAGTCCTCGCCCTTCAGGAACCGCTGGCAGCGCACGCCACCGGTGGCCCGGCCCTTGCGTGGGTACTGGTCGAACGGGGTCAGCTTGGCCGTGGTCTGCACCGAGTCGTCGAGCGTGCCGCGCGAGCCGGCCACCGTGAAGACCACCGCGTCGGCCGCCGGGTCGACGGCCGTGAAGGAGATGACCTTCGCGCCCTCCGTGAGCTTGATGCCCGCCATACCGCCCGCCGGACGGCCCTGCGGACGCACCTGGGAGGCCTGGTAGCGCAGCAGTTGCGCGTCGTCCGTGATGAAGACCAGGTCCTCCTCGCCGGTGCGCAGCTCCACCGCGCCGACGATCCGGTCGCCCTCCTTGAGGGTGATGACCTCCAACTCGTCCTTGTTGGACGGGTAGTCGGGAACCACCCGCTTGACCACGCCCTGCTCGGTGCCGAGGGCGAGACCCGGCGAGGACTCGTCCAGCGTGGTCAGGCAGACCACCGACTCGCCGTCCTGAAGGGAGAGGAACTCGGAGAGGGGCGCGCCGCCGGCGAGGTTCGGGGCGGTCGCGGTCTCCGGGAGCTGGGGGAGGTCGACGACGTTGATGCGCAGCAGGCGGCCCGTCGAGGTGACCGCGCCGACCTCACCGCGCGCGGTCGCGGGCACCGCCGAGACGATGACGTCGTGCTTGGCGCGCTTGCCGTCGGTGTCCTCCGGGAACGGCTCGCCGTTCGTCGTGCGCGCCAGCAGGCCCGTCGAGGACAGCAGCACCCGGCACGGGTCGTCGGCCACCTGGAGCGGCACCACGGCCGCCGAAGCGCCCGACGCCTCCAACAGGACCGTGCGCCGCTCGGTGCCGAACTTCTTCGCCACCGCGGCCAGTTCCGCCGAGACCAGCTTGCGCAGCTCCGCGTCCGAGTCCAGGATCCGGGTCAGCTCGGCGATCTCCGCGGTGAGCTTGTCCTTCTCCGCGTCCAGCTCGATGCGGTCGTACTTGGTCAGTCGGCGCAGGGGCGTGTCGAGGATGTACTGGGTCTGGATCTCCGACAGCGAGAAGCGCCCGATCAGCCGCTCCTTGGCCTGTGCGCTGTTCTCGCTGGAGCGGATCAGACGGATCACCTCGTCGATGTCGACGAGGGCGGTGAGCAGGCCCTCCACCAGGTGCAGCCGGTCGCGGCGCTTGCCGCGGCGGAACTCGCTGCGCCGGCGGACCACGTCGAAGCGGTGGTCCAGGTAGACCTCGAGGAGCTCCTTCAGGCCCAGCGTGAGCGGCTGGCCGTCCACCAGCGCCACGTTGTTGATGCCGAAGGACTCCTCCATCGGCGTCAGCTTGTAGAGCTGCTCCAGGACCGCCTCCGGCACGAAGCCGTTCTTGATCTCGACGACCAGACGCAGTCCGTGCTCGCGGTCGGTGAGGTCCTTGACATCGGCGATGCCCTGGAGCTTCTTGGCGTTGACCAGGTCCTTGATCTTGCCGATGACCTTCTCGGGGCCGACGGTGAACGGCAGTTCGGTGATGACCAGACCCTTGCGGCGGGCCGTCACCGTCTCCACCTCCACCGTCGCCCGGATCTTGAAGGTGCCGCGGCCCGTCTCGTAGGCGTCCCTGACGCCCTCCAGGCCGACGATCCGGCCGCCGGTCGGCAGGTCGGGGCCCGGGACGTGCTTCATCAGCGTGCCCAGGTCCGCGTTCGGGTAGCGGATCAGGTGGCGGGCGGCCGCGATCACCTCGCCGAGGTTGTGCGGCGGCATGTTCGTCGCCATGCCGACCGCGATCCCCGACGAGCCGTTGACCAGCAGGTTCGGGAAGGCGGCGGGCAGCGCCACCGGCTCCTGCTCCTGGCCGTCGTAGTTGGGCGCGAAGTCGACCGTGTCCTCGTCGATCGACTCGGTCATCAGGCTGGTCGCCTCGGCCATCCGGCATTCGGTGTACCGCATGGCGGCCGGCGGGTCGTCGTTGCCCAGCGAGCCGAAGTTGCCGTGGCCGTCGACCAGCGGGACGCGCATCGAGAACGGCTGGGCCATGCGCACCAGCGCGTCGTAGATCGACGAGTCGCCGTGCGGGTGCAGCTTGCCCATCACCTCGCCGACCACGCGCGCGCACTTCACATAGCCGCGCTCGGGGCGCAGCCCCATCTCGTTCATCTGGTAGACGATCCGGCGGTGCACCGGCTTGAGGCCGTCGCGGGCGTCCGGCAGGGCGCGCGAGTAGATGACCGAGTACGCGTACTCGAGGTAGGAGCCGCGCATCTCGTCCACGACGTCGATGTCGAGGATCCTCTCCTCGAACGCGTCGTCGGGCGGCGGGGTCTTCGTGCTGCGGCGGGCCATCGCTGCCGGCTCCTTGCTCATGCGTGAACGGATCTGACGCGGACCATTGTGGACCGCGGCACTGACAACCCGGGCCAGGGCCCGGTCGCCGCGGCCCGCCCCGGTGCCGGAAGCCGTCACAGGGCGGGTGGGACGCAGGCTACGCGATCCGCCCGTGCGATCCGCTGTGGGCGTACGTCGTGCGGGAACTTCGCCGGGTCCCCGCACGCTTGCATACAGTGGCAGGACCGGCATAAAAACCGCGGTTCGAGACCGCTTCCGCGAGCGAAGGGACGTACATGCCCATGGGTCACACGACCACGGCCGAGACAGGCTCCGGAGGCCTGGCAGCGACCGAGCACCGCTTGGCCAACGGTCTGCGCGTGGTGCTCTCCGAGGACCACCTGACCCCGGTCGCGGCGGTCTGCCTCTGGTACGACGTCGGTTCCCGGCACGAAGTCAAGGGCCGTACCGGCCTGGCTCACCTTTTCGAGCACCTGATGTTCCAGGGCTCCGCCCAGGTGAAGGGCAACGGCCACTTCGAGCTCGTCCAGGGCGCCGGCGGCTCGCTCAACGGCACCACCAGCTTCGAGCGCACCAACTACTTCGAGACCATGCCCACCCACCAGCTGGAGCTCGCCCTCTGGCTGGAGGCCGACCGCATGGGCTCCCTGCTCGCCGCCCTCGACGACGAGTCGATGGAGAACCAGCGGGACGTCGTCAAGAACGAGCGCCGCCAGCGCTACGACAACGTCCCCTACGGCACCGCCTTCGAGAAGCTGACCGCGCTCGCCTACCCGGAGGGCCACCCCTACCACCACACGCCGATCGGCTCGATGGCGGACCTGGACGCGGCCACCCTGGAGGACGCCCGCGCGTTCTTCCGCACCTACTACGCGCCCAACAACGCCGTCCTGTCGGTCGTCGGCGACATCGACCCGGAACAGACGCTCGCCTGGATCGAGAAGTACTTCGGTTCCATCCCGGCGCACGACGGCAAGCCCACCCCGCGCGACGGCTCGCTGCCCGACGTCATCGGCGAACAGCTGCGCGAGGTCGTCGTGGAGGAGGTGCCCGCACGCGCGTTGATGGCCGCCTACCGGCTCCCGGAGGACGGCACGCGCGCGTCCGACGCGGCCGACCTGGCCCTCACCGTCCTCGGCGGCGGCGAGTCCTCCCGGCTCTACAACCGCCTGGTGCGGCGCGACCGCACGGCCGTCGCCGCCGGCTTCGGGCTGCTGCGGCTCGCCGGGGCGCCCTCCCTGGGCTGGCTCGACGTGAAGACCTCAGGTGACGTCGAGGTGCCGGTCATCGAGGCCGCCATCGACGAGGAGCTCGCCCGGTTCGCCGCGGAGGGCCCGACGCCCGAGGAGATGGAGCGCGCCCAGGCCCAGTTGGAGCGCGAGTGGCTGGACCGGCTCGGCACCGTCGCGGGCCGCGCCGACGAACTGTGCCGGTTCGCCGTCCTGTTCGGCGACCCGCAGCTCGCCCTGACCGCCGTCCAGCGCGTTCTCCAGATCACCCCCGAGGAGGTCCAGGAGGTCGCCAAGGCCCGCCTGCGTCCCGACAACCGCGCGGTGCTCGTCTACGAGCCGCTGTCCGCGGAGTCCGCGGAGCACACCCAGGAGGCGGGGCGCGGCGAGGACCCGGAGCAGGAAGCGACCGTAGAGGCCGGCAACGAGAACGAGGAGACGGCCAAGTGACCGAGCTCGCCACCATGGACTTCCACCCCCGGCCGCAGCCCGGCGAGGCCAGGCCCTGGGCCTTCCCCGCCCCCGAGCGCGGCACCCTGGACAACGGCCTGACCGTGCTGCGCTGCCACCGACCCGGCCAGCAGGTCGTCGCCGTCGAGGTACTCCTGGACGCGCCCCTGGACGCCGAGCCGGCCGGCCTGGACGGCGTCGCCACGATCATGGCGCGCGCCTTCTCCGAGGGCACCGACAAGCACTCCGCCGAGGAGTTCGCCGCCGAGCTGGAGCGGGCCGGCGCCACCCTCGACGCGCACGCCGACCACCCCGGCGTCCGGATCAGCCTGGAGGTCCCGGCCTCCCGGCTCGCCAAGGGCCTCGGGCTGCTCTCCGACGCCCTCAGGGCGCCCGCCTTCGCCGAGAGCGAGGTCGAACGGCTGGTCCGCAACCGCCTCGACGAGATCCCGCACGAGCTGGCCAACCCCAGCCGCCGGGCCGCCAAGGAGCTCTACAAGGAGCTGTTCCCGGCCACCGTGCGGATGTCCCGGCCGCGCCAGGGCACCGAGGACACGGTCGAGAAGATCGACGCGACCGCCGTCCGCGCGTTCTACGACCGGCACGTCCGCCCCGCCACGGCCACCGCGGTCGTCGTCGGCGACCTGACCGGCATCGACCTCGACGAGCTGCTCGGCGAGACCCTGGGCGCCTGGCGCGGCTCCACCGCCCAGCCCCGGCCGGTCCCGCCCGTCTCCGCCGACGACACCGGCCGGGTCGTCATCGTGGACCGCCCCGGCGCCGTCCAGACCCAGCTGCTGATCGGCCGCGTCGGCCCCGACCGGCACGACCGCGTCTGGCCCGCCCAGGTGCTCGGCACCTACTGCCTGGGCGGCACCCTCACCTCCCGTCTGGACCGCGTCCTGCGCGAGGAGAAGGGCTACACCTACGGCGTCCGCTCCTTCGGGCAGGTCCTGCGCTCCGCCCCCGACGGCACCGGCGCCTCGATGCTCGCCATCAGCGGCTCCGTGGACACCCCGAACACCGGCCCGGCGCTGACCGACCTGTGGACGGTGCTGCGCACGCTCGCCGCCGAGGGACTCACGGACGCCGAGCGCGACGTGGCCGTGCAGAACCTCGTTGGGGTGGCGCCGCTCAAGTACGAGACGGCGGCGGCCGTCGCGGGCACCCTGGCCGACCAGGTCGAGCAGCACCTGCCCGACGACTTCCAGGCCACGCTCTACCGGCAACTCGCGGGCACCGGCACGGTGGAGGCCACCGCGGCGGTCGTGAACGCCTTCCCGGTGGACCGCCTGGTGACCGTCCTGGTCGGGGACGCGGCGCAGATCAAGGAGCCCGTCGAGGCCCTCGGCATCGGCGGCGTCACGGTCGTCGCGGCGGAGTAGCCGCACGCGACTCCGGCGGAGCAGCTGCACGCAACTCCACGCGCGCGTGCGGAGCCCTGGTGGCCGACGGCCACCAGGGCTCTCGAATGTCCGAATTGGGATGGAGGTTGCCTGTCTGCCCTGTGGGATGCGCTACAAAAGCCGTGATCCGTTTGGGCATTGAAAGCAGCCCCTCATAGGTTCTTCCGGGCTGTCCGTCAGGCAGTGCGCCGCGCCCGCGGCACCGGACAGCCATCGCCGAGTCCCCGTACGGCGCGAGCCAGGGGAGCCGGGGACCCACGCAGTCCCTGGGGTGAATCGGGCGCCCGCGCGTACCGCGAGGGGGCCCGTAGGAGACCTTCCTGCTCCGAACCCGTCAGCTAACCCGGTAGGCGAGAGGGAAGGAAAGGACCAGCCTCTACATGGCGTTCATGTGCGCCTCCGGGAAGCACCGTCGTCCCGGCCGGGTGAAGCGCACCACCGCGCAGGCCGCCGGCATCGCGGCCCTCACCACCACGGGTGTCATCGGCACCGTCTCGGCCGCCCCCGCGCTCGCCGCCGAGAACTCCGTCGAGCAGACCGGCCTCACCCCGGTCATCACGATGAGCGATTCCGTCGCCGAGCAGATCGACGCCCAGGCAGCGGCCCAGAAGGCCGTCGCCGAGCGCAAGGCGGCCGCGGAGGCCGCCCGCCAGAAGGCCGCCGAGCAGGCCAGGAAGGAGCGCGCGGCCAAGGCGCGCGCCGCCCGCGCGGCCGAGCGCAAGCGCCTGAACACCTTCGTCGCGCCGATCAGCGACTCCTACGTGTCCACCGGCTACCAGACCGGCGGCTCCCTGTGGTCCTCCGGCACCCACACCGGCATCGACTTCCACGCCGCCAGCGGCACCGTCGTGCACGCGGTCGGCACCGGCACGGTCGTCTCCACCGGCTGGGGCGGGGCGTACGGCAACGAGATCGTCATCAGGATGGCCGATGGCATGTACACCCAGTACGGCCACCTCTCGTCCATCGGCGTCTCGGTGGGCCAGAAGGTCACCCCGGGCCAGCAGATCGGCCTCTCCGGCGCGACCGGCAACACCACCGGCCCCCACCTTCACTTCGAGGCCCGCACCACCCCGGACTACGGCTCCGACGTCGACCCGGTCGCCTACCTCCGCAAGCACGGCGTGCACGTCTGACAGGAGCCGGCGGGCGACCGGGCGGCGCGCCCCGTGGGAAACGCGGCGTGGCCAGGTCCCGGGGACGCCCGACGACATCCGGTGAGATCTTCCGAAGCCCCGGCCCGGTGCCGGGGCTTTCGTCGTTTTCGTACACCCGGTGTCCAAAATATATCCCCGGATTCCGGCCCGCCGTCGGAAATTCCGGCTCATTGCAATAGAGTCACGGAACGGGCGCCACTCGGCGGCGTTTCACGGGGATTAAGGCGGAGGTCGGTCATGCGTATTCCGGCGCACTCGGTATGCACGGCGATCCGGGACGACATCGTCGCGGGTGTCTACGAGCGAGGCAGCCGGCTCACCGAGGAACTCCTGGCCCGCCGTTACGGGGTCTCGCGCGTCCCGGTCCGCGAGGCCCTGCGCACCCTGGAGGCCGAGGGGTTCGTGGTGACGCGCCGGCATGCGGGCGCGTGCGTCGCCGAACCGACCGAGCAGGAGGCCGCCGACCTGCTGGAGATGCGCATGCTCCTGGAGCCGCTCGGCGCTCTGCGGGCCGCCCAGCGCCGCACCGAGGCCCACCTGAAGGTGTTGCGCGGACTGGTCAGGCTGGGCCAGGAGCGGGCCAGGCGGGGCAACAGCGAGGACCTGCGCTCCCTGGGTGGCTGGTTCCACGAGACGCTCGCCCAGGCCTCCGGCAGCCACGCCCTGACCTCGACACTGACCCAGTTGCGGCACAAGATCGCCTGGATGTACACCACGGAGACGCCCGCCAACCCCGTGGAGTCCTGGACGGAGCACGGCGCCATCGTGGACGCGGTGGCGCGCGGCGACGGCGAGCGTGCCCGGGCGATCACGGCACTGCACACCGAGCGCTCGACGGTCTCCCACCGGCTCCGCTTCTCCGGCACCACCGAACGGGCGAACGGTGTGAGGACTTCGCAACACCCCGTAAACATGTCGGGCCTGCGGCATTAACACGCGCACCGTATACAAAGAAGTGTTATTCGGCGGGGCCTGTTTTCTGTGCCCTAATTCACGCGCGCCGGGAATTAGCGGTCGCGCTTCTTTCGTCTGCCCGCGGTAAAGCCGGGCGCCGGAGCCTTCACGAACTCGGGGGCGGATCCCTCGCAAAGCCGTGTGCGGCCCTGCCATGAAGTCATGTGCGGCTGTCATGGAATGACGGCACATGCGGGGCGGACGACGGGGCCGGGCCGTCCCCCGTGGGAGTCGGCCCGGCCCCGGACGTGCGGATGCCCGGTGCTCAGACGGTCTCGGGGAGCTCCTCGAGACCCTCGGCGACCAGCTTGGCCAGGCGGTCGAGGGCGGCCTCGGCGTCCTCGGCCTCGGAGGCGAGGACGACTTCCTCGCCGCCCTGGGCGCCCAGCCCCAGGACAGCCAGCATGGAGGCCGCGTTGACGGGGCTGCCCCCGGCCTTGGCGATCGTCACCGGGACGCCTGCGGCCGTGGCGGCTCGGACGAAGATGGAAGCGGGGCGGGCGTGGAGGCCCTCGGCCCAGCCGACGTTGACGCGGCGCTCAGCCATGTGATGCTGCCCTTCGGTGTTCAGGGTTGTCTAGACCAGTTTTCCATACCGTGAAGCGACCCCGGAGCGGACATCGGTTGCTCCGGGTGTGCCGCCGGACCGCGGCCTCGGTCCGGCTTCCGTCCTCCACAGACTGCCTCGCGCCATTGTCGGACGCGAGCCGTACTCTGGGGGCCATGCAGACCCCGGCGGACCCGCAGGACCGGCACGAGTACCCGTCCCACTGGGAGGCTGACGTGGTGCTGCGCGACGGCGGTACCGCGCGCATCCGACCCATCGCCGTTGATGACGCCGACCGCCTGGTCAGCTTCTACGAGCAGGTCTCGGACGAGTCGAAGTACTACCGCTTCTTCGCGCCCTACCCCAGGCTCTCCGCCAAGGACGTCCACCGCTTCACGCACCACGACTTTGTGGACAGGGTGGGACTCGCGGCCACCATCGGCGGCGAGTTCATCGCAACCGTACGCTATGACCGCATTGGCGCCGACGGGTCGCCCGCCTCCGCACCCGCCGACGAGGCCGAGGTCGCCTTCCTCGTCCAGGACGCCCACCAGGGCCGGGGCGTCGCCTCCGCCCTGCTGGAGCACATCGCCGCTGTCGCGCGCGAGCGCGGGATCCGCCGCTTCGCCGCCGAGGTGCTGCCCGCCAACAGCAAGATGATCAAGGTGTTCACGGACGCCGGCTACACCCAGAAGCGCAGCTTCGAGGACGGCGTCGTCCGCCTGGAGTTCGACCTGGAGCCCACCGACCGCTCCCTCGCGGTGCAGCGCGCCCGCGAGCAGCGCGCGGAGGCCCGTTCGGTACGACGGCTGCTGGCGCCCTCCTCCGTGGCCGTGATCGGCGTCGGCCGGGCGCCCGGCGGGGTCGGCCGCAGCGTCCTCGGCAACCTCAGGGACGCCGGCTACACCGGCCGCCTGCACGCCGTGAACCAGGCCTTCCCGGACGACCTCAAGGAGGTCGACGGGGTGCTCGCGCACCGCTCGGTGAGGGACATCGACGGCCCTGTCGACCTGGCGGTGGTCGCCGTACCCGCCGAGCACGTGCCCCAGGTCGTCACCGAGTGCGGCGAACACGGCGTGCAGGGACTCGTCGTCCTCGCGGCCGGCTACGCGGAGAGCGGCCCCGACGGCCGCGAGCGCCAGCGCGCGCTCGTCCGGCAGGCGCGCACGTACGGCATGCGCATCGTCGGCCCCAACGCCTTCGGGATCATCAACACCGCGGACGACGTCCGGCTGAACGCCTCCCTCGCGCCCGAGATGCCCCGCCCCGGCCGCATCGGCCTGTTCGCGCAGTCCGGCGCCATCGGCATCGCCCTGCTGTCCCGGTTGCAGCGGCGCGGCGGCGGCGTCACCGGCACCACGGGCGTCTCCACCTTCGTCTCGTCCGGCAACCGCGCGGACGTCTCCGGCAACGACGTCCTCCAGTACTGGTACGACGACCCCGAGACCGACGTCGTCCTCATGTACCTGGAGTCCATCGGCAACCCGCGCAAGTTCACCCGCCTCGCCCGGCGGACGGGGACGGCGAAGCCGCTGGTCGTGGTGCAGGGCGCGGGGCAGGCCCCGCCGGGCCACGCGATACGGGCCACGCGGCTGCCGCATGCCACGGTGTCCGCGCTGCTGAGGCAGGCCGGGGTGATCCGGGTGGACACGATCACCGAGCTGGTCGACGCGGGGCTGCTGCTCGCGCGGCAGCCGCTGCCGGCCGGGCCGCGGGTGGCGATTCTCGGGAACTCGGAGTCGCTCGGGCTGCTCACGTACGACCGGTGCCTGGCCGAGGGGCTGCGGCCGGCCCGGCCGCTGGACCTGACGACGCGGGCGAGTGCCGAGGACTTCCGCCGGGCGCTGTCGCAGGCGCTGACGGACGAGTCGTGCGACGCGGTGGTCGTCACGGCGATCCCGACGATCGGAGAGGGTGCGGTCGGGGACGCGGAGCTGGCGGAGGCGCTCAGGTCGGCGGCCGAAGAGGTTCCGGGGAAGCCGGTTCTCGTGGTGCACGTGGAGCTCGGGGGGCTTGCGGAGGCGCTTTCCGCCGCGGGCCGTACCGCACCGCACGCAGGTGCGACGGCACCCGGCACGGGTGGCGGTGCCCGCCCGTCCCGCCCTGCGGAGCGCCTGCCCACCGGGGTAACGGCGGAAGCCACCGGGGTAACGGCGGAAGCGGAGACGCCGTCCGTCGCGCTGCCCCCGTCCCCCAAGCCCCCCGCCCCCCACCCCTGCTCCCGCCTCATCCCGGCCTACCCCGCCGCCGAGCGGGCCGTCCGCGCCCTCGCCGAAGCCGTGAAGTACGGGCAGTGGCGGCGCGAGGCCGCCGAGCCCGGGAAGGTGCCCGAGTACGACGACATCGACGAGAAGGGGGCCGCCGAGCTGATCGGCGCCCTGCTGGAGCGGGGGGAGGGACTCGCCATCGGCGTCGAGGAGACCTGCCGGCTCCTCGGCAGGTACGGCATCGCCGTGCACCGCGCGCTGCCCGCCCCCACCCCGGAGGCCGCCGTCGAAGCCGCCCGCACCCTCGGCTATCCCGTCGCCCTCAAGGCCACCGCCCCCCACCTGCGCCACCGCGCCGATCTGGGCGGAGTGCGGCTGGACCTGGCGGACGAAGAGCAACTGCGCCGCGCGTACGACGAGTTGAGCGAGCTGTTCGGGGCGCCCGAGGAGCTGCGGCCGGTGGTGCAGCGAATGGCACCCCGGGGCGTCGACACCGTCGTACGGGCCGTGATCGACCCGGCCGCCGGGGCCGTGCTGTCCTTCGGCCTCGCCGGAGCCGCCTCGCAGCTGCTCGGCGACATGGCGCACCGGCTGGTTCCCGTCACCGACCGGGACGCGACCTCGCTGGTGCGTTCGATCCGGACCGCGCCCCTGCTGTTCGGCTGGCGCGGCTCGGACCCCGTCGACACGCCTGCCCTGGAGGAGCTGCTGCTCAGGGTCTCCCGGCTGGTCGACGACCACCCCGAGGTGGTCGCGGTCACCCTGGAACCGGTCGTGGTCGCGCGGCACGGCGTGAGTGTCCTGGGGGCCACCGTGCGCCTCGCGCCACCGCCGGCCCGTGACGATCTG
Source organism: Streptomyces sp. NPDC086519 (assembly GCF_040686075.1). Lineage (NCBI taxonomy): Bacteria > Bacillati > Actinomycetota > Actinomycetes > Kitasatosporales > Streptomycetaceae > Streptomyces > Streptomyces sp. NPDC086519. Next base: position 38,619 of record NZ_JBFBJL010000034.1, read on the forward strand.
GGCCCGCGCACCCTGCCCGCCTACTGACCGCCACCGTGCCCCGTCGGCCGGGGCGAACGCCCGCACCCGTCGGCGGTGTTCGATCCGGCCGCGGGCGACGGCGGCGGCCCCGGACGCGGCCGTGCGCGACTGGCCCGGGTCCCCTTGACCACGGATTAGGATGGACGCCATGGCCAAGACCAGTACGACGACCCAGGGGCTGCGCGTCGCGATCGAGCGCAGCGGCTACTACCCGGCCCTCGTGGCCGAGGCGGTGGAGGCCGCCGTGGGCGGCGAGCCGATCCAGTCGTACCTGGTCCACCAGGAGACGACGTTCGACCAGAACGAGGTGCGGCGGCATGTGACGGTGCTCGTCCTCACCGGCAACCGCTTCATCGTCAGCCACACCGACGAGCAGGCCGCCGACAGCACCTCCCCGACCCCGTACGCCACCACCTCCACCGAGTCGGTCAAGCTCGGCCGGATCTCGTCGGTCGTGGTCAGCCGGGTCGTGGCCAACCCGGAGCAGTACACGCCGGGCACGCTGCCCCGCGAGATCGTGCTGACCATCGGCTGGGGTGCCGTCTCCCGCATCGACCTGGAGCCCGCCGCCTGCGGCGACCCCAACTGCGAGGCCGACCACGGATACACCGGCAACTCCACGGCGGACGACCTCAGCCTGCGGGTCAGCGAGGCCGGGGACGGCCCGGAGACGGTGCGCCAGGCGCTCGCCTTCGCGCAGGCCATCTCCGAGGCGACCGCGGACGTCACCCGCTGATGGCGTACGCCGCCTGGGACCATCCCGAACCGCTCGCCCTCGGCTCCGCGCCGCTGCCCGAGTACGGCAGCGGCTCCCTCGCCGACCTGCTGCCCACCCTGGCCGCGGGCATGGCCGTACCCGGAACGACCGCGTCGATCACGGAACTGACGCCCGCCGACCGCAACTGCGTCTTCCTGGTCGACGGGCTCGGCTGGGAGCAGATCAAGGCCCACCCGGACGAGGCGCCCTTCCTCACCGCGCTGCTGGGCAGCTCGCGCGGCGGCACGGGACGGCCGATCACCGCCGGCTACCCGGCCACCACCGCGACCTCCCTCGCCTCCGTCGGCACCGGCCTGCCGCCCGGCGCCCACGGCCTGCCCGGCTACACGGTCCGCAACCCGGCCACCGGTGAGCTGATGAACCAGCTCCGCTGGCATCCGTGGACCGCCCCACGCCCCTGGCAGCCGTACCCCACCGTCTTCCAGCTCGCCCAGGACGCCGGCGTGCACGCGGCCCAGGTGTCCTCCCCGGCCTTCGAGCACACCCCGCTCACCAAGGTCGCGCTCAGCGGCGGAACGTTTCACGGCCGGCTGACCGGCGAGGAGCGCATGGACCTCGCGGCGGAGCAACTCGCCGCCGCCGACCGTTCCCTGGTGTACACGTACTACGCCGAACTGGACGGTGCCGGGCACCGCTACGGCGTCGACTCCGACACCTGGCGCGGCCAGCTCATGCACGTCGACCGGCTCGCCCAGCGGCTCGCCGAACAGCTCCCGGCGCGCAGCGCGCTGTACGTCACCGCCGACCACGGCATGGTCGACATCCCGTTCGACGAGCAGCACCGCATCGACTTCGACGCGGACTGGGAGCTGCGCGCCGGCGTCGCCCTGCTCGGCGGCGAGGGGCGGGCCCGGCACGTCTACGCGGTGCCCGGCGCCGCGAACGACGTCCTGGCCTGCTGGCGCGAGGTGCTCGGCGAGCAGTTCTGGGTGGCCTCGCGGGACGAGGCGATCACGGCGGGCTGGTTCGGCCCGCCGGACCGGTTCGACGAGCGGGTGTACGAACGGATCGGCGACGTCCTCGCGGCCGCGCACGACGACGTCCTGATCATCGCGTCCGAGCGGGAGCCCAAGGAGTCGTCGATGGTCGGCAACCACGGCTCGATGACCCCCGCCGAGCAGCTCGTGCCGCTGCTCGAAGTACGCTCCTGACACCCTGCCCCGCCACTGACCGAAAGGTGCTCGACTCCCCATGCCCGAGCTGGTGTTCTTCTCCGGAACGATGGACTGCGGGAAGTCGACACTCGCTCTGCAGATCGGTCACAACCGGTCGGCGAGGGGTCTGGAGGGTGTGATATTCACCCGGGACGACCGAGCGGGGGAGGGGAAGCTCTCCTCGCGGCTGGGCCTGGTGACGGACGCGGTCGAGGCGGCTTCGGGCATGGATCTGCACGCCTACCTGGTCGGCCAGCTGTCGAAGGGCGGCAGGGTGGACTACGTGATCGTGGACGAGGCGCAGTTCCTCGCCCCGGAGCAGATCGATCAGCTGGCGCGGGTCGTGGACGACCTGGGCCTCGACGTCTTCGCCTTCGGGATCACGACCGACTTCCGGACCAGGCTCTTTCCGGGCTCGCAGCGGCTGATCGAGCTGGCGGACCGGATCGAGACCCTTCAGGTCGAGGCGATGTGCTGGTGCGGGGCACGTGCCACGCACAACGCCCGCACGGTGGGCGGCGAGATGGTCGTGGAGGGCGAGCAGGTCGTCGTCGGTGACGTGAACCGCCCGGCCGCGGAGGTCGGTTACGAGGTGTTGTGCCGACGTCATCACCGCCGCCGCCTGACGAGCGCCGCCGCGCGTGCCGGCGAGCTGTCGCCGGACGTCCTGCCGTTCGCCCCTTCTTGAGGGACAGGACCAGGTCCACCGCGGTGACGCCGTCGGCCCACGCCAACCGCGGTGGGATCCGTGTCCACAGGTGGAGACCGTCGGTCACGACCTGAACCGGCGGCCGGCACGCGGGTATGCCCACCTCCCGGGCCCCGGCACCGGGCGCGCGAGCACGTGGTGCCGGGAGGGTGCGGTGCAGGGCGGCCGGATCGCGGAGCTGACGGACTCAGCCACCGCTCTTGCGCCGGAACGACCGCTGGCTCGCAGCCGGGCCGTGCGCCGAACGGACCTTCGACGCGGCGGCGTTCCCAGCGGCGTCGGCGGCGTCCGCCTGCACACCGCGCTTGCGCGCCAGGGCTTCCCGGAACTTGCGCTTCAGGTCGTCGTGCCCCTCGCCGTCGGGTGCCGGAGCGGACGTCTCGGGGTCGGGCGACCCCGAATCTTCTTCGGACGCGGAGTCTGCGGTCATGGCGACCTCCTGAGCTCGGGCAGTGAGAAGCACAGCTTGTCATGCCGGGCGCGGTGCGGTGCGCAGGCAACATCATCTTGGCTCGGTTTCGGCGCGTATCGCCTTGAGTCCGGGCATGCCGCAGGGGCTCATCTCGTAGGCGCAGGGCATGCCCGGACCGGGGCCCAGCTCCTGAACGGCTCAGCCGCCGCGACGCACCAGGGCCGCCTTGCGGGCCTCGGCGAGCTTGCGTGCCTCGCCGGCCTTTCGGGACTTGCCGCCGGCGCCGCGGGAGGTGTCCTTGCTGGTGCCCAGGCCACGGAAGGGAGCGTTGGAGTTTCTGGGCCGGGGTGCGGCGGGCCCGCCGTCGAGCGGGGTGCCGGAGGGGGCCTTGGCCGCGGTGATCCGGCTCAGCTCCGCCTCGCCCGAGCGGACCTTGGTGATGGTCGGCTCGATGCCGGCCTCTGCCATCAGCCGGCTCATCTCGCGGCGCTGGCCCGACAGCACCAGCGTGACGACGCTGCCGGAGCCACCGGCCCGGGCGGTGCGGCCGGCGCGGTGCACGTAGTCCTTGGGATCGGTGGGCGGGTCGACGTTGACCACGAGATCGAGGTCGTCGACGTGCAGGCCACGGGCCGCGACATTGGTCGCCACCAGGACGGTGACCTGGCCGCTCTTGAACTGCGCGAGGGTCCGTGTGCGCTGCGGCTGGGACTTGCTGCTGTGCAGGGCCGCGGCGGGTACTCCGGCGGCCCGCAGATGCCGGGTGAGCTGGTCGACCGCGTGCTTGGTGTTCAGGAACAGCAGTACGCGGCCGTCGCGGGCGGCGATCTCCGTGGTGACGGCGTACCGGTCGGGGCCGTGGACCAGCAGGACGTGGTGGTCCATCGTGGTGACCGCGCCCGCGGACGGGTCGACCGAGTGGACGACGGGGGCGTGGAGGTAGTGGCGGACCAGCTGGTCGACGTCGCGGTCCAGGGTGGCCGAGAACAGCATCCGCTGACCGTCGGGGTTCACCTGGTCGAGCAACTCGGTCACGTGCGGCAGGAAGCCCATGTCGCACATCTGGTCGGCCTCGTCGAGGACGGTGATCCCTACCCGTCCCAGGCGGCAGGCCTTGCGCTCGATGAGATCGTGCAGACGGCCTGGGGTGGCGACGACCACCTCGGCGCCGTCGCGCAGCGCGGCGGCCTGCCGGCCGATCGACATGCCGCCGACGACCGTGGCCATCCGCAGCCGCAGTGCCTCTGCGTACGGCGCAAGCGCCTCGGTGACCTGTTGGGCCAGCTCGCGGGTAGGCACCAGGATCAGCGCCAGGGGCTGCTTCGGTTCCGCGCGCCGGCCAGCCGTCCGTGCGAGCAGCGGCAGGCCGAAAGCGAGCGTCTTGCCCGATCCGGTGCGCCCGCGCCCCAGGACGTCGCGTCCCGCGAGGGCGTCGGGCAGCGTGGCCGCCTGGATCGGGAAGGGCTCGCGCACACCGAGTTCGCTGAGCGTTCGCAGCACCTCGGCCGGCAGTTCCAGGCCGGCGAAGGAAGCGGGGCGGTCAGGGTGATTCATGAAGAGCCTTCCGCATGCGGACGTACCGAGGAAGGCACGGTAGGAATGATCAGCCGAGGAACAAGACAGACAAGACAGACAAGACAAACAAGGCGAACGAGACGAGTGCGAGGAACCGGACAGTCGGGATCGCCAACCGTCACGAGCACGCAAAAGCATGAGAATAACACGCGCCTTCCATGACGCACCGACCGGCTCCGGAGGGACAGGACCCTCGGCCTCGGCCTCGGCGACAGGCGCTGTCCTGACACCGGATCCGTACCAGGGGACGACGGCAGGGCCTGGACGTCCGGCCGGTCACATCCGTCCGACGGCGAGATTCCTCCTCCGGCCCCGGGCCCCGCGTGCCCACCGTGCCCTACGCTCGACCTACGACCTGTGCGTGGGAGAAGGTGGAGGGCATCGTGGTCCCGATCGCACCTGAACTGCTCATGGCCCTTGCCGGCGGTACCGCGGGCGCGGCCGGGGAGCAGATCTGGACGTCCCTGCGAAACCTGGTCAGGCGACGGCCGTCGGACGGAGAGCCGTACGACGAGGGCGAGTTGACGGCCCTCGCCGAGGCGCCCGACAACTCGGAGCGGGCTGTGGAACTCGCGCGGGCACTGGCTCTCCGCGCCCGGCAGGACCCCGCCTTCGCCGAGGCGCTGGCGGCCTGGCGGCGGGAGGCCGAGGCACTGGAGGGCACGCGGACCGGCGCGGGCGACGTACGCAACGTGGTCTCCGGGGGCACTCAGAGCACCGTCATCCAGACGCGGGACGTGCACGGTTCCATCAACCTCGGTGGCTGACCGAGCCGTGCACGACGGGGCGGTGGCGCGGGAGCCCGGGGCTGGGCCTGACGCAGGTATTCCGCGACCTCGTCGGGGCGCAGCGGCAGCGATTCGATGACCGTGGCGTGCCGCAGCCTTTTGCCCTCCTGGTCGAGGCGGGCGTATTCGGCCGTGCGGGAGACCAGGACGACGTCCCCTTGACTGCCGAGGCCGGCGTCGAGGGCGTCGAGGGCCTCGGCGCGGCGGTGCCCGGGCAGTTCGTCGAGGCCGTCGAGGACGGGCAGTACCCGCCGCTCCGTTACGAGCCGCCGGGCGGGATGGACGCTGTCCACGGGCGGCAGACCGGCGTGGTCCTGCCGCAGCCGGTCCACAAGCCACTCGGTCAGCGGCTGCCGCCGGGTGTCCGAGGACTCCAACGACAGCACGAGCGGGATCGGCACGTCGTCCTCGCCCTGTGTGAGCCGCCGGGCGAGGAGTTCGAGGGTGAGCAGGACGGAGAGCACGGTCTTGCCGGACCCGGCGTTGCCCAGCACGACCAGCCGCCGTCGGGGCTGGAGCCTGGGCAAGGTCCCGGCGATGGTGTCGGCCCCGGAGCCCACGGGCACGTACTCCCCGGCGGACGCGACTCGTCGGCTGGGCGTCCAGCGCACGGGCAGCGGCTCGGGATCGGCCATGTCCCAGGCGTCGGCCTCGGCACGCCACCGGAACAGGAGACTCCGCGCGAGCCCGCGCTCGGCGGCGGCCGGCGGAGCGTCTGTCCGCCCCCGTTGTCGGCCTTCCCGCTGTACTCAGCCGTCCCCGGCGCTCAGAACTCAGTTCGTGCCTGACGTCACGTCATGCGGCGGGCGCAGACGCGACAACCGGTGGGTTGAGGCGGGCGAAGCCCTCCTGGCGCTGGTAAGGGAAGTACGGGTAGGGCGCTGTCTTGACGCTCGCCGCGTCGAGTCTCGCCATCTGGTCGGGCGTGAGCGTCCAGCCGACGGCACCGAGGTTCTGGCGAAGCTGGTCCTCGTCGCGGGCGCCGATGATGACGGAGGAGACGGACGGCCGCTGCAGCAGCCAGTTGATGGCGATCTGCGGAATGCTCCTGCCGGTCTCCCGCGCGATCTCGTCGAGGGCGTCGACCACGCGGTAGAGGTGTTCGTCCTCGACCGGCGGGCCGTAGTCCGCGGTGCGGTGCAGCCGGCTGCGGGCCGGCAGCGGCCGGCCGCGGCGGACTTGGCCGGTGAGCCGGCCCCAGCCGAGCGGGCTCCAGACGACGGCGCCGAGGCCCTGGTCGAGCCCGAGGGGCATCAGCTCCCATTCGTAGTCGCGGCCGACGAGTGAGTAGTAGACCTGGTGTGCGACGTAGCGCGGGTGGCCGTGTCTGTCCGCGCTCGCGAGGGACTTCATCGCCTGCCAGCCGGAGAAGTTGGAGATGCCGAGGTAGCGGACCTTCCCCGCGCGGACGAGCTCGTCGAGTGCGGACAGGACTTCCTCGATCGGCGTGCCGGCGTCGAAGGCGTGCAGCTGGAACAGGTCGATGTAGTCGGTGCCGAGCCGGCGCAGGGCGTCCTCGCATGCGGTGATCAGGCGTGACCGGGAGGTGCCCGCGTCGTTCGGGCCGTCGCCCATCGGCAGACCGGTCTTGGTGGACACGATCACCTGGTCCCTGCGGCCTTTGATCGCCTCGCCCAGCACCTCCTCGGAGGCCCCGCCGGAATAGACGTCGGCGGTGTCGAACATCGTGATCCCGGCATCGATGCAGATGTCCACCAGACGGCGTGCTTCTCGCGCGTCGGTGGTGCCCCAGGCACCGAACAGCGGCCCTTGGCCGCCGAAGGTGCCCGCGCCGAAGCTCAGTGCGGGGATCCTGAGGCCGGATGCGCCCAGCCGCCTGTATTCCATGGCCGTCCCTCTCTCGTCTCTCGTCGCTCGATCTGGCTAACGGGTCTGGAGTTCCGTTAATGTGGGCCTCAACGTAGCAGGTACGAGTGATTAACGAAACTGGAGTCCCGTTATGGGGTTTGAGGGTGCGGACCCGGGGACCGTCCGTCCAGGAGGGCGCACGGCGCGGGTGCGGGCGTCGGTGCTGCGAGCGGCTGGGGACGCCCTGGCCGAGCACGGCTTCGCCCACCTGGACCTCGCCGACATCGCGCGCCGTGCCGAGGTGGGCAAGACCACCGTCTACCGCCGCTGGGGAACGGTCACCAGCCTGGTGGCCGATCTCCTGCTGGACATGGCCGAGCAGTCACTGCCGCGTACCGAGACCGGCTCGCTGCTCGGCGACCTCAAGGCCAACGCCCGGCTCGTGCAGCGCACCCTGGCCGACCCGCGGCAAGGAGCGCTGTTCAAGGCGGTGATCGCCGCCGCCACCTGCGAGGCGAAGGCAGCCGAGGCCCTGCACCGCTTCTACGACATCCGCGTCACGGAGTGGGCCCCCTGTGTCCAGCAGGCCATCGACCGGGGTGAGGTGCCTGCGGGCACCGATGTCCGCGAGGTGATCCGGGCTGTCTCCGCCCCTCTCTACTACCGCCTGCTGACCAGCGGCGACCGCCTCGACGAGGCCGCCGCGGACCAGGCCGCCGAGGCCGCCGCGGCCGCCGCGCGTGCGGGAGCGTACCTGCGGGGCGGCGAAAGCCGCGCCTGACCGGCCTCCGCATCCGTCGCCGAGGGCGGGTCACCGTGAGGGGTCATCGGGCGCCGGTTCAGCGCGGGCTCTGGACCACCGAGAAGACCGCGCCCTCCGGGTCGGCCACCGTCGCGGCCGGCCCGTGCGCGCTGTCCCGGGCCGGCTTCAGCACCTGCCCGCCCAGCTCGGCGACCTCCCGCACGGTCGCGTCCACGTCGGCCACCTCGAAGTACGTCAGCCAGTGCGGTCCCCGCTCCCGGGGCAGCGAGAGTCCGACGCCGTGGATGCCGGCCACCGGGCGGCCCCCGACGTGCAGGGTCACGTAGTCGAAGCCGGCGGCCAGCACCGGTTCCTCCTCGTAACCGAACACCGCCTGGTAGAACTTGGCGACGCTCGACGTCTCGAAGGTGAGCAGCTCGTTCCAGACCGGTGTGCCCGGGACGCCCGTCAGAGAGGTGCCCAGGTGGGCCGAGGCCTGCCAGATGCCGAACACCGCGCCCGACGGGTCGCAGGCGATGGCCATCCGCCCGGCCTCGGCCGCGTCCAGCGGGCCGACACCCACCGTGCCCCCGCACAGCCGGGCCGTCTCCGCCGTCAGATCCACGTCGTCCGAGGCGAAGTACGGCGTCCAGGCGGTCGGCAGGCGCAGGTCCGGCGGCAATTGCCCGATGCCCGCGACCTCCCGACCGTCGAGCAGGGCTCGCGCGTAGGGGCCGAGTTGCTGGGGTCCGGGCTCGAACTCCCAGCCGAACAGGGCTCCGTAGAACTCCTCGGTCGCGGTCAAGCCGTGCACCATCAGACTCACCCTGCAGGGGGTGCCGGGCGCGCGCCGAGCGTGCGTGTCGCCGTTCGGGCCGGCCGCGCCCCGTACCTCGGTCATCGTCACTCTCTCCTCGGCCCCTCGCGGTGGCCGTGTCGCTTCCGCTGTCCGGACCGGTTGCGCCGCAGCCGCGGACACGCACCGTGCCGATGCTCGCACCCTCCGTGGCGCCTTGCGTCCAGGGCCGTGGAGCGGCTTCGCCGGGAGGATGCCTGATCTGCCGTTTCTCGCCCGTTTCCGGTGGATTGCCGACGAGTGTCCATCGGCTGTACAGCAAGTGCCCGATCCCGTACGCCGGGTGATCGAGCCTGTCCGGCCGAGCAGAGTAGTGGTCCCTGGACGATGCGGCCACCCCTGGCGTAAGGATGGGGCCATGGAAGCCATCATCACCGCAACCGAACTCGCCGACGACCTGGCCGGGCCGACCCCGCCCGTGCTGCTGGACGTCCGCTGGCAGCTGACCGCGCCCGGCACGCCGCCCTTCGACGGCCGGGCGGCCTACGCGGCGGGGCATCTGCCGGGCGCCGTCTATGTGCACCTGGACGGCGAACTCGCCTCGCCACCCGGCGCGAACGGCCGGCATCCGCTGCCCGACCTGGCCGTCTTCGGTGCGGCGATGCGCCGCGCGGGGGTGTCGGCGGGCCGGCCGGTCGTCGTCTACGACGGCGGACAGGGCTGGGCGGCCGCGCGTGCCTGGTGGCTGCTGCGCTGGACGGGTCACCCGGACGTGCGGGTCCTCGACGGCGGGTTGCCGGCCTGGGAGGGCGCTCTTTCGACTGAGGTGACCGAGCCGGTCGAGGGTGACTTCGAACCGGCTCCGGGGACGGGACAGTTGCTCGACGCGGACGGGGCGGCCGCGCTGGCCCGCTCGGGTGTGCTGTTCGACGCCCGTGCGGGGGAGCGGTACCGGGGTGAGGTGGAGCCGATCGACCGGGTCGGCGGGCACATCCCGGGCGCGGTGTCGGCGCCGACCACCGAGAACGTCGGCGCGGACGGCCGCTTCCTGCCCGCCGCCGAACTCCGCGACCGGTTCAAGGGCCTGGGTGCCTCTGACGGGGCGGAGGTGGGCGTGTACTGCGGCTCGGGTGTCTCCGGCGCCCATGAGGTGCTGGCGCTGGCCGTCGCGGGCATCGACGCGGCGCTGTACGTCGGTTCGTGGTCGGAGTGGTCCGCCGACCCGTCCCGTCCGGTGGCGGTCGGCCCCGACCCGCAGTAGCGGCAGCCGCAGGGCAGCCGTACTCCATGTCGGGAGAGGGGGCACGCGCGCGTGCCCCCTCTCCCGTATGAACTCGTACGGTCGTACGACCCGTTCTTACTCCTGCTTCTTGCGCCGCGTTCCGAAGACGATCTCGTCCCAGCTCGGCACCGCGGCCCGGCGGCCGGGGCGGACACCGTCGGCCTCGGCCTGGCGGTCGGTGGCGCCGATCAGCCGGTCGCGGTGGCTGCCGACGGAGCGGGGCATGAGGACGTCCGCGTAGGCCGAGCCGGCCGAGGCCGCCGGGGCCGGGGGCTCCTCCTCCGCCGGTTCCGCGGCGGGCTCCTCCGGGATCTCCACGGGGCGCTCCGGGACCACCATGTCGCCCCGGAAACTCGGCACCGCCTCCAAGAGGCTGGTCAGCGAGTCGCGTTCGTCGGCCGTCTCCTCGGCCGGTTCGGACGGCTGCGCGGGCAGGGCCGGCCGCTCACGGTCGCCGGAGCGGTCCAGCGAACGGTCACGCGGCAGCCGGGCGATGCGCGGCACGAACGGAAAGCTGGGCTCCGGTACGGCGAGGTCGTCGGACTCGCCGATCAGCGAGCGCGCCTCGTCGTCGACCGCCTGGACGAGCCGCCGGGGCGGGTCGTAGGTCCAGCTCGCCGAGTGCGGTTCGCCCGCGACCCGGTAGACGAGCAGGACCTCCCAGGTGCCGTCGTCCCGGCGCCAGGAGTCCCACTGCACGGTGTCCTTCTCGGCACCGCGCAGCACCAGCCGCTCCTGCACGGCCTCGCCGAGCGGGGGACCGGAGTTCTCGCCGGGCCGGCGGACGGGCGTCTTGCGTGCCCGCTCGGCCATGAAGGCGCGCTCGGCCAGTACCGGACCCTCGAAGCGCCGCACCCGGTCGACGGGGATCCCGGCGAGCTGGGCGACCTCTTCGGCCGTCGCACCCGCTCGTATCCGCGCCTGGATGTCCCGGGGCCGGAGATGGCTCTCGACCTCGATCTCGATCTGGCCGAGCCGGGGCCGGTCGCCGCGCACGGCGGCACGGAGCCGTTCGTCGATCGGAAGGGTGTACTCCGTTGAGTCGGCAGCCTTGAGCACCAGCCGTGTGCCGTCATTGGAGACGGCCACGACACGCAGTTCGGGCATGGGGACCTCCCGGGTGGTGCCTGCCGACGTCACGTGCGTCGCTGCTTCCGCTAGTCGAGTGTGGCCTGCCCGGGTGCAGCCTGCCACAACCTTGCCGAGTTGCCCGGCGTGTCGGGCACGGGCCCGGGATCGCCGTTATGGCACGGTTACCTATTCGCAACGCTAAGTGACCAACTCCGTCACCCTGTGCATCCAGCCCCCCTCCCGGCGGTCCTGCAAGGCCCCGGACGCCCTGGCGGGAGACCGGACCCAGGGCTCGCAACAGTACTCCATTCGGGCCACGTGCGTGGATTGGCGCGCCGCCCAACTTCTGGCAACAACCGTTGTTCGACCGTAGTTTGCCCGCCTCGGGCGATCTTGAACGTGGCGTACTTCACGTAATCGTCAGAAACGGAACTAATGGTTTCGTCCGTGTGTCCGCATCCTGCCCGGCCGATCGAACAAGTGCCGGAAGGGCGGGCGGGGTTCGGTGAGGCGACGGTCAGCGACGCGGTCGCCGGCGGGGAGCGGAGTGCCGCCCCCGCGCCGGACGGCTCCTCGGCTACTGCCCCAGAACCCTCCGCAGGTAGTCGTTCTGGAACAGCCGCTCCGGATCGAGCCGGTCCCGCAGCGCGGTGAACTCGCCGAAGCGCGGGTACACCTGGGCGAAGTAGTCCGCGTCGCGGGTGTGCACCTTGCCCCAGTGCGGACGGCCCTCGTGGGCGGTGAAGATGCGCTCCGCGGCGGTGAAGTACGCCTGGTACGGCGTGCCCCGGAACATGTGCACGGCGATGTAGGCGCTGTCCCGGGCGGACGCGGTGGACAGGGCGATGTCGTCGGCGGGGGCGGTGCGGACCTCGACCGGGAAGTTGACCCTGAGATCGGAACGGTCGACCATCGCCCGCAGTTCCTGCAGCGTGTCCACCAGGGCCTCGCGCGGGACGGCGTACTCCATCTCCACGAAGCGCACCCGGCGCGGGGATGTGAAGACCTTGTACGGGATGTCCGTGTAGGTTCGCGAGGACAGCGCCCTGCTGGAGACCCGGGCGATCGCCGGTACGACGGCGGGCGCCGCGCGGCCGACCAACTGGGCGGCGTGGAAGACCCCGTTGGAGAGGAACTCGTCCTCGAACCAGCCGGCCAGCTGCCCCACCGGCTGCGGCGGCCCCGCGCTGCGGTTGTTGCGCTTGGTGTTGGTGTTGCCGGTGTGCGGGAACCAGTAGAACTCGAAGTGCTCGTTCTCGGCGCGGAGCTGGTCGAACTCGGCGAGCACCCGGTCCAGCGGCATCGGCTCCTCCCGCGCGGTCAGCAGGAAGAGCGGCTCCACCGCGAAGGTGATCGCGGTGACGATGCCCAGGGCGCCGAGACCGACCCGCGCGGCCGCGAAGACGTCCGGGTTGTCCTTCTCCGAGCAGGTGAGCACCGAGCCGTCGGCGGTGACCAGCTCGAGCTCCTTGATCTGCGCGGCGAGCGAGGCGGACTCACGGCCGGTGCCGTGGGTGCCGGTGCTGGTGGCCCCGGAGACCGTCTGCTCCATGATGTCGCCCATGTTGGTCAGCGACAGGCCCTCGCGGGCCAGTGCCACGTTGAGCCTCTTGAGCGGGGTACCGGCCTCGACCGTGACGGTCATGGCCTTACGGTCGATCCTGCGGATGCCCGTCAGCAGCTGAGGGCGGATCGAGACACCGTCGGTCGCGGCGATCGCGGTGAAGGAGTGGCCGCTGCCGACCGCCTTCACCTTCAGGCCGTCCTCCGCCGCCTGCCGTACCGCCGCCGCGAGTTCGTCCACGGAGGCGGGCGTGACCTCCCGCGCGGGGCGGACGGTGACATTTCCTCCCCAGTTACGCCACGTGCCGCTCTTCCCGCTCGCTGTGCTGCCCAACGGTGCCTCCCCGACCCGTGACCGGCCGGCTGAGCCGGCGGTACCCGAGGAAACCGACCGCGACCGCGACGGCTCCGGACACGGCCGGAACCCCGTACCCGGCGCGGGCGCCGGCCGCGTCGATCACCCAGCCGGCGACCGAGGAGCCGAGCGCCACCCCGACCGCGAGGCCGGTGCTCACCCAGGTCATGCCCTCGGTGAGTTTCGCGCGAGGTACGTGCTTTTCGATGAGGGACATCGTCGTGATCATCGTCGGTGCGATGGACAGGCCCGCAACGAACAGCGCCACGGCCAGAAGCGGCAGGTTTCCGACCAGTAGGAGGGGGATCATACTCACGGCCATCGCACATATGCCCAGCAGCCACCTGCGTTCCGGTCTCCCCGCGAACCGCATGAGCCCGAAGACGGCTCCGGCCAGGCAGGAACCCGCCGCGTACAGCGCCAGGACGATGCTGGAGGCGCCCTTGTGGCCGCGTTCGTCGGCGAAGGCGACGGTCACCACGTCCACCGCCCCGAAGATGGCTCCGGTGGCCACGAAGGTCGCCACCAGCACCTGGAGGCCGGGCGCGCGCAGCGCCGAACCGCCGCCGTGGTGCCCGCGCGGGTGCGGCTCGGGCTCGGTGGCCCGCTGGGCGGTCAGCCAGAAGACGCCGACGGCGAGGAAACCGGCGGCCAGCAGCGGACCCGCCTCCGGGAACCAGGTCGTGGACAGGCCGATGGAGAGGATCGGCCCGATGATGAAGCACACCTCGTCGACGACCGACTCGAACGAGTAGGCGGTGTGCAGCTGCGGGGTGCCCCGGTAGAGGGCGGCCCAGCGGGCCCGGATCATCGCCCCCAGGCTCGGCACCGCGCCGATCCCCGCGGCGCACCCGAACAGCACCCAGTCCGGCCATCCATGATGCGCCGCGAGCAGCAGCCCGGCCGCCGCGGCGAGCGCGAGCAGGGTCGCGGGGCGCAGGACGCGGCGCTGGCCGTGCTGGTCGACCAGCCGGGACACCTGCGGCCCGATCGCCGCGGCGGACAGCGCCATGGTGGCCGACAGCGCGCCCGCGAGCCCGTACCGCCCGGTGAGCTGGGAGATCATCGTGACCACGCCGATGCCCATCATGGACAGCGGCATCCGGCCGACGAAACCCGCGGCGGAGAAACCCTTGCTGCCGGGGGCGGCGAAGAGGGCGCGATAGGGGCTGGGCACGGGGGTCTCCGAGGCTGTACGGGGTAAGGCGCGACTGCGGCTGATACAGCTTACGAGTGCGGTCACCCGAACGCACCCGTCGGGTACCGGGGATAAACCTCCCGAATCCGACTCTTCATGCTCCTGTTTCCGGACCGTCAGCGCCGGGTGGCAGGATCGGCTCATGTCAGACGCGCTCGATGCCACCCCCTACGACGCCCTGCTCCTGCTCTCCTTCGGCGGCCCGGAAGGCCCGGACGACGTGGTCCCGTTCCTGGAGAACGTGACCCGCGGGCGCGGTATCCCGAAGGAACGTCTCAAGGAGGTCGGGCAGCACTACTTCCTGTTCGGCGGGGTCAGTCCGATCAACGACCAGAACCGCGCCCTGCTGGACGCCCTGCGCAAGGACTTCGCCGAGCACGGCCTGGACCTGCCGGTCTACTGGGGCAACCGCAACTGGGCGCCGTACCTGACGGACACCCTGCGCGAGATGGTCGCCGACGGCCGCCGCCGCATCCTGGTGCTCGCCACCAGCGCCTACGCCTCCTACTCGGGCTGCCGCCAGTACCGCGAGAACCTCGCCGACTCGCTGGCCGCGCTGGAGGCGGAAGGTCTCGAACTCCCGAAGATCGACAAGCTGCGGCACTACTTCAACCATCCCGGCTTCGTCGAGCCGATGATCGACGGAGTGCTGGCGTCCCTCGCCGACCTCCCCGAGAGCGTCCGCGCGGGCGCCCACATCGCCTTCACCACCCACTCCATCCCGATCGCGAGCGCCGACGCCTCGGGGCCGGCCGAGACGCACGGCGAGGGCGGCGCGTACGTCGAGGAGCACCTGGACGTGGCGGAGCTGATCGCCGCCGCGGTCCGCGAGCGCACCGGCGTCGACCATCCCTGGCGGCTCGTCTACCAGTCCCGCTCCGGCGCCCCGCACATCCCGTGGCTGGAGCCCGACATCTGCGACCACCTGGAGGAGCTGCACGGCGCCGGGGTCCCGGCCGTCGTGATGGCCCCCATCGGCTTCGTCTCCGACCACATGGAGGTCCTCTACGACCTCGACACGGAGGCCAGGGCCAAGGCCGAGGAGCTGGGTCTTCCGGTACGCAGGTCCGCGACCGTCGGGGACGACCCGCGGTTCGCCGCCGCGATCCGTGACCTGGTCCTGGAGCGCGCGGCCGTGGAGAACGGGCGGCAGGTCACGCCGTGCGCCCTGGGCACGCTCGGCGCGAGCCACAACCTCTGCCCGGTCGGCTGCTGCCCGGCGCGTGCCCCCCGCCCCGCCGCGGCCGGCGCCGACAGCCCCTACGCGTGAGGAGCCCCGTGACCGACGCCCCGCACACGGACCTGCTGGACCTCGCCCGGGAAGCGGCCGCCCGCGCGGGCGAGCTGCTGCGGGACGGCCGCCCGGCCGACCTCGCCGTGGCCCGGACCAAGTCAAGCCCGATCGACGTCGTCACCGAGATGGACATCGCGGCGGAGAAGCTGATCACCGACCTGATCGCCGGGCACCGTCCGGACGACGGCTTCCTCGGCGAGGAGGGCGCCGCCACGGCGGGCACGAGCGGCGTCCGCTGGGTGATCGACCCGCTCGACGGCACGGTCAACTACCTGTACGGGCTGCCGACCTGGGCGGTCTCCATCGCGGCCGAGCAGGACGGGGAGACCGTGGTCGGCGTCGTGGCGGCGCCGATGCGCGGCGAGACGTACCACGCGGTGCGCGGCGGCGGGGCCTGGGCGACCGGGGCGTGGGACGGCGAGCGCGAGCTGCGCTGCCGCCCGGCGCCGCCGCTGGAGCAGGCACTGGTGTCGACCGGCTTCAACTACGTCTCCGGCGTCCGCGCCCACCAGGCCGAGGTCGCGGCCCGGCTGATCCCGCTGCTCCGCGACATACGGCGCAGCGGGTCGGCGGCGGTCGACCTGTGCGACGTGGCCTGCGGCCGGCTGGACGGGTACTACGAGCGCGGCCTCAACGCCTGGGACTGGGGCGCAGGCGACCTCATCGCCCGCGAGGCCGGCGCCCGCACGGGTGGCCGCCCCGGAGAAGCCCTCTCACGCGACCTCGCGGTCGCCGGTACCCCCGGCGTCTTCGAGCCCCTCCAGCGCCTCCTGGAGGACTTCGGAGCATGGCACGACTGAGAGACACCGCACGCTGGGGCTGGGGCTGAGGCGAGCACGGCACCGCCGGACACCGCCGTGGCGGCTGCGCGCCGTCGCGGCGGGAAGAGGCCGGCGGTGCGGGGCCCGGTTCGGTGGTGGTGAGTGGTCGCGGGTGGTCTGGCTGGCAGGGGACGGCCGGTCACCGCCGTGGCGGCTGCGCGCCGTCGCGGTGGGAAGAGGCCGGCGGTGCGGGGCCCGGTTCGGTGGTGGTGAGTGGTCGCGGGTGGTCTGGCTGGCAGGGCGCGGCCGGACACCGCCGTGGCGGCTGCGCGCCGTCGCGGTGGGAAGAGATCGGCGGTGCGGGGGCGGCCGGACGGTGTCGTCGGGGCTTGGGGCCGTGGCGGGGGGAAAAGATCTGCGGCGCCGTCGTCAGCGCGAGCTCTGCGTGCCTGGTGCGAGTCCGGCGCTTCCTTGGCCGGGAGCTTCGTACATTCTTCCCCTAGGGTTTCGAGGATCTCTGCCTGGAATTCCGCGCGCGGTCGCGTCGAGCGGTGTGCGCTCTCGCCGAAAGGTCCGGCGCCTTGGCCGGATGGAGCAGGAATCGAACGCTGCTGCGCTGGGAAAGGATCAGGCACGAGCAGGGCCCCGGCGCTGGATTCGCCGGGGCCCTGCTCGTGCGGTGCCGTGCTGCTGTGCTGCGGGACTGTCAGACGCTGGTCGCGCCGACTTCCACACCGTGTTCGGCTGCGAGGCGGCGCAGGTCGTCGAGCTCGGCCTGTTCCACTTCGACGAGGAAGTCGTCACCCTCGTCACGAGCCCTCGTGAGGTCGGACTCGGTCGCCTTTATGCGCTGCAGAAGTCCTGCGGTGAATGCGTCCATGCTGCGCCCCCTCGTCCTGGGTCGTGGGTCGGTGGCACGGGGGTGTGCCGTCGGGAAGGGGCGATCACGTCTCTCGCGGGTGCCCAGCGCTGCCGTGCCGGGCGGCGACGGCGACGGTGCCGGACACCCCCATCGTCCACTCTGCTGTAGCGGCGGTGTACGTACCGCATGGTGCTGCGGCACATGCAGAGCGTGATCGCGGGGTGTACATGCCGTCCTCCCCCCGCTCCCCTCCGTGGAAACCTCAACCGCAGGAGAAAATCCCGCATTCCCGCCCGACAGCCTCCGATCCCGCTGTGCAGCCCCCGTCTTACTGCCGACTTATGGCCGAAAAGGGCAGGATGGAGGTCACACACCCCATGAAGAGCCCTGCCCGCGGGCGCCGGTGCGCGCTACGCGAGTGGACAGAGGAAGGACAAGCGACGTGCGCGTACTCGTCGTCGAGGACGAGCAACTGCTCGCCGATGCGGTGGCCACCGGACTGCGCCGGGAGGCCATGGCCGTCGACGTCGTGTACGACGGAGCGGCCGCCCTGGAGCGCATCGGCGTCAACGACTACGACGTGGTCGTCCTCGACCGCGACCTGCCCCTCGTGCACGGCGACGACGTCTGCCGCAAGATCGTCGAGCTCGGAATGCCCACCCGCGTGCTGATGCTGACCGCGTCCGGTGACGTCAGCGACCGCGTGGAGGGCCTGGAGATCGGCGCCGACGACTACCTCCCCAAGCCCTTCGCGTTCAGCGAGCTCATCGCGCGCGTGCGCGCCCTCGGCCGCCGTACCAGCGTGCCGCTGCCGCCCGTCCTGGAGCGCGCCGGCATCAAGCTCGACCCGAACCGCCGCGAGGTCTTCCGCGACGGCAAGGAGGTCCAGCTCGCGCCGAAGGAGTTCGCGGTGCTGGAGGTGCTGATGCGCAGCGAGGGCGCGGTGGTCTCCGCCGAGCAGCTCCTCGAGAAGGCGTGGGACGAGAACACCGACCCCTTCACCAACGTCGTGCGGGTGACCGTGATGACCCTGCGCCGCAAACTGGGCGAGCCCCCGGTGATCGTGACCGTCCCCGGCTCGGGTTACCGGATCTGATGACCGTGGCCACCACTCCCGCACCCCCGCAGGCGCCCCCCAAGCCCACCTGGGACCCCAGAAGGCCGCAGCCGGTCTTCCCGTGGCTGCGCCCGACCATCCGCATACGGCTCACCCTGCTGTACGGCGGCATGTTCCTGATCGCCGGCATCCTGCTGCTGTCGATCATCTACCTGCTCGCCGCCCAGGCGATCAGCACCGGCAACCAGCCGCTGTTCAAGATCGTCAAGTTCCAGGAACTGCAGGTCTCCAGCGACAACTGCCCCGCGATCAACATGGCCAGCACGGCCAACTCCGTGCCGTTGCAGGACTTCAACAACGCGATCGCCCAGTGCGTGGACCACCAGCGCCAGGCGGCCCTCGACGACCTGCTCAGCCGCTCGCTCCTCGCGCTGCTGGGCCTCGCCGTGATCGCCTTCGCGTTCGGCTACGCGATGGCCGGCCGGGTGCTGTCCCCGCTCGGCCGGATCACCCGCACCGCCCGCGCGGTGGCCGGCTCGGACCTCTCCCGCCGGATCGAGCTGGACGGCCCGGACGACGAGCTCAAGGAGCTCGCGGACACCTTCGACGACATGCTGGAGCGGCTGCAGCGGGCCTTCACCGCCCAGCAGCGCTTCGTCGGCAACGCCTCGCACGAGCTGCGCACGCCCCTGGCGATCAACCGCACGCTCCTGGAGGTGCACCTCTCGGACCCGGACGCGCCCGTGGAGCTGCAGCAGCTCGGCAAGACCCTGCTGGCCACCAACGAGCGCAGCGAGCAGCTCGTGGAGGGCCTGCTGCTGCTCGCCCGCAGCGACAACCAGATCGTCGAGCGCAAACCGGTCGACCTGGCCGAGGTGGCCTCCCAGGCCGTCGACCAGGTGCAGGCCGAGGCGGAGGCCAAGGGTGTGACGATCCGGGGCGTGCGCAAGCCGGCCGTGGTCCAGGGCAACGGCGTGCTCCTGGAGCGGATCGCCCTGAACCTGGTGCAGAACGCGGTGCGCTACAACGTGCCCGAGGACGGCTGGGTGGAGGTCGACACGGACATCCAGCACGGGCAGGCGGTGCTGTATGTCTCGAACACCGGGCCGGTGGTGCCGGCGTACGAGATCGACAACCTCTTCGAGCCCTTCAGACGGCTCCGTACCGAGCGCACGGGCAGCGACAAGGGTGTGGGCCTGGGCCTGTCCATCGCGCGGTCCGTGGCCCGGGCGCACGGCGGGCACATCGCTGCCCAGCCCAGGGAGGGCGGTGGACTCGTGATGAGGGTCACGCTGCCGGTCTGATGCCGTTACAAGATCGCGACACACGCGGGGGATGTTCGCTTTGCGCTGAATTTTCCAACGGCGCGGCACATTCCCCTCTGTGTGATCGATCACAAGGGCGGATTTCAGGCCATCTACTCTCCGTGATCATGGCTGGGGGAATAAAGCCCAGAAAATCCCTGTTTTCAGGGGTCTTGATCACGGGAAGTACAGGGTGAGGCGCCTTTGAAGTGCCGCGACAGAACCGTGTACGGTCCCCATCGCCATTCAACCCGATCGCTCTTGAGGGGTCCGGTTGGGTGTCGATTGAGTAACAGACCTTGATGTGAGGCAAAATCTCCGCCTCGGGTCGGGCACAAGTCCGGCCTCTCACGCGTTACGTGCGCTGGAGACACCGCAGACACCCAGAGGGGGAGAGCGACATGGCAACCGATTACGACACTCCACGCAAGACCGACGATGACGTGGACTCGGACAGCCTTGAAGAGCTGAAGGCCAGGAGGAATGACAAGTCGACATCCTCGGTGGACGTCGACGAGTTCGAGGCCGCCGAAGGCCTGGAACTGCCCGGCGCGGACCTCTCGAACGAGGAGCTGGCGGTCCGGGTGCTGCCCAAGCAGCAGGACGAGTTCACCTGCATGAGCTGCTTCCTGGTGCACCATCGCAGCCAGCTGGCCCGCGAGAAGAACGGTCAGCCGATCTGCCGCGACTGCGACTGAGGACGGGTCGGGCATGACTGGCTCGACCCCACCTCGGAAGCGCCGTCTCCCCTTCCGGGGAGCGGACTCGGGGCTGTCGAACGGCCCAGGCGCGCATGACGACGACGAGCGGGGCTCATCCGATCCGGGAGCCTCGCTCGAACCGGCGGCCGGCCGGGGCGACCTTCCGGCGCCGGTGGATCAGCCCGCGCCCGTCGGCAAGACGGACGTCCCCCCGCTCGAACGGATTCGAGAGTGGGGGAAGGTCGCGGTCATCCGTGACAAGGCTGTGGACATGGCCCGCGAAGGCGCCCGTAAGGGCGGCAGCCGGGCGAAAGCGGGGCTGGCGTACCTCGCGGACCGGATCATCGAGATCGCCCCGCGTGTCCCCGTACGTGACCTCGCGACCCTGCGTCGGCACTTCCCGGGCCTCGGGCCCGAGCAGCTCGCCGACAAACTGGTGGCGGGCGCGGCGGCGGCGACCTCGGCGGTCGGGGCCGGTGTCGGGGCGGCGGCGATGCTGCCGGTGCCGCCGGCGATGCCGACCGAGCTGGCCGCGGAGATCACCGGGGTCGCGGCGATCGAGCTGAAGATGATCGCCGAACTTCACGAGGTGTACGGCGTGCGGCCGCCGGGGAACCTGAAGGCCCGCAGCACCGCGTATCTGTCCTCCTGGGCGGGGGAGCGCGGGATCGACGTGATGAAGCCGTCGACGATCAACACGGCCCTCGGGGGCCAGATGAAGCGCAACCTGCGCCAGCAGATCATGAAGCGGATGGTGCGGGACCTGCCCAACCTGATGCCGTTCATGGTGGGCGCCGCGGTGGGGGCGGTCATGAACCGCCGGGACACCAGAAAACTCGCGGCCCGGATCCGGGCGGACCTGCGGAAGATCCAGGTGCCCTGGGAGGCACTGCCGGAGCTGCCGCCGCTGGAGAAGCCGGCCGAACCGCTGCCGATCGCGGAGCTCCCGGAAGACTTCGGAGGCTGACGTCGTCCCGGGTGCGCGGCCGGTTCGGCACCGCGGGGCCCGGCCGCCGTAGCGCCGTCGAGGCGGAGGAGAACAGGCCGGGCGACGGAGAAAAGGACGCGCAGCGGAGAGGAGACCGGCGACGGAGGCGCTAGGCCTTCGTGCTGCTCTTCGCCGCCTCGATCGCCGCGGCCAGGGCCTCCGGCTCCCGGGTCGACAGGTACAGGTACGGCGTCGGGTCCTCGGGGTCCGTGACCTCCACGCGCAGGGCCCTCGGGATGTAGGAGCGCAGCAGCAGGAAGGCGCGGACGTCGGCCTTGTAGGTGCGCCAGGCGCGCGCCTCCTCCGGGTCCAGGATCTCCGACGGGCCCAGGGCCGACACCGGGATCTTCGCCTCGCCCGCGATCAGCGAGTCGCCGACCACCCGGATGCGCGGGGAGCCGTACGAGCTGGCCACCACGGCCGCCGCCGCGGTGCCGCCGACCAGGCCGCCCAGCATCGGCAGGGTGCCGAACGGCAGCAGTATCAGAGCGAACGAGACGCCCACGAGAAAGCTGATGAACCACCACGACCGGGGGGCGGTGAGGCGTTCTTCGTACGGGGTGGCGGAGAGCTGCATGGAGCCAAGCTTGGCACGGTGTCCTGATTCACCGGACGCGCGGGTAAGGTCTGCGGCTGTGAGTCGTAGTTCCGCAGCTCTTCAGCCTCCCGCCGGTGCCCGGAAACCGGAGCGGCACCCCGACGCGCCCGCGCCCGGCGAGCTCATCGGTGCACACTACGAACACTGTTTCGGATGTGGCCATGAGCAGCCCCACGGCCTGCACCTGGAGGCGCGGGCCGGCGAGGGGGTCTCCGTCACCGCCGAGTTCACCGTGCGCCCGGCCCACCAGGGCGCCCCGGGCCTCGCGCACGGCGGAGTGCTCGCCACCGCCCTCGACGAGACGCTGGGCTCGCTGAACTGGCTGCTGCGGAAGATCGCCGTGACGGGACGCCTGGAGACCGACTTCGTGCGGCCCGTGCCCGTCGGCACCACGCTCCACCTGGAGGCCGAGGTGGTGGCCGTGGCCGGCCGGAAGATCTACTCGACCGCCATCGGACGCGTGGACGGCCCCGCGGGACCCGTCGCCGTCCGCGCCGACGCCCTCTTCGTCGAGGTTCCGGTGGAGCACTTCGTCGACCACGGCCGCGAGGAGGAGATCCAGGCCGCCATGAAGGACCCCGACCAGGCCCGGCGGGCCCGCGCCTTCGAGGTGAATCCGTGAACCCCGCAATCCCGGTGGCCCCGGCCCGTCCGGTGACCCCGCTCGGCGTCCTCGTCCGCCGCGTCGACCCGGACGTCCCGCTTCCGGCGTACGAGCACCCCGGCGACGCGGGAGCCGATCTCCGTACCACCGAGGCGTGCGAGCTGAAGCCCGGCGAACGGGCCGTACTGCCCACGGGAGTGTCGATCGCCCTCCCGGAGGGGTACGCGGCCTTCGTGCACCCTCGTTCGGGGCTCGCCGCCCGGTGCGGTGTGGCCCTCGTGAATGCCCCGGGGACGATTGATGCCGGGTACCGTGGGGAGATCAAGGTGATCGTGGTGAACCTCGACCCGCGCGAGCCGGTGCGGTTCGAACGCTTCGACCGGATCGCCCAACTGGTCGTCCAGCAGGTCGAGAGGGTCCGCTTCCAGGAGGTGGCGGAACTTCCCGGCTCGGCGCGGGCCGAAGGGGGCTTCGGGTCCACCGGCGGTCATGCCGCGGTGGGCGATGCGAGCGGCACAAGCGGTCAGGCCGTCGACGGCGGTCGGACGGGTGGGAATCGATACGCTTCGGTCGTATCCGACCGGGAAGGACAGTGACGTGTTCGGACGTCGCAAGAAGAAGGGTGCCGCCGAGGACGCGGCCGGCGAGGCCGAGCAGGTCGTCGACAGCGTCGACACCGAGGCGGACGAGGAAGAGGGCGAGCGCGAGCGCGTTCGTCTGGAGCCGGAGCCCCGGCCCGACGGGCCGTGGGACGACACCGAGGTGCGCGAGCCCGGCGAGGGCCGGGTGGACCTGGGCGGTCTGTTCGTGCCCGGTGTGGACGGCATGGAGCTGAGGGTCGAGGTCGCGGGCGACGCGATCGTCGCGGCGACCGTCGTGCTGCGCGACAGCGCCATCCAGCTGCAGGCCTTCGCCGCGCCCAAGCGCGAGGGCATCTGGGGCGAGGTCCGTGAGGAGATCGCCACCGGCATCACCCAGCAGGGCGGCATCGTCGACGAGGTCGAGGGTCCGCTGGGCTGGGAGCTGCGCGCCCAGGTGCCGGTGCAGCTGCCGGACGGAACGGGCGGCTTCCAGGTCGTGCGGTTCGTCGGTGTGGACGGTCCGCGCTGGTTCCTGCGCGGTGTGATCTCCGGGCAGGGCGCGGTGCAGCCGCAGGCGGCCGGGCTCCTCGAGCAGATCTTCCGGGACACCGTGGTGGTCCGTGGCGAGGGTCCGATGGCGCCCCGCGACCCGATCGTCCTGAAGCTGCCCAACGACGCCCAGATGGTCCCCGAGGGCGTCCAGCAGGAGGAGTCCTCGCGCTTCTCCGGCGGCATGGGCCAGCTCCAGCGCGGACCGGAGATCACCGAGGTCCGGTAGCAGAGCAGCAGGCAAGGCGACGAGGGCCGCATCCCGCACGGGGTGCGGCCCTTTCACATGCGCTCGGGCCCCGTGTGAACGGCTCTCCCTTACTTCACACCTTGACGGAAGCCTGGTCCGTACCTACGGTCTCGGGTCAACGCCTATGTTCACAGAGGCGCTCCATGTTCACATACGAGAACGTACGAGAACGGAGTCGCTGTGCGTCGCATCCCCCTGCTCGCCGCCGCGGGAGCCCTGCTCCTGGGCGCCCTCACCGCACCCGCCGCCCACTCCGCCCCCACCACCTTCGTGCACCCCGGCGTCACCGTCTCCAAGGCCCAGCTGGACTTCGCCCGCACCGAGGTGCTGGCCGGCGCCCAGCCCTGGAAGGCGGCCTACGACCAGATGATGGCGAGCAAGTACGCCGACCTGAACCGCACGCCGACCCCCTGGGCGACGGTCGAGTGCGGCTCGTACTCGAACCCGAACTACGGCTGCACCGACGAGCGCGAGGACGCGATCGCCGCCTACACCGACGCCCTCGCCTGGTACATCACCAAGGACGCCCGCTACGCCCAGAAGGCCATCCAGATCATGGACGCCTGGTCGGCCACGATCACCGGTCACACCAACAGCAACGCGCCCCTGCAGACCGGCTGGGCGGGCTCCTCCTGGCCCAAGGCCGCCGAGATCATCAAGTACACGTACACCGGCACCTGGACGAACGAGGCCCGCTTCGCCACCATGCTGCGCGACGTCTACCTGCCCACCGTCATCAAGGGCTCCGACTCCAACGGCAACTGGGAGCTGACGATGATGGAGGCGGCCGTCGGCATCTCCGTCTTCCTGGAGGACAAGGCGTCGTACGACACGGCCATGGCGAAGTTCCGCACCCGCACGGCCGCCTACATCTACCTGGCCTCCGACGGTTCGGTGCCGAAGACCGTGCCCAGCCAGAACCTGGACACCACCGCCAAGATCGTCTCCTACTGGCAGGGCCAGTCCACCTTCGTCACCGGCCTCACCCAGGAGACCTGCCGGGACTTCACGCACACCGGGTACGGCATCTCCGCGATCTCCCACGTCGCCGAGACCAGCCGGATCCAGGGCGAGGACCTGTACGGCACGGACGTCGGCGAGCGGCTTCGGCAGGCGCTCGGCTTCCAGTCCAAGTACCAGCTGGGCACCGCCGTCCCCGGCTGGCTCTGCGGCGGCTCCCTGAACCTGGGACTCGGGCCCGTCACCGAGGTCGGCTACAACGCCCTCCACAACCGCCTCGGCATCGCCATGACCAACACCCAGGCGCTCACCCTGGACAACCGCCCCGCGGGCACCAACAACCTCTTCGTCGCCTGGGAGACCCTCACGCACGGCGACAACCCCAACTGAACGGACGGGAACGCCATGGGCGCCGGAGCCACGGCACCGGCGCCCGTCAGAGTTGCGTCAAAGATGCCCGCTGCCGGGGGTTCCCGCACCGTTCGCCCGCATCGCCGGCCGTAAGGTCGACGCTGCGTAGGCGGCAATTGCGGGAAGACAATAGGACCATGGCACGCGGCAGGCTTCGGATCTATCTCGGTGCGGCACCGGGCGTGGGCAAGACCTACGCCATGCTCTCCGAGGCGCACCGGCGGGTGGAGCGGGGCACCGACTGCGTGGTCGCCTTCGTCGAGCACCACGGCCGGCAGCGCACCGAGGTGATGCTGCACGGCCTGGAACAGAGCCGGCGCAGGGAGCTGGAGTACCGGGGCACCGTGTTCACGGAGATGGACGTGGACGCCGTACTGCGCCGGGCTCCCGCCGTCGCCCTGGTGGACGAACTCGCCCACACCAACGTCCCCGGCTCCCGCAACGCCAAGCGCTGGCAGGACGTCGAGGAACTGCTGGCCGCCGGGATCGACGTGATCTCCACCGTGAACATCCAGCACCTCGAATCGCTCGGCGACGTCGTCGAGTCCATCACCGGCGTGCGCCAGCGCGAGACCGTGCCCGACGAGGTGGTACGGCGCGCGGACCAGATCGAGCTGGTCGACATGTCGCCCCAGGCGCTGCGCCGGCGCATGGCGCACGGCAACATCTACACCTCGGACAAGGTCGACGCGGCCCTGTCCAACTACTTCCGGCCGGGCAACCTCACCGCCCTGCGCGAGCTGGCGCTGCTGTGGGTGGCCGACCGGGTCGACGAGTACCTGAAGCAGTACCGCAGCGAGCACCAGGTCTCGGCGATCTGGGGCTCACGGGAGCGGATCGTCGTCGGGCTCACGGGCGGGCCGGAGGGCCGGACGCTCATCCGGCGGGCCGCCCGGCTCGCCGAGAAGGGCGCCGGCGGCGAGGTGCTCGCCGTCTACATCTCCCGCAGCGACGGGCTGACCTCCGCCTCCCCGAAGGAACTCGCCGTCCAGCGCACCCTCGTCGAGGACCTCGGCGGCACCTTCCACCACGTCGTGGGCGAGGACATTCCCGCGGCCCTGCTCGACTTCGCGCGCGGCGTCAACGCCACCCAGATCGTGCTCGGCTCCTCGCGCCGCAAGGCCTGGCAGTACGTCCTCGGACCCGGCGTCGGTGCCACGGTCGCCCGCGAGTCGGGACCCGACCTGGACGTCCACATCGTCACCCACGGCGAGGCCGGCAAGGGCCGCGGGCTGCCGGTGGCCCGGGGCGCCCGGCTCGGGCGCGGCCGGATCATCGCGGGCTGGGCGGTCGGCCTGGCCGGCCCGGCCGTCATGGCGGTGCTGCTCAACACCGTCGCCCTCGGCCTCGCCAACGACATGCTGCTCTTCCTGACCCTCACGGTCGCGGCGGCGCTGCTCGGCGGGCTCTTCCCGGCGCTGGCCTCGGCGGCCTTCGGGTCGCTGCTGCTGAACTACTTCTACACCCCGCCCCTGCACCGGCTCACCGTCGCCGACCCGAAGAACATCGTGGCCATCGTGATCTTCTTCGGAGTCGCGCTGTCCGTCGCCTCGGTCGTGGACCTCGCGGCCCGCCGCACCCACCAGGCCGCCCGGCTGCGCGCCGAGTCGGAGATCCTCTCCTTCCTCGCCGGCAACGTGCTGCGGGGGGAGACGAGCCTGGAGGAGCTCCTGGAACGGGTCCGGGAGACCTTCGGCATGGAGTCCGCCGCCCTCCTGGAGCGGGCGGGCGACGTCGAGCCGTGGACCTGCGCGGGCCGCGCCGGGTTCGGGCCCGCCCTGGAGCGCCCCGAGGACGGCGACGTCGACGTGCCGATAGGCGACCACATGGCCCTCGCGCTGACCGGCCGGGTGCTGCCCGCCGAGGACCGCCGGGTGCTCGCCGCCTTCGCCGCCCAGGCGGTCGTCGTCCTGGACCGCAGGCGCCTCCAGGAGGAGGCCGAGCAGGCCCGCGCGCTCGCCGAGGGCAACCGGATCCGTACCGCCCTGCTGGCCGCCGTCAGCCATGATCTGCGCACCCCGCTGGCCGGGATCAAGGCGGCGGTGACGTCGCTGCGCTCGGACGACGTGGACTGGTCCGAGGAGGACCGGGCCGAGCTGCTGGAGGGCATCGAGGAGGGCGCCGACCGGCTGGACCACCTCGTGGGCAACCTGCTCGACATGTCCCGGCTGCAGACCGGCACCGTCACCCCGCTCGTCCGCGAGACCGACCTCGACGAGGTGGTCCCGATGGCGCTGGTCGGGGTACCGGACGGCAGCGTGGACCTCGACGTCCCCGAGACCCTGCCGATGGTCGAGGCCGACGCCGGGCTGCTGGAGCGGTCAGTGGCCAACCTGGTCGAGAACGCCGTCAAGTACAGCCCGCCCGACCGGCCCGTACTGGTCTCCGCGAGCGCTATCGCGAACCGGGTGGAGGTACGGATCGCGGACCGCGGGCCCGGCGTGCCGGACGAGGCCAAGGAACGCATATTCGAGCCCTTCCAGCGCTACGGTGACGCTCCGCGCGGCGCCGGGGTCGGACTCGGGCTCGCGGTCGCCCGGGGCTTCGCGGAGGCGATGGGCGGCACTCTCAACGCCGAGGACACGCCCGGCGGCGGGCTCACCATGGTCCTCAGCCTCC
This sequence comes from Streptomyces sp. NPDC086519, assembly GCF_040686075.1. Lineage (NCBI taxonomy): Bacteria > Bacillati > Actinomycetota > Actinomycetes > Kitasatosporales > Streptomycetaceae > Streptomyces > Streptomyces sp. NPDC086519. Next base: position 66,411 of record NZ_JBFBJL010000034.1, read on the forward strand.
GTGCGGCAGGATCGGTCACCACCGCCGTGGCGGCACCCGCGGCAGAACCGGAAAGGCAGGCCTCATGCTGAGCCCGACTGGGGGTGCCCCCCAGCCCCCCACGCGTGTGCTCGTGGTCGACGACGAGCCGCAGATCGTGCGTGCCCTCGTGATCAACCTCAAGGCGCGCAAGTACGAGGTCGACGCGGCCCCCGACGGCCGTACCGCCCTCGAACTGGCCGCCTCCCGACACCCCGACGTGGTCGTCCTCGACCTCGGCCTGCCGGACATGGACGGCGTCGAGGTGATCAAGGGGCTGCGGGGCTGGACCCGGGTGCCGATCCTGGTCCTGTCCGCCCGCCACTCCTCCGACGAGAAGGTGGAGGCGCTCGACGCGGGCGCCGACGACTACGTCACCAAGCCCTTCGGCATGGACGAGCTGCTGGCCCGGCTGCGGGCCGCCGTACGCCGCGCCGAGCCCGTCGCCGGCGGTGGCGAGGACGACGTCCTGGTGGAGACCGAGGGCTTCACCGTCGACCTGGCCGCGAAGAAGGTCAACCGGGCCGGCCGGGACGTCCGGCTCACCCCGACCGAGTGGCACCTGCTGGAGGTGCTGGTCCGCAACACCGGCCGGCTGGTCAGCCAGAAGCAGCTGCTGCAGGAGGTGTGGGGGCCGTCGTACGGGACGGAGACCAACTACCTGCGCGTGTACATGGCACAGCTACGCCGGAAACTGGAAACGGACCCGTCGCACCCGAAGCACTTCATCACGGAGCCGGGGATGGGGTACCGGTTCGAGGGGTGAGCTGCGGGGCGGCCGGGGGTCCGGGGGTTGGCCCCCGGGGGGTGCTGTATCACGGAGCCGGGGATGGGGTACCGGTTCGAGGGGTGAGCTGTGGGGCGGCCGGGGGTCCGGGGGTTGGCCCCCGGGGGGTGCTGTATCACGGAGCCGGGCATGGGCTGTCAGTTCGAGACGTGACCCGGGTTGCGAAGTGAGCTGGGCTACGGCGGTGTCGGCGGGCCCCGGTACGCTTCAGATATGAGTGTTGTTCCTCGTTCCGAAAAGCCGGCCGGCCGGTTCCGGCGGATGCTCGACCGGCTCTCCTCGTCGCAGGAGGACCTGGAGTCCGAGGAGCTGCGTGAGGACGCCGACACGGCGGGCTGTACCCGGATCGGTGACTGCCAGGACCGGCAGATCGTCACCGTTACTGGTACCTTGCGCACGGTCACCCTGCGACCGCGCGCCGGAGTCCCGGCCCTGGAGGCCGAGCTGTTCGACGGCTCCGCCGCGCTGGACGTCGTGTGGCTCGGCAGGCGTTCCATCGTGGGCATAGAACCGGGGCGCAGGCTGATCGCATCGGGCCGGATCTCGCTGAGCCGGGGCCGCCGGGTGCTGTTCAATCCCAAGTACGAACTGAGACCCCTCGGTAGGGAGTAGCCGGTGACGTCGCTCGACAAGCCGACCGAAGACACACAGACGGCGGACGCCCGGGCGGAAGACGCACGGGCGGTGACCGAGGCCGCGCTCTTCGAGGCGTTCGGCGGTGTCCGGGGCATGGTCGAGACGGTCCTGCCCGGCCTGCTCTTCGTCACGATCTTCACCATCAACAAGGACCTGCACTGGTCGGCGATCGCCGCCCTCGCGGTCTCCGTGGTGCTGGTGGTGGTCCGCCTCGCCATGAGGGACACCGTCAAGCACGCCTTCAGCGGGGTCTTCGGTGTCGTCTTCGGTGTCGTCTTCGCGATGATGACCGGCAACGCCAAGGACTTCTACCTGCCCGGCATGCTCTACACGCTGGGCCTGGCGCTGGCGTACATCGTCACGACCCTGTGCGGGGTCCCGCTGATCGGGCTGATCCTCGGCCCGGTCTTCAAGGAGAACCTCTCCTGGCGCGTCCGCAATCCCGGCCGCAAGAAGGCGTACGCCAAGGCCAGTTGGGCATGGGGCCTGATCCTGCTCGCCAAGTGCGCGATCCTCTTCCCGCTGTACTGGTGGGCCGACACCGCCCAGCTCGGCTGGGTGCTCGTCGCGTTGAAGATCCCGCCGTTCCTGCTCGCGGTCTGGCTCACCTGGGTCTTCCTGGCCAAGGCGCCGGCGCCGATCGACGTGTTCGCGGAGATGGAGGCGGCGGAGAAGGCCGAGGAGGAACGCAAGGCGGCGCTGGCCGCGGAGAGCGGTGAGCCCACCGGCGGACGCCACCGCAAGTAGGCGATACGACGGAAGGGGCGCCCTCCGCGGGGAGGGCGCCCCTTCCGTGTGCGTACGTCAGCCGTCTTCCCGCCGTACCGACAGCAGGTCCTCCAGCTGCTCCTCACGGGCCTGGGCGGCCACGAAGAGGAGTTCGTCGCCCACCTCCAGGGAGTCCTCGCGGGAGGGGGTGAGGACCCGGTTGCCGCGGATGATCGTGACCAGGGAGGTGTCCTCGGGCCACTCCACGTCGCCGACCTGGGTGCCGGCCAGGGCCGACTCCTCGGGCAGCGTCAGCTCCACCAGGTTGGCGTCGCCGTGGCTGAAGCGCAGCAGCCGGACCAGGTCGCCGACCGACACCGCCTCCTCCACCAGGGCCGACATCAGGCGCGGCGTCGAGACGGCGACATCCACGCCCCAGGACTCGTTGAACAGCCACTCGTTCTTGGGGTTGTTGACCCGGGCGACGACGCGCGGAACGCCGTACTCCGTCTTCGCCAGCAGTGAGACGACCAGGTTCACCTTGTCGTCGCCGGTCGCGGCGATCACGACGTTGCAGCGCTGCAACGCCGCCTCGTCGAGCGAGGTGATCTCACAGGCGTCGGCCAGCAGCCACTCCGCCTGCGGCACCCGCTCGACCGAGATGGCGGTCGGGGCCTTGTCGATCAGCAGGACCTCGTGGCCGTTCTCCAGCAGCTCGCCCGCGATCGAGCGGCCGACGGCACCGGCCCCGGCAATGGCGACCCTCATCAGTGACCGCCCTCCTCTTCCGGACCCTCGGCGAAGGCGGCCTCGACCGTGCCGACGTCGTCCGTCCGCATCATCACGTGCACCAGATCGCCCTCCTGCAGGACCGTCTGCGAGGTGGGCAGCATCGCCTCGCCGAGCCGGGTCAGGAACGCGACCCGGACACCGGTCTCCTCCTGGAGCTTGCTGATCTTGTGGCCGACCCATTTCGGGGAGGCGTGCACCTCGGCGAGCTGCACCCCGCCGGTGGGGTCGCGCCACAGCGGCTCGGCGCCCGAGGGCAGCAGCCGGCGCAGCATCTGGTCGGCGGTCCAGCGGACCGTGGCCACGGTCGGGATGCCGAGGCGCTGGTAGACCTCGGCGCGCCGGGGGTCGTAGATCCGGGCCGCGACGTTCTCCACCCCGAACATCTCGCGGGCGACCCGCGCGGAGATGATGTTCGAGTTGTCGCCGCTGGAGACCGCGGCGAAGGCGCCGGCCTCCTCGATGCCCGCCTCGCGCAGGGTGTCCTGGTCGAAGCCGACTCCGGTGACCCGGCGGCCGCCGAAGCCCGGGCCCAGCCTGCGGAAGGCGGTGGGGTCCTGGTCGATCACGGCGACCGTGTGCCCCTGTTGCTCCAAGGTCTGTGCGAGAGCGGAACCCACTCTGCCGCAGCCCATGATGACGATGTGCACGACCGTCCTTCCGGTGTTCAGAAGTTACTGCTCAGCCCCATCAGGGTCTCAGACCGAGCCCCAAGCTACACATGCACCGTCCCGGCCGGGCACCCCTCGGACATGCTCATCGTCGAGTGATGCTGCGCACGCTCCAGGCGGTGAGGATTCCGAGGCCGACGAGGGCGACCGTGGCACCGATCAGCTCTGCGGTCGCGGGCATGGGACCTCCGGGGCGCGAAGACAGGCGGGGTCTGCCATCTAGGCACGGATCGGGCGTAAGCTGCGGAATCCGCAGTTCCAGCCGTCACCTTTTTCACTCGGGAGGCAGATCACGTCCTGCGGCTGGAGACCCGCCAGGTGGAAGGCCTACGATCCTCTCTCGTGTCCAAACTGACCGACGTGCCCAAACGGATCCTGATCGGGCGCGCTCTGCGCAGTGACCGGCTGGGCGAAACATTCCTGCCGAAGCGCATCGCACTCCCCGTCTTCGCCTCCGACCCGCTGTCCTCCGTCGCCTACGCGCCGGGGGAGGTCCTGCTGGTCCTGTCCATCGCGGGCGTGTCGGCCTACCACTTCAGCCCCTGGATCGCGGTCGCGGTCGTCGTGCTGATGTTCACGGTGGTCGCCTCCTACCGGCAGAACGTGCACGCCTACCCGAGCGGCGGCGGCGACTACGAGGTCGCCACCACCAACCTCGGCTCCAGGGCGGGCCTGACCGTCGCCAGCGCCCTGCTCGTCGACTACGTCCTGACCGTCGCCGTCTCCATCGCCTCCGGCATCGAGAACCTCGGCTCCGCGGTCCCCTTCGTCGTCGAGCACAAGGTGCTGTGCGCGGTCACCGTGATCGTGCTGCTGACGCTGATGAACCTGCGCGGTGTCAAGGAGTCCGGCAAGCTCTTCGCGATCCCGACGTACGTGTTCGTCGGCGGCGTCTTCGTCATGATCGCGTGGGGTGCCTTCCGGGGGCTGGTCCTCGGGGACACGATGCGCGCCCCGACCGCGGGCTACCACATCAGGGCCGAGCACCAGGGCCTGGCGGGCTTCGCCCTCGTCTTCCTGCTCCTGCGCGCCTTCTCCTCCGGCTGCGCCGCGCTCACCGGTGTCGAGGCCATCTCCAACGGCGTCCCGGCCTTCCGCAAGCCGAAGTCGAAGAACGCGGCGACCACCCTGGCCATGATGGGCCTGCTGGCGGTCACCATGTTCTGCGGCATCATCGCGCTCGCCATGACCACCAAGGTCCGCATGGCCGAGAACCCGGCCACCGACCTGATCCGGGGCGGCGTCCCGATCGGCTCCGGCTATGTCCAGAACCCGGTGATCTCCCAGGTCGCCGAGGCGGTCTTCGGCAAGGGCAGCTTCCTGTTCGTCCTGCTCGCCGCCGCCACCGCCCTGGTCCTCTTCCTGGCCGCCAACACGGCGTACAACGGCTTCCCGCTGCTCGGCTCGATCCTCGCCCAGGACCGCTACCTGCCGCGCCAGCTGCACACCCGCGGCGACCGCCTCGCCTTCTCCAACGGCATCGTGCTGCTCGCCGGCACCGCCGCCCTGCTGGTGGTCATCTACGGCGCCGACTCGACCCGCCTGATCCAGCTCTACATCGTCGGCGTGTTCGTGTCCTTCACGCTCAGCCAGACCGGCATGGTCCGGCACTGGAACCGCCACCTGGCGGTGGAGGAGGACCAGGCCAAGCGCAGCCACATGATGCGCTCCCGCGCGATCAACGCCTTCGGCGCCTTCTTCACCGGCCTGGTGCTGGTCGTCGTCCTGGTCACGAAGTTCACCCACGGCGCCTGGGTGGCGCTGCTCGGCATGTGCATCTTCTACGCCACGATGACCGCGATCCGTAAGCACTACGACCGCGTCTCCGAGGAGATCTCGGCCCCCGAGGAGCCGGACGACGACCTGGTCCGCCCCTCCCGGGTGCACTCGGTCGTCCTCATCTCCAAGATCCACCGCCCCACCCTGCGCGCCCTGGCCTACGCCAAACTGATGCGCTCGGACACCCTGGAGGCGCTCACCGTCAACGTCGACCCGGCCGAGACGAAGGCGCTGCGCGAGGAGTGGGAGCGCCGCGGTATAGACGTACCCCTGAAGGTCCTCGACTCGCCCTACCGCGAGATCACCCGGCCGATCATCGAGTACGTCAAGGGCCTGCGGAAGGAGTCCCCGCGGGACGCGGTCTCCGTGATCATCCCGGAGTACGTCGTCGGCCGCTGGTACGAGCACCTGCTGCACAACCAGAGCGCGCTGCGCCTGAAGGGCCGGCTGCTCTTCACGCCCGGCGTGATGGTGACGTCCGTGCCCTACCAGCTGGCGTCCTCCGAGGCGGCCAAGGTCCGGGCGCGCAGGCGGCAGGAGTGGAACGCGCCGGGTGCGGTACGGCGTGGTCCGGCGGAGCACCGGCCGAAGGAGCCCAGCGGCAGTAACTAGGGGTTCGCGGGAGCACGTAGACTGGTGGGCTGTCGTCGGCCCTCGCCCGGGCCGTTTCCCTCCCCCTTGATCTGGAGTCACCCCGCCATGCAGGCAGAACCGAAGAAATCGCTGGTGGGGACGGAGTACGAGGTCGAGGTCGGCCCGGTCGCGCACGGCGGGCACTGCATCGCCAGGACCGCCGAGGGCCAGGTGCTGTTCGTCCGGCACGCGCTGCCCGGCGAGCGGGTCGTGGCCCGGGTGACCGAGGGCGAGGAGGGCGCCCGCTTCCTGCGCGCCGACGCGGTCGAGATCCTCGACGCGTCCAAGGACCGCGTCGCGGCCCCCTGTCCCTACGCAGGTCCCGGCCGCTGCGGCGGCTGCGACTGGCAGCACGCCAAGCCGGGTGCCCAGCGCCGCCTCAAGGGCGAGGTGATCGCCGAACAGCTCCAGCGGCTCGCCGGCCTCACTCCCGAGGAGGCCGGCTGGGACGGCACGGTGATGCCGGCCGAGGGCGACAAGCTGCCGGCGGGCGAGGTGCCGCAGTGGCGGACCCGGGTGCAGTACGCCGTCGACGCCGACGGCAACGCGGGACTGCGCCGGCACCGCTCGCACGAGGTGGAGCCGATCGAGCACTGCATGATCGCGGCGCCGGGCGTCAGCGAGCTGGGCATCGAGGAGCGCGACTGGTCGGGCATGGTCTCCGTCGAGGCGATCGCCGCGACGGGCTCCCAGGACCGCATGGTGATCCTGGAACCCCGCCCCGGCGCCCGCCTCCCCCTGGTCGAACTCGACCGGCCGGTCTCGGTCATGCGGGTCGACGAGCACGACGGCGGCATCCACCGCGTCCACGGCCGCGCCTTCGTCCGCGAGCGCGCCGACGGCCGCACCCACCGGGTCGGCAGCGGCGGCTTCTGGCAGGTCCACCCGAGGGCGGCGGACACCCTGGTCACCGCGGTCATGCAGGGCCTCCTCCCGCGCAAGGGCGAGATGGCGCTGGACCTCTACTGCGGCGTCGGCCTCTTCGCCGGCGCCCTCGCCGACCGCCTCGGCGAGAAGGGCGCGGTGCTCGGCATCGAGTCCGGCAAGCGCGCGGTGGAGGACGCCCGCCACAACCTCGCCGGCTTCCCGCGGGTCCGCGTCGAGCAGGGCAAGGTCGAGACGGTCCTGCCGCGCACCGGCATCACGGAGGTCGACCTCATCGTCCTCGACCCGCCCCGCGCGGGCGCGGGCCGCGGGACGGTGGAGCACCTGGCATCGCTGGGCGCGCGCCGCATCGCCTACGTGGCCTGCGACCCGGCCGCGCTCGCCCGCGACCTGGCCTACTTCCGGGACGGGGGGTACCGGGTGCGGACCCTGCGGGCGTTCGATCTGTTTCCGATGACCTCGCACGTGGAGTGCGTGGCGATCCTGGAACCTTCCGAGAAGGGCCAGTGACCAGCGATTTTTCGAAGCCCTTGGGCTGCTCGACCTGTTGCGTCGCGTGGGAACAGGTGAAACCGCACGACGTCCCGTGACCTGTGCTTTCGTCTGAAGAGGCGGGTGTGTGACGGGAACGGGACGGCATTCGTTTTTGCGGCGTGACGCATGAATGACGCACGGGCTGATGTCCCGTCAGGTGCCTACAGGGTCTGGATCGGACGCGACGGAGCAGCCCGCTGCCCCCGAACCGTCGACGGCGCCATACGGCGGCGAGCGCCCGGTTCCCCCGCCACAGCCTTACTGCCGCGTGGAGATGAAGTTCAGGGACGGCCGGTGGGCGCAGGCGTGCAGGAATGCCGCCCGGCCGGGTGCCCACCGACTTCGTCCATGGCCGCTGCCGGCCGGCCCGCGGCGGATGCCGGCCCTTGCTCTTCTGGCCGCGTCGTTCGTCGCGGGCCGGCAGTCAGCGCAAGGGTGAGTCCACGGTGGGCGTCAGCAGGGTCTCGTCGAGGCCGATGATCTGGCTGATGTCGAAGCCCTCCATGTCCGCGCGGAATTCAGGACTCGACAGGTACGCCTTCAGCCGGTCCTGCACGTCGTCGGCGTCCCTGTAGGAAACGAGGGCGTAGAGCCGGGGGGTCCCGCTTCCGGGCGCCGCGGGCACCGTCCAGACGCCGTGTGTGGTGATCCGGTGCTTGGTCATGCCGGGAATGTGCTGGGCCCAGATCTTCTCGTAGGCGGAGAGCGCGTGGGGGCTGCGCAGGGTGTAGACACGGAGCTGGTACTGGGACATGACGCTGGTTCCTTTACTTCTGAGCATGGATGGTCGGTGGTCAGCCTTGGGGGAGGAGGTGTGCCAGTTCGGCATCCCAGTCGATGAGTCCGGACTCGGTACCCCGGGGCACCAGAGCCTGGGTGTCCTGAAGGAAGGACGAGATGTCCTGCACGGGGACCTCGAGCAAGGCGGTGCCTGCGGAGGATCCGAGGGCGATGTAGATCGACTGGTCACCCCGCCCTGCGGCCGACCAGATCCGGACGTCCGCGTGGCCTGCGGAACCCTCGAGACCGTCAGCCAGAAGATCCCGTCCCAGGACCCATTCGACCGGCTTGTCACAGTCGACGAAGAAAGCGGCACGGATGACATAGGGATCAGCGGGCTCGTACCGCAGACGTACGCAGAGGGGCAACGAGTAGGCGTGCGAGACGACCAGCTGCACGGCCACCCGCCGCTCCACGGCCTTTGAGGACTTCTTCATCGACTTCCGCTCCTGGGCATGGCTCGGTGGTGCCTCACGCCAGCCTGTGGCGAAGAGGCAGTGCGGGCGGAGGCGGTACAGCAGGGCGCGGGCGCCGGACGGCACCGGGGCACCGCGTGATGAGTGGTACTGCACTCACTCGGCCGGCAGTCGGGGGCGCCGCCCTCCGAAAGCCAGACGGGTCCCCCGTCGCCGGCAGGGACAGGGCCGAGGGGAACTGCTTGGGCTCACGGCCTCGGTATCCGTCTCACCGGTCGTCGCGGCTGAGGTCGTGGTGGTGCCTGTCCCAGCCGTCGTGCCCGCAGCGGTTCCCGTCGTGGCGGTAGGACCTGTCGGACGTCCCACCGTGTCCCTCGCCCTCCCAGCGGTAGAAGTGACCATCGCGGTAGTAGAGACCGTCGCAGTCGTGCCGGGTCGAATCGGTGCCGTGGGGGTCCTGGTGCCAGCCGCGGGTCTCGTCGCAGGAGTAGCCCCGCTCGAGCAGGTAGCCGACACCGTGGTCCCAGCTGTGATCAACGGCCACAGCCCCGTCGGTCGGGTGCTGGGCGTGCGTGGACGCAAGGGGCGCGGCCGAAGCGGTTCCCCCGGCACCGAGGACGGTCACACCGGCGACCGCGACGGAGGAGACAGCAAGGGCGAGGCGCTTCGTGGGCTTCTTCATGATCTTTCCTTCCCGAGGGCGTGATCTGCGCCAGCAGCGGTTCTGTCAGGCGATGTGTGGCGCCTTACGTGGTACGAGCGAGCAGTTCCATACGTCGTATGGAAGCACCTTTTCATTGTTACCATACGTCGTATGGAAATGTCGAAGTGGCGAAGGTAACCGGCCCCCTCGGCACGCCGGCCCTGCTTGCCCTGGCCGCGGCGGTGTGTGTCCACCCGGCGCACGAGCGAGGACGCGGTCGGGTTGGCCGGACGGCGGGACGGCGGCCGGAGCGGGACTGGTGATCGGTGGCTTCACCGGCCCTGAGATCGCCCCCCACGGGTCGGTGAGGTCACCGACTCACGCAGCACCCAACCCCGTCGGCGACGCGCTCGCACCACCGACACCGCCTGCCGGGCAACCAGCGGTTCGACCACATCCGCCCGCAGGCGATCGCCTGCCCGGCCGACGTCCACGACGTGGTCGAATGCGTCATCGGCTCCTGCGCTCGACAGACTGAGACCGGTCATGGGCGCGTCTCGGCGCGGCTGAGCGCTCCCGGTGCATTGGAATGCTTCGGGTTCATCACTTCAGGGCCTGCGGCGCGATTCACGGTCGTCGGAGCCTTCGCCTTCCCGATGATCGACGAGTGGCGCACGACACAGGGGCCCTCCCACCGCCCTGCTCCGATGAGGCGTCCGACCGTCCTGCACGAGAGCGACGAACAGGAAAAGGGGCCGTATGCATCTGACTCCGCACGAACAGGAGCGTCTGCTGGTCCATGTGGCGGCGGATGTCGCCCGACGGCGCCGCGAGCGCGGACTGCTGCTCAACTACCCGGAGGTCATGGCCCTGTTGACGGCGCATGTCTACGAGGAGGCACGCGCCGGTGCGACCGTCGACGCCGTGATGGAGTCCGGGCGGCACGTGCTGCGGCGCAGCGAGGTCATGGACGGTGTCCCGGAGATGATCGACAATGTCCAGGTCGAGGCGACCTTCCCGGACGGCACCAAGCTGGTGACCATCCACGACCCGTTCGACGAGGCCGCCGGTGAGGTGGACGTCCATCCGGGGAAGTCGGAACTGCTGCCCGACGACGACGAGCACCGGGTGGTGTTCAACGAGGGCGCGACCCCCGTGCCGCTGCGGGTGTCCAACCCCAAGGACCGTCCGATCCAGGTGGGTTCCCACTTCCACTTCGCCGAGGCCAACGAGGGGCTGGACTTCGTCCGCCGCGACGCCCACGGCATGAGGCTGCACATTCCCTCCGGCACCTCCGAGCGGTTCGAACCCGGTGAGGAGCGGACCGTGATGCTGGTGCCGATCGCCGGCGAGCGGATCGTGCACGGACTCCAGGCCGGCAAGACCGACGAGGAGAAGCACCTCGATGCCCGACAGGACTGAACAGCACGACGGCGGAACACGGCGCGCCTGGGACCCGCTGCCGCGGTCGAAGCACGCCGACCTGTACGGGCCGACCACCGGCGACCGGGTCCGGCTCGCCGACACCAACCTCGTCCTTGCGGTGGAGGAGGACTGGTGCGGGGGCCCCGGACGGAGCGGCGACGAGATGGTCTTCGGCGGTGGCAAGGTCATCCGGGAGTCCATGGGGCAGTCGCACATCCCGCGCGACGACCCGCGCCAACCGGTGGACACGGTGATCACCGGCGCCTTGATCCTGGACCACTGGGGCGTGGTGAAGGCCGATGTGGGGCTGCGCGACGGCCGGATCCAGGCGATCGGCAAGGCGTACAACCCCGAGACCATGTCCGAGCGGCCCCACGAGGACACGCGTGCCTCGCACTTCGTCGTGGGCCCCGAGACGGAGGTGATCTCGGGCAAGGGACGGATCCTGACCGCGGGCGGCGTCGACACGCACGTGCACTTCCTGTGCCCCGGCCAGATCCACGAGGCCCTGGCGTCCGGCGTGACCACGCTGATCGGCGGCGGTACCGGCCCCGCCGAGGGCAGTACCGCCACCACGGTGACGCCCGGCGAGTGGCACATCCAGCGGATGTTCGAGGCGCTGGACGCCTATCCCGTGAACATCGGCCTGCTCGCCAAGGGAAGCACCGTGTCGCAGAAGGCGCTGGTCGACCAGGTCGCGGCCGGGGCCCTCGGCTTCAAGATCCACGAGGACTGGGGAGCCACCCCCGCGGTGATCGACGCGGCCCTCACCGTGTGCGAACAGACCGGTGTCCAGGTGGCGCTCCACGCCGACTCGCTGAATGAGTCGGGATTCGTGCACAACACCTTCGCCGCGACCAAGGACGGCGCCCCGGACACCAAGGACGCCAAGTACCGGGGCCTGCACATCTTCCACATCGAAGGCGCCGGCGGCGGCCACGCCCCGGACATGATCAGCCTCGTGAGCAAGCCGAACGTGCTCCCCGCCTCGACCAACCCGACCCGGCCGCTGACGGTGAACACCGTCAAGGAGCACGTCGACATGATGGTCGTGTGCCACCACCTCAACCCCGAGATCCCGGCGGACATGGCGTTCGCCGACTCCCGGATCCGGCCCTCCACCATGGCCGCCGAGGACCTGCTGCACGACATGGGCGCCATCTCGATGATGTCCTCGGACGCCCAGGCCATGGGACGCATCGGCGAGATGATCATGCGGACCTGGCAGACCGCGCACGTCATGAAGTCGCGCTACGGACATCTGCGTGAGGACGACTCCCGGGCGGACAACTTCCGGGCCCGGCGCTACATCGCCAAGTACACCATCAACCCCGCGATCACCCACGGCATCGACCACGAGGTCGGCTCCGTGGAGACCGGCAAACTCGCCGACCTGGTCCTGTGGGAACCGAAGTTCTTCGGCGTCAAACCGCACATGGTCATCAAGGGCGGCCAGATCGCCTACGCGCAGATCGGCGACGCCAACGCCTCCATCCCCACTCCGCAGCCCTACCTGCCGCGCCCGGTGTGGGGGTTCCGGGGCCGCTCCCCGGCGGCGAACTCCTTCAACTTCGTCTCCGAAGCCGCCCTCGGCGGGCGCCTGCCGCAGCTCGGACTGCTCAAGCCGCTGCGGGCGATCCGCTCCACCCGCGGTGTCACCAAGGCCGACATGATCCACAACGACGGCGTGCCGGACATCGTCGTCGACCCCGAGACCTTCCTGGTCACCATCGGCGGCGCCACGACGTCCGACGTGCGCACCAGCGTGGACGGACACGAGGTCGGCCGCAACTACGCCACGGAACTTCCCATGGCCCAGCGGTACTTCCTCTTCTGACCCTCTTCCGACCGCTCTCCCCGACCGTGGGCCGGACACACGCGACGAGGCCGGCCCCCACCCGCCTTCTCCCGAAAGGCGACCCAGTCACCCCATGAGCCGTACCGCTCTGCTCGTCCTGGCCGACGGCCGCTTCCCCGCCGGAGGGCACGCCCACTCCGGCGGCATGGAAGCCGCCGTCGCCTCCGGAGCCGTCCACGACACCGCGAGCCTGGAGGCGTTCTGCCGCGGACGACTGCACACCACCGGACTGACCGCGGCCGGCCTGGCCGCCGCGGCCGCCGCCGGACACGATCCCCTGGCCCTGGACGACGCCGCCGACGCCCGCACGCCGTCACCCGCGCTGCGACGCGTCGCCCGCCGACTGGGCCGGCAACTGCTGCGCGCCGCCCGCGCCACGTGGCCCTGTGCCGACCTCGACCACCTCGCTCACCATCGGCCGGGGGGCGTGCACCAGCCGGTCATCCTCGGCGCCGTGGCCCGGGCCGCCGGGCTGTCCCCGCTGGACGCCGCCCACGCCGCCGCGTTCGACAGTGTCAGCGGCCCGGCGACGGCGGCCGTACGGCTGCTGAGCCTCGACCCCTTCGACGCAACAGCGGTCCTGGCCCGCCTGGCCGGCGAGTGCGACACCGTCGCCGATACCGCGGCAGAGGCGGCCGAGCGCGTCGCCTCGGCAGGCGTCGCCGTCCTGCCCGCCGCGTCCGCACCCCTGCTGGACATCACCGGCGAACAGCACGCCGTCCGGACCGTACGCCTCTTCGCATCCTGAGCCCGCCCGCACCGACATGGAGTTCCCGTGCACCTGGACCATCCCGTGACCATGCCGCAGCGCCACACCCACAGCGCCGATCCTCAGCGTCCGGACGGGAACCCCCGTGCCCTGCGCATCGGCTTCGGCGGACCGGTCGGCTCGGGCAAGACCGCCACCGTCGCCGCGCTGTGCCGCACCCTGCGCGACCGGCTGTCCCTCGCCGTGGTCACCAACGACATCTACACCCAGGAGGACGCTGCCTTCCTGCGTCGCGAAGCCGTACTGCCACCCGAGCGGATCACCGCCGTCGAGACCGGGGCCTGCCCGCACACCGCCATCCGCGACGACATCTCCGCCAACCTCGAAGCCGTCGAGCAACTCGAACAGGCGCTGGGGCCGCTCGACTTGATCCTCATCGAGTCCGGAGGGGACAACCTCACCGCGACCTTCTCCCGCGGACTGGTCGACGCCCAGGTCTTCGTCATCGACGTGGCCAGTGGCGACGACATCCCCCGCAAGGGCGGCCCCGGCATCACGACCGCAGACCTCCTCGTGGTCAACAAGACCGACCTCGCGCCGTACGTCGGGGCCGACCTGGACATGATGAGGGCCGACACCCGCAGGCAGCGCAAGGATCTGCCATTCGTCTTCAGCAGTCTCACCTCGGACGGCGGCATCAAGCCTGTCGCGGACTGGGTCACCGAGTGCCTCGCCGCCTGGCGGACCGGAGCCACCCGGTGAAGGCCGCTTGCCCAGGCACCGACCGCGACGCCGCCACCGGCCGACAGCGGCGGGGCGCCCCCACGGCGTCCGGTGAAGACCCGCACGACGGACCCCCGCACATGACTCGCCCTGCCGCAGACCCCGCCCACACCACCGGCCTCCGCGCCACGGCCCGCCTCCGGGCGACCCACAATGGCCGTACCACCATCGTTCCCCTTCTGCACAGCGACGGCCCCTTCCACCTGCGCCGACTGCGACCGCGAGGAGAGCGGGCACGGGTCTGCGTGCTCGGCGCGATGAGCGCACCCCTCGGCGGCGACCAGCTCGCGCTCGACATCACCGCCGCGGCCCACACCCGGCTGGAGGTGACAACGGCCGCCGCCACCATTGCCCTGCGCGGCCCCACACCCGACCCCGCGACCTACGACGTACGGCTGACCGTAGGCGAGGACGCGTCCCTGCACTGGTTGCCGCAGCCGCTGATCAGTACCTACGGCAGCAGGCTGCACCAGACCTACCGGGTGGAACTCGACGGGAGATCCCATGTGCTCTTGCGCGAGGAACAGCTCCTCGGACGCTCCGCCGAATCTCCGGGCCACTTGTCCACACGACTGACCGTGCTACGCGCGGGCCGGACGATCCTGGACCAGCAGACCGTTCACGGCCCCCAGGCTCCCGCATGGGACGGGCCCGCCGTACTGGGCGGCCATCGCGCGACGGGCCAACTCCTCCTCGTCACCCCCGACCTCGAATCGCCACCGGCACCCCTGCTCCTCGGTGCCCCACTGAGGGGACACTGCGTCCTGTCGCCCCTCGCCGACGACGCGGCGCTCCTCGCCACCGCCGTCGCGCCGACCCTCGCCGGACTGCGTCAGCTCCTCGACGCGGCTCTCGCCCATGCCGTCGGCGCGGGACGGTCCGCGTGACGGCGACCGAGCGCATCGCCGGTCCAGTGGCGCCTTCCCTTCACGGCCGGCCTGGACACCAGGCGAGCGGTGCGGGCCCGGGACCGTCCGCCACGACCGGACCGGGTGCCGGCCGGTGTGCTGTTCCGTGCCCTGCCGTACACAGGCCGTGGTCCCCCTCCTGCTGCCAGACTTCCGGCGCGGGGTCCGTGCCGGGCCCGTCGTCCTCGGCGCACCCCTTGTGCCGACGGCCGGGTCGCGGGCCGGAGCCGCCGTGCGGCAGCGATTCCTGACGCATGAACGACGCACGTTCTGAACAGCCGTCAGTCGCGTTCGGGGGTACCCTGACCAGCTCACGCGGCCGGCGCCCGTCGACACCGGCAGCACGCAGTGTGCCGGCGGCGTCGGCCGGCAGGCCGGGGGCCTCGTCAGAACACCAGTGGACGTGGCTTGTGCTGGATGCTGATCCAGTAGTGCGTGGTGAAGTCCTCGGCGACCCACCTGCCGCCGGATTCCGCACTTCGACAAGCCGGGCCGGCTCACCGTCAGCGGCGTCCACCGGGGCGACAACGGCGGTCGCCGGCGCCGCCGACCGGGTCATGGCGCCGCCGGTCTCCGCGGTGATCACTTCGGCGACGGCCTGGTTGATGCCGGGGATGGCAGCTGAGGAACAGGCGACTCCCGATTGCACGAGGCTGCCAGTTTCACGCATCCCGCCACGTCTGCCGTGGCGGGACGCTCATCGGCTGCGTCCATGGAAATGGTCACCGGGGGACGGTCCCGGCTTCCGGGCAGCGGGGCCGGCTCGGCGTCAGGGTGATGCGGGCGCCGTCAGTGTCGTGAGGCAGTCGGCGATCGTGTCGGTCATCGCGGACCGGGCCGGCGTCAGATAGCGGCGCGGGTCGACCAGTTCCGGCGCTTCGGCCAGTGCCCGACGGACCGCCCGGGTGAAGGCGACGTTGAGCAGCGTCCCGATGTTGATCTTCGTCATGCCGTGTTCGACGGCGGACCTCAGCGTCGGGTGCGGCACGCCGGAGGAGCCGTGCAGGACCAGGGGCACGGGCACCTCGTCCCGCAGGCGGGAGATCAGGCCGAGGTCCAGCGCGGCGGCGCGGGTGACCATGGCGTGGCTGCTGCCCACGGCGACGGCGAGGGCGTCCACGCCGGTCTCGGCCACGAACCGGGCGGCGTCCTTCGGGTCGGTGCGCACACCGGGGAGGTGCGCCGAGCCCTTACCCCCGATCTCACCCAGTTCGGCCTCGATGAACAGGCCGTGGTCGTGCGCCCAGCGGGCGGCGGCGCGGGTTGCGGCGGTGTTCTTCTCGTCCGGCAGCCGGGAGGCGTCGTACATGACCGAACTGGCCCCGCACTCGGCCGTGCGGTGCAGCAGTTCGACGTCCTCGACGTGATCCAGGTGCATCGCGAGCCTGGCTCCGCTGCTCGTGGCCGCCGCGGTCGTGGCGGCCGCCAACGGCATGACGTCGCCGCCGTAGTGGCGGACGGCGTTCTGGCTGATCTGCACGATCGCCGGCCGGCCGGTGCGCTGTGCGGCGTCGGCGACGGCCTGGACGTGTTCCAGGGTGATGACGTTGAAGGCGGCTATGCCGGAGCCCGACGCATGGGCTTCGGCGATCAGGTCCGCGGTGCGGCAGAGCATGACGTCCTTTCGGAGAGGGCGGGCGCGGCCGACGGCCGTCGAGGCGCCGGGCCCGGCGTTCGGGTGACGCCGGGCCCGCCTCGTCCCGGCCGCCCGGGCCGGAAGGTGCGGCGTCCGGCCCGGGCGGGTCGCCGTCCGCCGCCGGAAAGGCGGCACCGGCGTAAGACGTCGCCGGGTGCCGGGTGCCGGGTCAGGAACCGGGCCGGTCCAGGATCACGGAGCGGCTGAGGGCGCGCGGCCGGTCGGGGTCGAGTCCCCTGCGCACGGCGCCGGCCTCGGCGAGCCGCTGTACCCGCACCAGGTCGGCCTGGGGGTCCTCGGGGTGGTCCACGAAGTACGCGCCCGTGGCGGCGACGTCCGCCCGCAGTCCGTCCTCGTCCGCGCCGAAGTGCCACACCAGACGACCGGGCGCGGCGATGGCGATCGGGCCGTGCCGGTATTCCAGGGAAGGGTAGGCCTCCGTCCAGCTCTGGGTGGCCTCACGCATCTTCAGGGAGGCCTCGCGGGCGATGCCGTGCGCCCAGCTGCGGCCGAGGAAGGTGATCTGGTCGGCGGCGAGCCACTCCTCGGGCAGTGGCGCGTCGAGTGCGGTGCGCGCGGCCTGCGCCAGCGGCTCGGCCGCCTCGCCCAGACCGACGCGCAGGGCGGTGAGCGCGGTGGTCGCGAAGACGGTCTGCACGACCGACCTCTCGTCCGCGAAGGACAGGTCGAGGACGTCCTCGGCGGCGTCGACGATCGGGGTGGATGTGTCGGCGGTCAGGGCGACGGCCGGGAAACGGCCGCGCCTGCGCTCCAGCAGGTCCAGGATCTCGGTGGTGGTGCCGGACCGGGAGATCGCCACCAGTCGGTCGTAGGTGCGCTCGTGGGGGAACTCGGAGGCCGCGAAGTGGTCGGTCTCGCCCAGGCCTCGCCGTTCGCGCAGCGCGGCGTACGCCTCGGCCATGAACCAGGAGGTGCCGCAGCCGACGACGGCAACCCGCTCGCCCGGGCGGGGCAGCAGATCCGCCGCCTCGGCCGCCACGCTCGCGGCCTTGAGCCAGGTCCGGGGCTGGCGGGCGATCTCCTCGCCTATGAACGACATGTGAGTGCTCCTTGAGGGGGAGGGACGGGTGCCGCGCACAGGGGCGCCGCGTGGGTCGGTGGGGTGCGGAGGAGGGCTCAGTCGCTCCGGGAGGCCGGGGCGCGGGAGCCGGGCTGGTGGCGCGCGAAGTAGTCGGCGAGGTGCGGGTCGAGGGCGGGGACCTCCACCGGAGCGCCGCCCGAACGCAGGGACGTGGTGGCCGCGATGCCGGTCGCGACGGCTTCGCGGGCGGCGACGGGCGACGTCTCGGTTGCGCCGCCGTATGCGACGAAACGCAGGAACTCGTCGACAAGGGACTGATCCGCGCCTCCGTGCGGGCCGCCGGCCGCTTCGGCGGGGTGCAGGGTCAGATCGGCCTCGGGGCGGTAGCCGGACCGCCGCCGGTTCCACACCTTGATCACCGGGGCGTCGCCCTGGACGCCGTCCCCGAGGTTCTCGATCCGGCCCTCGTCGCCGATGACGGTGTAGTTGCGCCAGTAGTCGGGGGTGAAGTGGCATTGCTGGTAGCTCGTGAGCACCCCGTTGTCGAGGCGGGTCAGCACCATGCTGATGTCTTCCACGTCGATGACGGGGTTGAGATCGCGGAGCGCGGACGGCGGCCAGACGCCCTCGTCGAACCAGTCCTGCACCCGCTCCGACCCCTGTGGCCGGGTACGGCGGTGCGGACTGGCCCCGTAGACGGACAGGTCGCCCAGTGCGGTCACCGTGCGGGCGCAGCCGCCCGCCAGCCAATGGATCGCGTCCAGGTCGTGCGCGCCCTTCTGGAGCAACAGGCCGGTGGTCCGGGCTCGTTCGGCGTGCCAGTCCTTGAAGTAGTAGTCGCCGCCGTGGCCGACGAAATGCCGGCACCACACGGACCGCACGGTTCCGATCGCCCCCTCGTCGACGAGCCTGCGCATGGTGCGCAGGACCGGCAGATGGCGGAGGTTGTGCCCGACGTACAGCCGGGTGCCGGTGCGGGCCGCGGCGGCCAGGACCCGGTCGCAGTCGTCGAGGTCGATGGCCAGAGGCTTCTCGACGAACACAGCGACACCCGCTTCGAGGAAGTACAGGGCCGGAGCGGTGTGGATGTCGTCCGGGGTGAGGACGAAGACGGCGTCCAGGCCGTCCGCGAGCATGTCCTCGTAGCGTTCGTGGACCTGGACGCCGGCCCCGAAGATCGTCCGGGCGTCGGCGCGGCCGCGCTCGGACGTATCGGCGCAGGAGACCACGCGGGCCGAGCCGGGCCGCTCGGCCAGGAGGGCCAGCCCGGCTCGCTGGCCTGTGCCGACGACACCGACGCGCAGTTCCGGCGCGGTCGGCTGGTTGGTCATGGAACACCCCTTCGTCCCGGACGGGGAGACGTGGCCGACGCCTGGGCGTCGTAGGCCGGTCGGAGGGCCGGCCGCAGTACGCGGTGGTCGACGGACTCGCCGCGTACCGGGGGCGCTGTGAAGACGGAGCCCGCACGGGAGGCGCGGCAGACCTGCGCCACGACGCATCCCGGACCGGCAACGCACCCCGGGCTCGACCGTGACACCCGCGACAATAGATGCTTGAAAATGCTCTATCAAGGCTCACTTCGAGCATCTTCAAGCATTTTTTCTGCGCTCGGACACCGTCGCGATGCGCCGACCGGGGTTCGGGCACGGGGGCGACCGGCTCCGCCGCCATGCGAGCAACCGCGTCGCCTTCGTGGCCCAGGGGGCGGCGGCAAGGGCGTCAACGCGGCGCGCGTCCGCCATGCCCTCGGCCGCCAATGCGCGGTCACCGGGCTCGTCGGAGGACCGGTCGGCGCCGCCGTACGCGTCGAACTCGCCTCGGCTGGCCTGTCCGGCCAACTCGCCCCGGTCCAGGGCGAGAGCCGACGTACCGTCGCCGTGGTGGACGACCAGGACACCCCGAAGGACTCGACGTCCATACCCCGCAGGGAGTGTGGCGGCCGTGGCCCTGTCGGCCGCCGCCGTGGCCGCTCCGCTCGCCGGGGACTCTGACCCCGGGGTACACCGCGATCTGCTCGGCACAGTGACCGTCCGGCGGCTGCCGCACCCTCTCGCGGGGCGCCCCGACTCGCCCCCGTACCAGGGGGACTTCGGCGGCGCGTTGACATCCTGACAGGGGATCGCTTTACTCCCGGACAACGCCGGAGTCACGCTCCGCGTTCAGAGGCACGCCCAGCCGGTATGCGGGCCCCGCGCCGCGAGCCCGGCCCGAGTCGCCAGGACACCCCACGTGTCCGAGGCGGGGACGTGCCCGCTTCCTCTGGAGCTCACCGCATGAGCAGCCTGAACACCACCTCCCGCAAACTCACCGGTGCGGCCGTCGGCTCTGTGGCCCTGGCCGGCGCTCTGCTCGTCCAGGCGCCCTCGACGCAGGCCGCGACCGTGTCCCTGCCGCCCACACACGCCGCCTTCGACTACCAGATCGGAGGCGCCTACACGCCGCCGACCGGCGTCAGGGTCGTCACCCGCGACCACACCGCCTCCCCGGCGGCGGGCCTGTACAACATCTGCTACGTCAACGCCTTCCAGGCGCAGCCGGGCGCCGAGAGCGACTGGGACTCGGACCTGTTGCTGCGCGACTCCGCGGGCAAGGTCGTCTACGACAAGGACTGGGGCGAGGCCCTCCTCGACGTCGGCACGGCCGCCAAGCGGCAGCGGATCGCCAACACGATCGGAGCCCAGATCGACGGCTGCCGGGACAAGGGCTTCCAGGCCGTCGAGCCCGACAACTACGACAGCTACACCCGCTCAGGGAACCGCCTGACGGCGAACAACGCACAGGCGTTCATCAAGCTGCTCTCCGCCCGCGCCCACGCGGACGGCCTGGCCATCGCCCAGAAGAACACCGCCGAACTGGCCGGCAACCGCACGGCCAACGGCCTCGACTTCGCCGTGGCCGAGGAGTGCGGCCAGTACGACGAGTGCGGCGACTACACCAGCGCCTTCGGCAACAACGTGATCGTGATCGAGTACACCGACGCCGGCAGGTCGAAGGCGTGCAAGGGGTGGGGCGGCACGCTGAGCATCGTCCAGCGCGACGTGGACGTCTCGCCGGCCGGCACCAGCGGGTACGTCCGCAAGACCTGCTAGAGCGCGCGTCGGCCAGAGCGCGCGTCGGCCTGTGGCGGCTCGGTGAGCCGTCGCAGGCCGACGCAGCGCGTGTCCACGCAGGTCCCATGCTCAATCATGCGCATTTCCCCGGTGTTTCACGCAGGTCCAAACACTACCCGCCTCTTGACAGCCGCCTGGCACCGTCGTTTAACTCCTGGCCAACGCCGCAGTCGAAGCACTCGGCGGCAGAGGTACGCCCAGCCGGTAGCTGGCCACGCGTCAGAAGTCCGGACTGAGTCGCCAGGACCCCGTCGGGGTCCGAGGCGGGGACGTGCCCACCAGGTTCTGGGCCCGGACATGATCCTTATCCGCGCGACTTCCCCGCGGCCGCCGTGACACGACCACCGTGCCTGGACGCACTTCCCGTGCGGACCGGCCCGCCCGGCCTCGCGACGCCCGCACCCGACCGGCCCGCCCCACCTGGGACGCGCGGTGTCGGCGACAGCGGCACGACCGCCGTCCGCCTCGTTACGCGCCCGACGCCGAGCACCGCCCGCCGCGACGCCACGGCCGACGGAGACCGGCCGTACCCCCAGCCCCGCCGGGACCACCGGCCTTCGCCGCAGCCGCAACGCCGTACACCGGACGCACCCCTTGTGCGGAAACGCGTGTCCCACAGCTCCACACCGGAGGTACCCATGTATGCGGTCAACCGCAGCGCGCAGCCCGCACGCCGCGACGTGCTGCGCGCCGGCGCGGCTCTGGCCACCGCGGCGGCCGCGGGCCTGTCGGCCGCCGGCTGCGCGGCGGGCGGCGACGGCGTCAGCGCCGACGGCACCGTGACCATCGAGATGTGGCACGGCCAGACCGACACCGGCAAGAAGGCCGTGGAATCCCTGGTCGCCTCCTTCATGCGCAGCCACCCCCGCATCCGGGTCGAGTTGGGCGGCGGAGTCCTCGCCGACGCGATGCTCCAGAAGGTGACGGCCGCCCTCGCCGCCGGCTCCTACCCGGACATCGCCTACATCTTCGGCTCCGACCTGGCGAGCGTCGCCCGCAGTCCGCAGGTCGTCGACCTCACCGACACGGTGCGGCACGCCCCCGCTCCCTGGACGAGCTACTGGGAACCGGCGCGCGAGGCCGTGACCGTCAACGGCCAAGTACGCGCCGCGCCCGCGCTGTTGGACTCGCTCGCCGTGGTCTGCAACAAGAAGCTCTTCCGGCAGGCCGGCCTGCCGCTGCCCGAAGCGGGCTGGCGGTGGGGCGACTTCGTCGCCACGGCCAAGGCGCTCACCGACGCCGGCGGCGGCCGCTTCGGCACCGGCTGGCCCGGCGTCGGCGACGAAGACACCGTCTGGCGCCTGTGGCCCATGATCTGGGACCTCGGCGGGGACGTCGTCGCCGGCGACGGCAAGCACATCGGATTCGGCGACACCGGGACCCGCGCCCTGGAGGTGGTGGCCGCCCTGGCCCGCGACAAGAGCGTCTACGTCGACCCGAAGCCGGGCAGCGAGCAGATGTACCAGGTCTTCGAGTCCGGCCGCATGGGCATGGTCGTCACCGGTCCGTGGCAGCTGCCCGACATCCAGCAGGCGAAGATCGACTTCCATGTCGTGCCGCTGCCCAGCTTCTCCGGTCGGCCGGTGACCATCAGCGGACCCGACACCTGGACCGTGTTCGACAACGGCGTCGCCCGCAAGCGGGCCGCCAAGACCTTCGTGAGCTGGCTCATACAGCCCGCACAGGACGTGCGCTGGGACATCGAGGCGGGCAGCCTGCCGCTCAGCCGCCGGACCCGCGATCTGCCCGCCTGGCAGCACAAGGAGAGCGGCACCGAGGGCCTGGGGGTGTTCACCAAGGCCCTCGACACGGCCCGGGTACGTCCCGTCCATGCCGCCTATCCGCAGATCTCGCAGGCTCTCGGACAGGCCGTCGTAGCCGTGCTGCTGGGGCGGAGCAGCCCCGCCGAGGCACTGCGCGCCTGCGCTGCCGACGCCAACGCCGCACTGCTCATCCCGCGCTGAGGAGCCCCCGTCATGTCGCGACTGCCCACCCCGATCACCGTGTCCGGGCCCCCGGACAGCCGGCGAGCCCTGCGCCGCAGACGAACCGGTGAGGCCGCCATGGCCTGGACGTTCGTCTCCCCCGCCGTCCTGATCATCATCGGCCTGAGCGTGGTACCCATCATCTGGTCGCTGCTGCTGTCCTTCCAGGCCGACGACCTCGTCACCCCCAGCCGTTGGGTGGGCCTGGACAACTACCGCGCCCTCGCCCAGGACCCACACTTCAGCCAGGCTCTGCGCAACACCCTGCTGTACACCGCGCTGTACGTGCCCGCGAGCATGGCGGTGGGCCTGCTCCTCGCCCTCGCCCTCAACCGGCGCATCCGCTTCGTCGGGCTCTACCGCACCCTGTACTTCGTCCCCTTCGTGGTCTCCGCGACCGCCCAGGGCGTGCTGTTCTCCTTCATCCTGGACCCGGAGTTCGGCGCCGCCAACGCCGTACTGCACCACCTCGGCATCCCGTCCCAGGGCTTCCTCACCGACCCCTCCCAGGCACTTCCCGTACTCGTCGCGATCAACCTGTGGAGCGGTACGGGCTTCTGCCTGGTGATCTACCTCGCGGCACTCCAGGACGTGCCGGCCTCGCTGATCGAGGCGGCCCGGCTGGACGGCGCCGGCCGCCTCCAGCTCCTGCGCCACGTCACGCTGCCCGCCCTCAGGCCCGTCACGGTCTTCCTGCTGCTGTGGCAGACCATCGAGTCCCTCCAGACGTTCGACCTCGTGTACGTCACCACCAAGGGCGGCCCTCTCGGCTCCACCACGGTGATCGTCTACTTCATCTGGCAGCAGGCCTTCCAGAACGCCACCGCCGGATACGGGGCCGCCTCCGCCTACGTCCTGGCCGTGGCCCTGGGCCTGATCGGCCTGATCTTCCAGTTCGTCCGCCGCCGCGTCCAGGGGGCCTCCGCATGACCACCGTCTCCGCCCCGCCCGGCGCCGCGCAGGCGGCCTCCTCCGCCCCCCGGCCCGACGCGCGACGACGGCACCCGCGACTGCCGTTCAGCCCCTGGCACCTGCTGCTCGCGCCGATGGCCCTGCTCTTCGCGGTACCGCTGATCTGGCTGGCGCTCAGCTCGGTCATGAGCAACGCGGAGATCAACCGCTTCCCGCCGGCGCTGTGGCCCTCCCACCTCGACCTGGGCGGCTACCGCTATGTGCTGGGCAACGCGATGTTCCCCCGCTGGTTCGCCAACTCGTTCGTCGTCAGCCTCGTCACGGTCACCGCGAACCTCGTGCTCGGCACCCTCGGCGGCTACGCGTTCGCCCGGATGCGGTTTGCCGGGTCCCGGCTGCTGCTGGGCCTGATGCTGGCCACGATGGCGATCCCGTTCCAACTGACGATGATCCCCACGTTCCTGGTGATGAGGCAGCTCGGCCTCATCGACACCCTCGGCGCGCTGATCGTGCCGTCCCTGGTCACGCCCTTCTCGGTGTTCCTCCTGCGCCAGTTCTTCCTCTCGCTGCCCCGCGAGCTGGAGGAAGCCGCCTGGATCGACGGCTGCTCACGGCTTCACGTGCTGTGGCGGATCGTGCTGCCGCTGTCCCGGCCGGCCCTCAGCACGGTGGCCGTCCTGACGTTTCTGAGCACCTGGAACGACCTGACCTGGCCCCTGATCGCCATCAACCACGACACCCGGTACACGCTCCAGCTCGGCCTCACGACCTTCCAGGGACAACACCACACCCAGTGGGCCGCCGTGATGGCCGGAAACGTCATCACCGTGCTGCCGGTCCTGCTCGCCTTCCTCGGCGCGCAGAAGGCGTTCATCCAGTCCATCACCTCCACCGGTCTCAAGGGCTGACCCTGTTCGCCACCCGACACACCACTCAGGCAGGAACACCTCAATGCCGCACACCTTCGACCTGCTCGTCATCGGTGACGCCAACCCCGACGTCGTCGTCGGCCCGCTCGACGGCCCGCTCGCCTTCGGCCAGCGCGAACAGCTGGTGCCCACCGGCACCCTCACCGTCGGGGGATCCGGCGCGATCGTCGCCTGCGGGGCCGCACGCCTCGGCCTCAGGGTCGCCTTCGCCGGCCGGGTGGGCGACGACGACGCCGGCCGCTACATGCGCGACCGGCTCGGCGCCCACGGCGTCGACACCGAGGCGCTGCGGCTCGACCCCCGCCGGCCCACCCCCATGACGGTCGTGCTCACCCGCGGGGACGACCGGGCCATCGTCACCGCCCCCGGCACCCTGGCCGCGACCACGGCCGACGACGTGCCCGCGACGCTGCTAGGGGCCGCGCGGCACGTCCACTCGGCCTCCTACTTCCTGATGCCACAGCTCGCGGTCGCGCTCCCGGAACTCCTGCGCACCGCACGTCGGCACGGCGCCACCACCTCCCTGGACACCAACGACGACCCGGCGGGCCGGTGGGAGGCCTCGGGCCTGGACGCGGTCCTGGCCCACACCGGCTTCCTGCTGCCGAACGCCGCCGAAGCCCGGCGCCTGGCCCGCCTCGGCACCGACGATCCCGCCGAGGCCGCCGCACGGCTCGCCCGCCGTGGCCCGGTCACCGCGGTCAAGAACGGCGCCGACGGCGCGCTGTGCCACGACGGCGAACGGCTCTTCACCACCCGGGGCATCCGGGTCCGGCCGGTCGACGCGGTGGGCGCCGGGGACAGCTTCGACGCCGGATTCATCGCCGCCCTGCTCGACGGGGCACCCCTGCCGGAAGCGCTCCGCTTCGCCGCGGTCTGCGGAGCCCTGTCCACCCGTGCTCACGGCGGCACCACCGCCCAGCCCACGCGGGACGAAGTCCTCGCCCGCCTTTCCGAGACCGAGGAAACCCCGGTATGACCACCCCCAAGATCGCCTTCATCGGCGCAGGCAGCGTCGTCTTCACCCAGGGACTGCTCGCCGACCTCCTCGCGTTCGCCGAACTGAAGTCGGCGCACATCGCGTTGCACGACATCGACACCGAGCGTCTGGCCACCGCGTACGCCGCCGCCGTCCGGATCGCGGACACCCTCGGCGCCGATCCCACCGTCACCGCGGACACCGACCGCCGCAAGGCCCTGGCGGAGGCCGACTTCGTCATCAACATCGTGCAGATCGGTATGGGCGAGGCCACCCGGACCGACTTCGAGGTACCGGCCCGCTACGGCGTACGCCAGACCATCGGCGACACCCTCGGCATCGGAGGCGTCTTCCGCGCCCTGCGCACCTTCCCGTTCCTCAGCGAACTGGGGCGAGACATCGCCGAGGTCTGCCCGCAGGCCTGGCTGCTGAACTACACCAACCCCATGGCCATGAACGTCCAGTACCTGACGCAGGCCACCGGCC
This sequence comes from Streptomyces sp. NPDC086519, assembly GCF_040686075.1. Lineage (NCBI taxonomy): Bacteria > Bacillati > Actinomycetota > Actinomycetes > Kitasatosporales > Streptomycetaceae > Streptomyces > Streptomyces sp. NPDC086519. The sequence goes on from NZ_JBFBJL010000034.1 coordinate 92,452, forward strand.
TGACCCGGGTGGTGGGACTGTGCCATTCGGTGTACTGGACGATGCGCGACCTCGCCGATCTGGTCAAGGTCCCCTACGAGGAGATCAGCTACCACGCCGCGGGCGTCAACCACCAGGCGTGGGTGCTGCGCTTCGAGCACCAGGGCCGGAGCCTCTACCCGAAGCTCGACGAACTGATCGCCTCCGACGACCAGTTGCGCCGCAGGGTCCGGGTCGACATGTACCGCCGGCTCGGCTACTACCCGACGGAGACCAGCGAGCACTCCTCCGAGTACGTTCCCTGGTACCTGCACCACAGCAGCGAGGTCGAACGGCTGCGGCTGCCGATCGGCGAGTACCTCAAGATCGTCGACGAGAACGTCGCCACCTACGAGAAGACCCGCGACGCGCTGACCGCCGGGGCGCCGGTCGCCGTCGAGGGGACGATGGAGTACGCGCCCCAGATCATCCACAGCATGGTCACCGGCACCCCGCGCACGGTCTACGGCAACGTCCCCAACCGGGCCCTGATCGACAACCTGCCCGCGCACGGCGTCGTCGAGGTGCCGTGCCTGGTGGACTCGCTGGGCGTCCAGCCGACCCGAGTCGGTTCCCTCCCGCCCCAGCTGGCGGCGCTCAACCGCACCTACCTGAGCGCGAACGACCTGGTGGTGCGGGCGGCGATCGAGGACGAACCGCGGCACATCAGGCACGCGGCGATGACCGACCCCGCCACGGCCGCGGCCCTGCCGGTCGAGGACATCTGGCGTTTGTGCGACGACATGGTCACCGCCCACGGCGACCTCCTCCAGCCTGGGCTGCGTGTCCGCCTGGGCTCGTGAGCGGCTGTGACCGGCGGGCCGACAGTGCGTCGGCCCGCCGGCCCGAGCCCTCGGCCGCGGCGAGGACGTGGGGTCGCCGTCTCAGAGGGCTACGGCAGGGGCGGGTAGGCGTTCTGCATGAGCTGCTGGAACTGGGCGGAGAACCAGTGTCCGGCCAGCGGTGCGTTCGGCAGGGCGCCGGTGGGGCTGTTGCCGTTGCGTGCGTTGCCGCCATAGGTGGGGTCGCACATGCGGTCGAATCCCTTGCCCTCGTCGTTGGAGACGGCGGAGCTGGAGCCGTCGGACTCACCCGGGGGCTTGACCCAGACGTAGGCGTCGATTCCGGCGGTGGGAGCCGCGGTGGGCCGCTCGCCGAGGCCTGCGCCGCTCTGGTTGCACCAGTTGCCGGCGTGGATGCGGCGGTCGACGCGGCTGCCGTTGACGTAGTCGTCGACGGAGGTCGTCGGGCCGGGGCCGGCGGGGCGGGCGGAGCCGCCCCAGCCGTCGCGGGAGGTGTCGATCAGCATGCCGAGGCCGGAATTGAACCCGGCCGCCACGAGCTTGTCGCGCAGTCCGAGCGCGAAGGACTGCTCGTCCACGTACTGGTTCCAGTCGACCCACTTCGACTGGCGTACGGTCTGGCCGTTCACCGTGTCGGTGACCTTGAAGTTCGGTTCCTTGACAGGGCTGTAGTTGGCGGTGTTGACGATGAAGCCGGCCACGTCGTTCACGCTCGCGCCGTTCGTCGTCGCGACCTTGTAGAACTCCTGCACGGCCGGCCCGAGGTTGCTGTCCCAGCCGAGCCAGCCGTGGTGACCGGCGTCGATGTAGTTGTACACGTTGGGGATGGCGCCGAGCTTGTCCAGGGCGTAGGAGACGCCCTTCTCGTAGTTGCCGTTGCCCTTCATGGTCACGCAGGCGTCGGTGGTGGTGTTGGTGCCGCCGGCGTTGGTGACCAGGTTGGGCAGCGAGTCGGGCTCGATGACGGTGGAGATCCGCAGACCGGCGTACTTCGGGTCGGAGAGGATCGAGGCGATGGGGTCGATGTACTGGGACTTGTACTTGTCGATGTCGTCCGGTCCGAGTTCGCCGTTGGAGGCGAGGGCGGCGCAGTCACGGCCGGGCAGGTCGTAGATGACCAGCTGGACGACGAGGTCGCCGGAGCCCTTCTGCTTCAGCGCCTCGTCGAGGTGTGCGCGCAGGCCCATGCCGCCGTTGACACCGTTGATCGCGGCGATCCGGTCGAGCCAGACGGCGGTGGGCTGGTCGGAGATGCGGCTGCCGCCCGGTTCGGCGGCGGCTTTGGCCGACCATTCGGGGTTCACGTACACCTTGGCGCCGACATAGGGGTTGTCGACCCGGCCGCCGGTGCCGCCACCCCCTCCGCCACCGGTGCCACCGCCCGTGCCGCCACCGGTTCCGCCGCCCGATCCACCGCCGCCCTCGACGTTGCAGGTGACGCCGTCGAGAGTGAACGTGGTGGGAACGGCGTTGGTGCCGCTGTAGGAACCGTTGAAGCCGAGGCTGACCGAACCGCCGGTGGCCAGTGTGCCGTTGTAGCTCTCGTTCGCGGCGGTGACGTCACTGCCGCTCTGGGTGATCTTCGAGTTCCAGTAGTTGGTGACCGTCTGGTTCCCGGCGTACGACCACTTCAGCGACCAGCCCGACTTGGCAGCGGCGTTGTTGGTGATCGTGACGGCGGCGGTGAAGCCGGTGTCCCACTGGCTTTGCACCTTGTAGTCCACGGTGCAGGGAACCAAGGCGGTGGCGGCGCCGGCCGGGGCCGTGAGGAACGCCGCCCCGGAGGTACCGGCGAGTACCGCCAGCGCGGCGAACAGCGACATGTTGGTGCGACTCATGAGTGCGGGTTCCTTCTCCTCTGGAGGGTGATCACGGGTTGAGGGCGCGCAGGTGGTCGCGCAGCCCGGTGCCGTACGCGGTGGGCGTGCCGTCGTAGGCAGAGACCAGGGACGGCCCGGAGGAGCAGTCCCAGGTGTTGCCGACCGGGCCGGTGGGCTGGTACGCCGGCCACCGGCCGAGGCCGTTGGAGTACACGGACCGCCGGCCAGGACGACGTTCCTCGCTCCGGCGCCCCGGACACTGCCCACGAGCTCGGTACCGGAGACATGCAGCGCGGGAGCAGTGCCGTCGGACGGCGCCGGCGTCGGTGGCGGAGTCTGCTGCGGGATGTTGTTGCACGTCGTGCCGTTGAGGGTGAACGCCGTCGGCGCAGTGCTGCTCGTCGACGAGGTGCCGACGAAGCCGGCGGTGATTCCTGAGCCGGTGGCGAGAGCGCTGTTCCAGCTCTCGTTCGTGGCGGTCACGGTGGTGCCGGACTGGGACCACTTGGCGTTCCAGCCCTGGGTGACCTTCCGGCCGTCGGCGAAGTCGAAGGCGAGTTGCCAACTACTCACGGGCGTTTGGTTGTCGGTGATCTCCACGGAGCCCTGGAAACCACCGTCCCACTGGCTGGTGACGGCGTGGTCCACCGTGCACGCGTGGGTGGCTCGCGGGGGGCGTCGCATGAGCGACTCCTTGCAGCTTGGCGTGCCGTGACGGCCCGCGTCGACTGATGGAATCGCTCCCACTGGTGTCGGTGAAGCTAGCGTCAAACGGTCTGTTTTCCCAGGGTTGTTGCCTAACTTTCTTCGGCAGGTTCAGGTCAAAACGATTCAACTCCTCAACGGCTTGACGGCATCGGCCTCCATCCCCAATATGGGAGCGCTCCCACTGGTTCAAGCCTTGACCCCCACCGAGCCGCACTCCGCAAGGAGGACCAGGAATATGGATCCCGGACGCAAGCGCAGAGCCGTACGGCGGCTGTGGACCGCCGTCGCAGCCGCGTTCGCACTACCCCTGTCGATGCTCGCCGTGAGCTCAACACCCGCTCAAGCAGCGGGAGTGCAATGCAGCGTCGACTACAAGACGAACGACTGGGGCTCCGGTTTCACCGCGGACCTGACCATCACCAACCGCGGAACCGACACGATCAACGGCTGGACACTGACGTACGCGTACAGCGGTGACCAGAAGCTCACCAACGGCTGGAACGGCACCTGGTCGCAGTCCGGTCAGTCGATCAGCGTGAAGGACGCCGGGTACAACGCCACGATCGCCGCGGGTGCCGCCGTCTCCACGGGTGCCCAGTTCAGCTACAGCGGCACCAACACCGCTCCCAACGACTTCGCGATCAACAACACCACCTGCACGGGCGCGCACCAGCCGCCGGTCACCGTGCTGACCAGTCCGAAACCGGGCGCGGTCTACACCCGGGGTGACGCGGTCCCGCTCGCGGCGACCGCGGCGGCCGCCGACAACGCGACGATCAGCAAAGTGGAGTTCTACGACGACACCACGCTGCTCGGCACGGACACGAGCGCGCCGTACTCGCTTTCGGCCTCAAGTTTGTCCGTGGGCAGTCATTCGCTGGTGGCGAAGGCGTATGACAGCCTGGGCGTGTCCGCGGTGTCGACCCCGGTTGGCATCACGGTGGCCTCGGGCCCCGCGGTCGTCGCCGCGCCCACCCAACTGGGTGTCCAGCAGGGCAAGTCGGGTACCTACGCGGTGAAGCTGTCGGCGCAGCCCTCGTCCGACGTGACGGTGGCGACGGCCCGTGCCGGCGGCAACTCGGGTCTGTCGGTGACGGGCGGTACGACGCTCACCTTCACCCCCGCCAATTGGAGCACCGCCCAGAACGTGACCATCACCGCCGACTCCTCGGGCACCGGCTCGGCGTCGTTCGAGTCGACGGCCACGGGCTATTCCAAGGCGACGGTCACCGTGACGGAGCTGGCCGCGCAGAAGGCGTACGACGCGCGGTTCCTGGACCTCTACGGGAAGATCACCAGTCCGGCGAACGGTTACTTCTCGCCCGACGGCATCCCCTACCACTCGGTGGAGACGCTGATTGTCGAGGCCCCCGACCAGGGTCATGAGACCACGTCGGAGGCGTACAGCTATCTGCTGTGGCTGCAGGCGATGTACGGCAAGGTCACTGGTGACTGGTCGAAGTTCAACGGCGCGTGGGCCCTGATGGAGAAGTACATGATCCCCACGCACGCCGACCAGCCCGCCAACTCCTTCTACAACGCCTCCAAGCCGGCGACCTACGCGCCGGAGGCGGACACGCCGAACGAGTATCCGACCAAGCTGGACCAGTCCGTGCCGGTCGGTTCGGACCCGCTGGCCGGGGAACTGAAGTCGACGTACAACACGGACGACATCTACGGCATGCACTGGCTGGAGGACGTCGACAACGTCTACGGCTTCGGTGACACCCCCGGCGGGACCTGCGAGGGCGGTCCGACCGCAAAGGGGCCCTCCTACATCAACACCTTCCAGCGCGGTCCGCAGGAGTCGGTGTGGGAGACGGTTCCGCAGCCGACCTGTGACGCCTTCAAGTACGGCGGTAC
>NZ_JBFBJL010000035.1:0-58968 GCF_040686075.1 Streptomyces sp. NPDC086519
CAGCAGCCGGATCCGGCGCACGGCCTCCTCCAGGGCGGCCGCGTGCGAGGACCCGGCGCGGCGCACCGGCCGGTCCGCCGCCACGGCGTCGATGGGGCCGCCGGTTCAGGCGGCCGTGACCTTCACCAGCTCGGTGCCCGCGGCGCTGTGCCGTTCGGCCCAGCTCTCCAGCGCGGTCCGGCAGGCGTGATCGAGGTGGTGCAGCCCGGAGAGGTCCACCCGGACCGGACGGTCCTGGGGCAGCGCCTCCAGGCTGTCGAGGATCTTCGGCAGCCGCAGGAAGGTCGCGTTGCCCGACAGACGGGCGTCGATCGGGCCCGAGCCCTTGTCGACGACCTCCAGTTTCAGGTGCGAGGCATCCCAGGCCGTCTTGACGATCGACAGGGCGAGCCCGATCAGCACGCCCTCGAACATGCTCACCGCGACGATCGACACCGCCGTGACGACGAGGACGAGGGCCTCGCCCCGGTACTCACGCCACAGCACGGCCAGCGCGCGCACCGGGATCAGCTTGGCGCCCGAGTAGACCAGGATTCCGGCGAGCGCCGGGATCGGTATGTACCCCAGCGCTCCCGGCAGCAGCGCCGCGAACAGCAGCAGCCAGACGCCGTGCAGCACCCGGGACGCCTTGGTGCGGGCGCCCGCCTGGACGTTGGCCGCGCTGCGCACGATCACCGCGGTCATCGGCAGCGCGCCGAGCACCCCGCACAGCGCGTTGCCCGCGCCCTGGGCGACCAGTTCCCGGTCGTACTCGGTGCGCGGACCGTCGTGCAGCCGGTCCACGGCCGCCGCGCTGAACAGCGACTCCGCGGACGCGATCAGCGTGAACGCGACGACCGTGCCGATCAGCCCGACGCTCGCCAGTTCACCGAAGGCGGCGAGCGGCGGCGGCTGGACGGACTCCAGCAACCCGTGCACCTCGACGGTGGCCACCGGGAGGTTCAGGAGGAACGCGGCCAGGGTGGCGAGGCCGACGGCGGCCAGCGGTCCGGGGACCGTCCGCACCTTCGCCGGGGCGTGCTTCCACAGCACCAGGACCGCGATCGTGACCGCGCCCAGGTCGAGCGAGGCCAGCGCCTCGCCGTCCCCGAGGGCGTTCAGGAACGCCCCGGGCAGTCCGGCTATCTTGCCGGGGCCCGACTCGGGGGCGGTGGCGGCGAGCGCCGGGTACAGCTGGCCGGCGATCAGCACCAGACCGATACCGGCCAGCATGCCCTCGACGACCGAGACCGAGATGGCCCGGAAAAAGCGCCCCAGCCCCAGGACGCCCATGGTGATCTGCAGGACGCCGGTGGCCAGCACGATCACCCCGAGCAGCGGCAGTCCGAACTCCCTTACCGCCTCGAAGACGAGCACGGTCAGGCCGGCGGCCGGCCCCGACACCTGAAGGCTGCTGCCCCGCAGCGTCCCGGTGACGAGACCGCCCACGATGCCGGTGACCAGGCCGAGTTCGGCCGGGACGCCGGAGGCCACGGCCACGCCCACGCAGAGCGGGAGCGCGACCAGGAACACGACGAGAGAGGCGGTGAAGTCCTGGCGTATGTATGGGAACTTGGTCATCGCGGCGCTCACAGGGCCTCGAAGGTGTCGGTGTCGGCACGGTGTTCGCGCACGGCACCGGTGTGGACCTCGTAGTACCAGCCGCGCAGGGTCAGTTCGCCCTGTGCCAGCTTCCTGTCGATGAAGGGGTACGAGCGCAGCCGCAGCAGCTGGGCGAGCACGTGGTTCTGCACGCCCTCGGCGACGGCCGGGTCCTCGGCCGCCCCGCTCGGGCGCGGCTCGGCACTGGCCAGCCAGTCCCGTACGGCGGGTACGGCGGTCAGGTCGTCGCCGCGCACGAGGGCGCCGACGGCGCCGCAGTGCGAGTGTCCGCAGACGACGATGTCGCGGACGCCGAGCACCTCCACGGCGTACTCGATGGTGGCCGCCTCGCTGGTGGGGTGGGTCGAGGCGTACGGCGGGACGATGTTGCCCGCGGTGCGCAGCTCGAAGAGCTCGCCCGGGCGGGCGCCGGTGATCAGGGCCGGGACGACCCGGGAGTCGGAGCAGGTGATGAAGAGCACCTGCGGGGACTGGCCTTCGGCGAGCCTGGCGAACTCCTCAGGGCGCTGTCCGAACGTACGGGCGTTGTCGATGAGGGGCTGCATGGTGTGTGAACTCCTCCTGGCGCGCTACAGCGGCGCGTCGGGCTTGCACGACGGTGGTGTGGGGGGATGCGGGGTTGTGGGGGGAGACAGCCGTGGCGGAGCCCGACCGGTCAGCAGCGGAAGACCTGCAGCGTGGCCGGTGAGTGGGCTCTGGACGCTCTTGACGCGCGGTGCTGCCCGGCCGCGGGAGGCGCCGGGGTGCGTATGGCCTCGGTGTGCCGTGCGGTGGGCGGACGGTCGTCGGCCCAGCCGGCGGTGGCGCTGCGATGACGGTCCACGCTCTGCGGCGGACCGGGCGGCTCACCGCAGCGGCCGTGGTCGCGGAGGGCGTGCGAGCCGTCGCGCACGGCCTTCGCCGGGACCTTCGGCCCGGCCTGGGCTTTGGCCTCTGCATGACTGAGGGTGTGCGCGGCTGCGAAGGTTGCCGCAGGTGCGAAGAACTGGACGGCGAGCAGGGCGGCGGCGAGGAGCGAGAGCACGGTCCGGGCCGTCGTACCTCGGAACATGAGCCCCCCTCGTGGCAGTTCACGCCTCTCGTGTGCACCAAGCACGGGTCAATGGCTGGTCAAGAAACACGTTAACCCTGCAAAGTTGTTTGCAGGGTCAAATCCGTGTCGCGAGCCGAAGACAGCGTGGAAAATGCCGGTGGGTGGCCTGATCGAGCTCTTGACCTGAAGAACTCGACCACCTGGGAACCGCCCAGGGGGGCCTACCCGGCGGCCACGAGTCCCTTCGCGTCCCTGGCCAGGGCGGTGAGCCGGGATATCGCGCGGAAGTACTTCTTCCGGTAGCCGCCGTTCAGCATCTCCTCGCTGAACAGCTTGTCGAAGGGCAGTCCGGAGGCCAGCACCGGGACCTCGCGGTCGTAGAGCCGGTCCGCGAGGACCACGAGCCGCAGCGCGGTCGACTGGTCGGGCACCGGCTGTACGCCGGTCAGGCAGACGGCCCGCAGGCCGTCGGTCAGCGCGCCGTACCGGCTGGGGTGCACCTTGGCCAGGTGGTCGAGCAGGTGCGGGAAGGCGTCGAGGGAGGCGCCCGGGGTGGCGTACGCCGCCTTGGCCACCTGCTCCTCGGAGTACGGCGCCGGCGCCGCGGGCAGGCCGCGGTGGCGGTAGTCCTCGCCGTCGATGCGCAGCGCGCGGAAGTGGGCCGACAGTCCCTGGATCTCGCGCAGGAAGTCGGCGGCGGCGAACCGGCCCTCGCCGAGCTTGCCGGGCAGGGTGTTCGAGGTGGCGGCGAGCGCGACACCGGCGTCCACCAGCCGGCCCAGCAGCGTCGACACCAGGACGGTGTCGCCGGGATCGTCCAGTTCGAACTCGTCGATGCACAGCAGACGGTGACCGGAGAGGGTCTGCACGGTCTGCTGGAAGCCGAGGGCGCCGACCAGGTTGGTCAGCTCCACGAAGGTGCCGAACGCCTTCAGCGCGGGCTCGGCCGGGGTGGCGTGCCAGAGCGAGGCCAGCAGATGGGTCTTGCCGACGCCGTACCCGCCGTCGAGATAGACGCCGCGGGGACCGGCCGGCGCCTTGGGCGCCCGCGCCCTCCCGAAGCCGAGGAAGCCGCGCTTGCCGCCGGCCACCGCGTGTGCCCCGCCGAGACCGCCGGCGAACCCCTCCAGCACCCGCACGGCCTCGGTCTGGCTCGGCTGGTTCGCATCCGGGATGTAGGTGGCGAAGCGGACCGAGTCGAACCGGGGTGGCGGCACCATCTCGGCGACCAGCCGGTCCGCGGGGACGTGCGGCGACCGGGCACACAGTGACAGCGGGGCCACGTCGGTTATGGGGCTGACCTCGGATGCGGCGGGAGAAGACGACACGGTCACCCATGCTAGTTGCCGTGCCACACTGCACGACATGCGACGCCTGTTCCCTGTGACCGAACGAACAACAGCCCGGGTCGCCGACGGTTCGGCCGAGGCGGAGAACGGCACGGCCGCGGAGCCGGGCGCCTCCCGCGCCGCCCGGCGGGAGCCGGCGGACGGGGAGTGGAGCCTTGCCGAGCTGGCCCTCGCCTACGCCTATCCCGAGTCCGCCGGGCAAGAGGCCTGGCTGCGGGCCAACATGGTGTCCACGCTCGACGGGGCCGGTCAGCACGACGGGCGGTCGCAGCCCATCTCCGGCGCGGCCGACATGCGGATCTTCGGCACCCTGCGAGGGCTCGCGGACGTCGTCGTGGTGGGCGCGGAAACGGTACGCCAGGAGGGGTACCGGCCGGCCCGCGAGCGTGCGGAGTTCGCCGGGGCCCGGACCGCGGCCGGCCAGGCCCCGGTCGCCGCGGTCGCCGTCGTCACCGCGAGCCTCGACCTCGACTTCTCGCTCCCGCTGTTCACCTCACCGCTCGTCCCCACGCTGATCCTCACCGGCGCGGCCGCCGCCCCCGACCGGACGGCCGCCGCCGAGAAAGCCGGCGCCCGGGTGGTGATCGCCGGTGACGGCGTCGGCGTCGACCCCGCCCGCGCGGTCCGCGCCCTCGCCGGCCTCGGCCACACCCGGCTGCTCACCGAGGGCGGCCCCCGCCTGCTCGGGCAGTTCATCGCCGCCGGTGTCCTCGACGAGCTGTGCCTGACCGTCTCCCCGTTGGTCACGGCGGGGAGCGCGCAGCGGATCGCGGGGGGACCCGGTGTCGCCGTGCCCCGCCGCTTCGAACTAGTGTCCCTCCTGGAAGAGGACGGATTCCTGTTCGGCCGCTACCGCCGCTCCTGAAAGCAGCGGAACCTCATGTTCCGCTTGACTTTCGACGCGCGCACCAAATCCGGCAGTACCTGTGCGATCACGGGGCAGGATGGTTTCGGCAGGGGTGCTGGGCCCCCACGGAGGACAGAGGGTCGCAGTGACCCTCTAAGGAGAAGAGGCGCCTGGTGTTCACAAGCGTTCTGATGATCGAGAAGGCCCTGACGTCCGCCGACGTGGAGTTCGTCACCACCTTGCACGGGGACGAGCAGGTCGCCTTCCACGTGCTGCTCCAGCCGCGCGGCGACCAGGCGGACCGCCTGCTGCGGGCCATCGACGACATCGCACTCGGCGAACTCGACGAGGCCGCGCGCGAGCGGGAGACCCCCGAGGGGGATGCGGCGAAGGCCCCGGCCGAGCAGGCGCTGGACGTCTCCCTGACGGCCCTGCGGGCGGCGGGGAGCACGGCGGAGGGGCGGATGGTCGAGGACCACCCGCTGGACGCGCTGCGCAAGCTGGTGGAAGAGGTGGGCGCGGACGAGGTGATCGTGCTGACCGATCCGCACTACGTGGAGGAGTTCTTCCACCGGGACTGGGCGTCCCGGGCGCGGCACAAGGTGGGGGTGCCGGTGCTGAAGCTGTTCTCGCACAGCAAGGCGTAGGCGCCGTAGAGGGGTGCGACGCGGGGGCGGGTCCGGGTGAGTCGCGGCTTGTCGCGCAGTTCCCCGCGCCCCTTGGGCCGGCTGCTCTCCCGTCGGCCGGGATGCGCGGCCGGCCGCGCCTGCGCGGCGGCGGCCGCATACGCACCCTGCGGGGTCCCGCGGGTTCGAGCGCATAGGCTAGGGCTGCTTTCGCACGTCACCGTCCCTGGGAGAAACACATGGCACCCGGCCTTCCTTCCGCCATGGAGCGTCCGCACTTCATCGGGATCGGCGGCGCCGGGATGTCGGGGATCGCCAAGATCCTCGCTCAGCGCGGGGCCGAGGTGGCCGGGAGCGACGCCAAGGAGTCGGAGACCGCCGAGGCGCTGCGGGCCCTCGGTGTCACCGTGCACATCGGGCACGCGGCCGGGCACCTCGCGGACGACGCCAGCTGTGTCGTCGTGTCGTCGGCGATCCGCGAGGACAACCCCGAGCTGGCCCGCGCCGCCGAGCTGGGCGTCCCGGTGGTGCACCGCTCGGACGCCCTCGCCGCCCTGATGGACGGCCTGCGTCCGATCGCGGTCGCCGGCACGCACGGCAAGACCACCACCACGTCCATGCTCGCGGTCTCCCTGACCGCGCTGGGGCTGGACCCCTCGTACGCCATCGGCGGCGATCTCGACGCCCCCGGCTCCAACGCCCTGCACGGCGCGGGCGAGATCTTCGTCGCCGAGGCGGACGAATCGGACCGCAGCTTCCACAAGTACGCGCCCGAGGTCGCCATCGTCCTCAACGTGGAGCTGGACCACCACGCCAACTACGCCTCGATGGAAGAGATCTACGAGTCCTTCGAGACCTTCGCCGGGCGGATCGTGCCCGGCGGCACGCTGGTGGTCAACGCCGACCACGAGGGCGCGCGCGAGCTCACCCGGCGGGTGGCGGGAAAGGTGCGGACGGTGACGTACGGCGAGGCCGCGGACGCCGACGTCCGGGTGCTGTCCGTCGTACCGCAGGGCCTCAAGAGCGAGGTCACCGTCGCGCTGGACGGGGCCGAGCTGACGTTCACGGTGTCCGTGCCCGGCCGGCACTACGCGCACAACGCGGTCGCCGCGCTCGCCGCCGGCGTGGCCCTGGGCGTCCCGGCCGCCGGACTCGCCCCCGCCCTGGCCGCCTACACCGGGGTCAAGCGGCGCCTCCAGCTCAAGGGCGAGGCGGCCGGCGTCCAGGTCATCGACTCCTACGCCCACCACCCGACCGAGATGACCGCCGACCTGGAGGCCATGCGCGCCGCCGCCGGGGACGCCCGGATCCTGGTCGTCTTCCAGCCGCACCTCTTCTCCCGGACCCAGGAGCTGGGCAAGGAGATGGGCGACGCGCTGGCCCTCGCGGACGCGTCGGTGGTCCTCGACATCTACCCGGCCCGGGAGGACCCGATCCCCGGGGTCACCAGCGAGCTGATCATCGAGGCGGCGCGGGCCGCGGGCGCCGACGTCACGGCCGTGCACGACAAGGACGAGGTCCCCGCCGTGGTCGCGGGAATGACCAAGCCCGGTGATCTGGTTCTCACCATGGGCGCGGGCGATGTGACCGACCTGGGCCCGAGGATCCTGGAACGCCTGGCGAAGTGAGGGGCTGAGAGTCATGTCGTACGACGTCGAGAAGCCGGACGAGCAGTGGCGGGCGGAGCTGTCGCCGGCCGAGTACGCCGTGCTGCGTCAGGCGGCGACCGAGCCGGCCTTCAGGGGTGAGTACACCGACACCAAGACCAAGGGCGTCTACTCCTGTCGCGCCTGCGGTGCCGAGCTGTTCACCTCCGACACGAAGTTCGAGTCCCACTGCGGGTGGCCGAGCTTCTACGACCCGAAGGACACCGACGCGGTCGAGCTGGTCGAGGACCGCACGCACGGGATGGTGCGGACCGAGGTGCGATGTGCGCGGTGTGGGTCGCATTTGGGCCACGTGTTCGAGGGGGAGGGGTATGCGACCCCGACCGACCAGCGGTACTGCATCAACTCGATCTCGCTTCGGCTGGAGCCGGACGCGAGCTGACCGCGGCCGGCGGACGACGGACCGGATGATGCCCGCAGCAGCGAGTTCTCCGCGGGCGTCATCGCGTGTCGCCGGGCCCGGCTACGCCAAGGGGCCCGGCGCCGGCCGAACGCGGCAGACCGCGCGCGCAGCGGTCGGCTCACTGGCCGCTCGGCCTGGATCGCCGACCAGGACGCCGGTCTCCCGCGCGGCCGTGTGGTCCGCCTGAGTGCCGTGCGTGCGCCCGGCCGACGGCATCCCGACCCGGTGTGGCCGTGGTCCGCGCGCCCCGGGCCGTTCCCGGCCACGTCGACCGTGGCGGGCGCACGCGGTCACGGTGCTCACCGTCGCCGGGGTCGACGCCGCACTCCATCCCGGCTCGTGGGGCCGGTGGAGCGGTCTCGACAAGCCGGTGGCGACCGGCGAGCAGCCTGCCCGTCCCGCCCTCGGCGCTCAGCTCACGACGGGCACCGGGTCGGCGCCGAACGGCACCGACGCGCGTGACACGACCGGGGCCGGGTGGCGCCACAGGCCGCGGCGCGCGAGCTCGGGCAGCACGCCCTCGCCGAACCAGTAGGCCTCCTCGAGGTGGGGATAGCCCGAGAGCACGAACTCGCTGATCCCGACCGAGCGATACTCCTCGATCAGGTCGGCGATCTCGGTGAACGAGCCCACGAGAGCGGTCCCGGCGCCGCCCCGCACCAGTCCGACGCCGGCCCAGAGGCCGGGGTGGATCTCCAGGTCGTCCTTCGAGCCGCCGTTGAGTTCGAGCATGCGACGCTGTCCCTCGCCGGCCGAGCGCCGCAGTCCCGCCTGGATGCGGTCGATGTCGGCCTGGTCGATCTGGTCGAGCAGACGGCCCGCCTCGGCCCACGCGGCCTCGGAGGTGTCCCTGGCGATGGTGTGCAGTCGGATGCCGTACCGGAGCGTCCGGCCGTGCTTCGAGGCCGCGGCGCGAACCCGGTCGAGCTTCTCGGCCACGGCGGCCGGCGGCTCACCCCAGGTGAGATAGACGTCGGCGTGCCGGGCGGCGACCTCGATGCCCTCGGGCGAGGAACCGCCGAAGTAGATCTCGGGCTGTGCGCCGGGGAGGTTGTTGAGGCGCGAGTTCTGCACCGACAGGTAGCGGCCCTGGAAGTCGACCGTCTCGCCGGCCCACAGCGCCTTGGTGATGGTCAGGAACTCGTCGCATCGCGCGTAGCGCTCGGCCTTGCTGAGGAAGTCGCCGTACATGCGCTGCTCGTGGTCCTCGCCGCCGGTCACGATGTTGAGCAGCAGGCGACCACCCGAGAGGTTGACGAAGGTGCTCGCCATCTGGGCCGCGAGGTAGGGACCGACCGAGTCGGGGCGCAGCGCGACGAGGAACTTCAGCCGGTCCGAGAGGGCGCTGACCATCGCCGTGGTCACCCAGGCGTCCTCGCACCACGCGCCCGTGGGCGTCAGCGCGGCCTCGAAGCCGAGCTGTTCGGCCGACCGGGCGATCTGCCCCAGGTAGGGCACGGACGCGGGCCGGCCGGAGGCCTCCGCGGCGAGTCCATGACCTCCTCCGATGATGTGGCGGCCGTCGCCGCCGTTGGTGGGGAGGAACCAGTGGAACTTCAGGTCGTTCACGAGTGCGTCTTTCGTTGTCGGGTCGGGGCGACGTTCGGGATGTTCGGCGTCAGGGCGTTCGGCGTCCGTCAGAGCTGGCCGTGCCGGGGCGGTGGCTGCCTCTCGACCGCCCAGCGGCCGAGGTGCTGCAGCTTCCACGCCGCCGGGTCGTGCAGGGTGTGGGTGCGGGCGTTGCGCCAGTGCCGGTCGAGCCCCTCGGCGCTCAGCGCCGCCCGGGTTCCGGCGACCTCCAGAAGCCGTGAACCCACCTCGACCGACACCCGCGTCGAGGAGGCGCGCGCGGCGGCGACGGCGAGGGCGGCCGCGGCGGCCGACTCCTCCGAGAGGTCGCCGTCGGCCGCGTCGACGGCCCGCCCCGCCTCCGCCAGCAGCGCCTCCGTGCCGCGCACCGCCAGCTCCATCTCGCCGAAGGCCTGGACGATCACCGGGTCCTGCGCGGCGCGGTCGATGCCGTGGATCGCCATCGCGTCGGGGTAGGGACGCGACTTCGTCGTGACGAAGGCGGCGGCGTCGTCGAGCGCCGCCCGCGCGATGCCGGTGTCGATGGCGGCGTGGATCAGCTGGGCGGAAGACCCGAACGTCGTGGGGCCGGTGAAGACCTCGGCGTAGTCGGTGATCCACTCGTCGCCCACCAGGACGTCCGTGAAGGTGGCCGTCCCCGAGGCGGTGGTGCGCTGGCCGACGGCGTCCCAGTCGTCGACGACCGAGACACCACCGGCGTCGCGGTGCACCCAGGCGACGTGCATCGGGCCGTCGGGCCCGAGGTGGGCCAGCACGGGGATCCAGTCGGCGAAGAGCGCGCCGGTGCAGTAGAACTTCGTGCCGTTGAGCCGCCACCCTTCCCCGCGAGCGTCGCGCGTCAGGGTGGTGCGGAAGTCCCGCACGTGCCTCGTGCCCCGCTCGGACTGGGCGTTGCCGAACCACCGGCCCGCCAGGACCTCGCCGAAGAGCCGCTCCTGCTGCGACCGGCTGCCCTGCAGCCGCAACTGGTTGACGTAGACGAAGTGACTGAGCGGAATCTGGCCGATGCTCGGATCGGCCCAGCTGATCCGCCGCACCACCTCCGCCACGACCGACGCGGGAAGACCAGGACCGCCGAACGCGCGCGGAACGGTGATGGCCAGCAGACCGCTCAGGGCCAGCCGGCGCAGCTGTTCGAACGGCAGGATCCGCTCGCGGTCGCGCGCCGCGGCCTGTGGGGCGAACTCCTGGGCCAGCCGGGCGGCCGCGGCGAGCGCGCCCGCGGCGTCGAGCACCTCCACCCGTGCGGCCGTCCTGATCGGCCGGCGTGGATCGGCCGCCTCGGCCGGCGCCCTTCCCCCGGTGGTCGCCGGAAGCCCGGCCTCCTGCAACGTCATGAGATGTGCACCCCTCTTCCCGGCTCCCCGGATCAGTGACTGGAGGTGAGCGCGGCCTTCTCCGCCTCGGCCCAGCTGCGCGGTCCGTTCGTGAAGGCTCCGCGGTAGCGGGCCGCCGGATGACGCTCGGAGAGCCGGTCCTGACCGAACAGCTTGCGGCGCAGCGTGCCCTCGCCGTACTCGCGCTGCGCGAGGCCGCGCTCGCGCAGCACCGGCAGGACCTTGTCGGCGAACTCCTGGAAGGACCCGGGGATGACCCAGTTGATGACGTTGATGCCGTCGACACCGGCGGCCTGCCACAGCTCGACGGTGTCGGCGATCTGCTCCGGCGTGCCCACGACCACGGTCTCCTCCAGCCGCTGGATGGCCAGGTCGCCGACGGTCGGCTCGCGGTCGGTGATGTGCTTGCGCAGGTGTTCGAGGAAGCCCTTGGCCGTGTTGGTGTCGATCTGGCTCAGCGGCGTGTCGGCGGGGTAGACCCGGCCGGACTTGTCGACGATCGCGGAGTGCGCGGAGTAGCCGTCGGCACTGACGTACTGCTGGTACCACTGGAACTTCTCGCGGGCCTCCTCCTCGGTGTCGCCGATGACGAAGGAGAGCCCCTGGTGGAAGGTGATGTCGTGCGGGTCACGGCCGTACGACGCGGCGAGCGCGCGGGTCTCCTCGATCTGCTGGCGGGCGATCTCCGGCGTCGGGGCGATGAGGAAGACGGCCTCGGCGTTGCGAGCGGCGAAGTCGCGGCCCGGGCCCGATGAGCCGGCCTGGAAGAGCAGCGGTGTCCGCTGCGGCGAGGGGGCCGGGAGGAACGGCCCCTCGACGCGGTAGCGCGGCGAGGAGTGGAAGATCTTGTGGATCTTGCCCGGGTCGGCGTGCCGGCTGCCCGCCTTGTCCTGCACCAGCGCGTCGTCGTCCCACGAGCCCTCCCACAGCTTGTAGGTCACGTCGACGAACTCATCGGCCCAGCGATAGCGCTCGGAGTGGTCCGCCAGCGCCTCGTAGCCGAAGTTGCGGTAGCCGTTGTCCTGGGTGCCGGTGACGATGTTCCACGCGATGCGGCCCTTGGAGATGTGGTCCAGAGTGGTCAGCTGGCGGGCGAAGTTGGTCGGGTGCTGCTGGAAGACGTTGCTCGTGACGGCCAGGCCGATGTTCTCGGTGTGGGCGGCCAGAGCCCCCACGAGCACGGCCGGGTCGTTGCTGGGGATCTGCAGGCCCTCGTTGACGTAGACCGAGTAGTCGGCTTCGGCGTCGCCGTAGAGGCCCACGACGTCGGCGAAGAACATCGAGTCGAACTTCGCCTCCTCGAGGATCCTGGCGAGGTTGATCCACGTCTCGACGTCGTTGAAGTTGTGCTGCTGAGCGTCCGGCCGGCGCCACTGGCCGTGGTGGATGTGGCTCGTCGTGTTCATCACGAAGGCGTTGAAGAAGAGGCGCTTGCGCTCGGCGGGGGTGGTGCTGGGGGTCATGAGGCACTCCTGTGCGGGGAGACACGCGCGGTGTCGGGGGTGTGGACGGTGGGGCTGTCGGCGGGGGCGTCGGTGGAGGCGCCGGTCTGGTTCGCCCGTACGGCCTGCCAGGTGCGGGTGATCCACTCGCTCGGCGAGGTGCCGTTGAGCGCCGCGTCGCCCACGATCGTCTGGCGGTAGATCACCGGGTTGTGCGAGGCCAGCGTGCGTGCGTTGCGCCAGTGCCGGTCGAGCCGGAAGCGCTCGGTCACCGCCGACGCGCCGCCGACCTCGAAGATCTCCGTCGTCAGGTCGAGCACGAGCTCGATGACCGCCGTCTGGGCCGCGAAGACCGCGAGGTCCGCGGCGTCGAAGAGCTCGGCGGTGGCCTCCTGTACGAGCTGGGCCCGGTGCACCCGGTCGAGCTCGTCGACGGCGGCCAGCGTGGTCGCCGAGGCGGCGAAGGACTTCGACCGGACGCGTCCGACGACCTGCTGGATCTGCGGGTCGAGCCGCGGCTGGGGGTACAGCGGGTTGGCGAGGTTGCGCCCACGCTGGTGGACGAAGGCGATGATGTCGCGGACCGCCGCCCGCGCGATGCCCGACAGCGTGGCGAGGTGGACGAGCTGGTAGACCGCGAACAGCGTCGTCCCGCGGAAGGCCCCGTTGGGATAGACCTCGACGTCCTCGGGCGCGATCCGGACGTCCTCGAAGACCGTCGTGCCCGAGCCGGTCAGGCGCTGCCCGAAGCCGTCCCAGTCGTCGATCCGGCGCACACCCGGGGCGCCGGCCGGGACCAGGACGTCGGCACTGTGCTCGGCGTCGAGCGTCGCGGTCGTCTGGATCCAGTCGGCGAAGAGGCTCCCGGTGGAGTAGAACTTCCTGCCGCTCAGCGACCAGCCGGCGTCGTCGCCGGAGCCGGCCGCGTGGACCGTGGTGACGTTCTCCCAGAAGGAGCCGTTGCCCTGCTCCGACTGGGCGTTGCCCACGACGGCGCCCGCCGAGATCCGCCGCAGCCAGCGCTCCCGGACCTTCGGGTCCTGGTGCACCAGCAGCGACTCGACGAAGCCGATGTGGCCCCGCCACAGCTGCGGCAGGTTGGAGTCCGCCTCGGCCAGCGCGATGAGCAGGCGGAAGAACTGCGGCGGCGTCGCACCCAGTCCGCCGGACTCCACGGGTACCCGGACCCGGCCGAAGCCGGCCGCCCGCAGCGCCTCCACCTCGTCGTACGGCAGCCCGCGGTCGGCCTCGCGGCCGATCGCGCCGAGGGCGATCTCCTCGAAGACCGGCCCGAACCGCTCGCGCAGTTCCGCGTCGGTGATCCCTTCGCTGAGGGTGTGGCCGCTCATGCCTGCGAGACCCGGGGCAGGGCGGTGAGGAGCCGCCGGGTGTAGTCGTGCCGCGGGCGCTCGAAGACGTCGTCCGCGGTGCCCGACTCGACGACCCTGCCGTCCTTCATCACGAGGATCCGGTCGCTCATGTGGTGGATCACCCCTAGGTCGTGGGAGATGAAGAGGTAGGAGACGCCGAGCTCGTCCTGGAGGTCCGTCAGCAGGTCGAGGACCTGCGCCTGGATCGAGACGTCGAGGGCCGACACCGGCTCGTCGCAGACGATGACGCCGGGTTCGGGGGCCAGCGCCCGCGCGATGGCCACGCGCTGGCGCTGGCCTCCCGAAAGGCGCAGCGGGGCCGAGTCGAAGTGCTCCTCGCGGAGCCCGACCTGCTCCAGGAGCCTGACGGCCCTGCCGCGCGCCTCCGCACGCGAGGAGGGCGGGGTGGGCCCGGTGGCCAACGCGTCCGTGAGGATGCGCCCGACCGGCCACCGGGGGTCGAAGGAGCTCAGCGGGTCCTGGTAGACCACGCCGATCCCGGGGCGCAGCGGGCGACGCTGTGCCCGGGTGAGGCTCGACCACGGCCGGCCGTGCAGCAGCACCTCGCCGGCGGTCGGGTCGATCAGGGACAGGGCGATCCGGGCGGTGGTGGTCTTGCCGGAGCCGGACTCGCCGACGATGCCGAGCGTCTCACCCTGGAAGAGCTCGAAGGAGACGTCGTCGACGACGGTGCGGTCGATCCTGTCCGGGCCGGTGTAGACCTTGGTGAGCTGGCGGGCGTCGATGACCGGCCGGTCCCGCTCGACCGCCCTGCGGGTGCGGACGGAGGGCGAGCCGGCGGCGTCCGAGGCGGGCTTCACCAGCCGCTGGCCGCGCGTGTGCTCCGACGGCACCGCGTCGAGCAGCGCCTGGGTGTAGGGGTGCCGCGCGTGGCGCAGGATCTCGTGCGCGGGACCCTGCTCGACGATCTCGCCGTCCTTCATCACCGCGATGTCGTCGGCGAGGCGGGCCACGACGGAGAGGTCGTGGCTGATCAGGATGATCGCCCGGCCGCGTTCCTTGGCCTCGATGAGCAGGTCGAGGATCTGGGCCTGGATGGTCACGTCGAGGGCCGTCGTCGGCTCGTCGGCGATGAGCAGCGGCGGGTCCAGGGCGATCGCGCTGGCGATGAGCGTGCGCTGCCGCAGGCCGCCGGAGAGCTCGTAGGGCCGCTGGCGCGCCTTCACCTCGGGCTCGGGCACGCCGACCGAGGCGAGGAGCTCGATCGCCTTGGCCTTGCGCGACGTCCTGGTGCCGACGCCGTGGAGCCTGAGGGGCTCCGCCACCTCGTCACCGACCCTGCGGAGCTGGTCGAGGGAGACGAGCGCGTCCTGGAGGACGAAGCCGACCTCCTTGCCCCGGATCCTGCGCCAGGCACGTTCGCTCTGGCGGGTGAGGTCGAGGCCGTTGAGCGTGATCCGGTCCGCACTCACCCGCGAGTCGCCGCCGGTGAGGCCGACGAGCGTGCGGGCGGTGACGGACTTGCCGGAGCCGGACTCGCCCACGATCGCCAGGCAGCGGCCGGGGTGGGCGGAGAAGGAGATGCCGTGGACGACCTCGCGGCCGCCGAACCGGACGCGGAGCCCCTCGACGCTGAGCAGCGACGCGTCGAGGGCCGGCCCGTCGGGACGGGCGGACCGGCGGGGCACGGCGACCTCGTCGGTGCCGGTGCCGGTGCCGGTGCCGGTGCCGGTGTCTCCGGCCGCGGTTTGGGCGGTGGGCGGCGAGACGGTCATCGGGCCGCTCCTTCCAGTCGCTGCCGGATCGCCCGGCCGAGGGTGGTGACCGAGATGGCGAAGAGGACGATCACGAGGCCTGGCAGGACCTCGAGCCACCACTGGGTGGTGATGTAGTTGCGCCCGGAGTCGAGGAGCGCGCCCCACTCGGGGTTCGGCGGCGGGACGCCCAGGCCGAGGAAGGCCAGGGACGAGGCCCACACGATGGACTGTCCGACGCCGAGGGTGACGACCGCGACCAGCGGGCGCATGGCGTTGGGGAAGAGGTGGTGGAGCAGGACCGTCCGCCGGCTGTGGCCCAGTGCGTGGGCCGACTCGATGTAGCCGGCCTGGCGCACGTTGAGCACCTGACCGCGCACCATGCGGGCGTAGCCCGGCATGGAGCTGATCCCCACCGCGATGATCGACGTCTTGACCGACGGCCCGAAGACGGAGATCACGAGCAGTGCCGCCAGCAGGGAGGGGAAGGCGAAGAAGACCTCGAGGACGCGGGTGATGATCGTGTCCACCACGCCGCCGGCGAGCGCCGAGACGAAGCCGAGCACGATGGCCAGGCCCATGGCGATCGCGGTGGCACCGAGGCCGATCCCGAGGGAGAGCCGGGTGCCGTGGACGACTCGGCTGAAGACGTCGCGGCCGGCCTCGTCGGTGCCGAAGAGGTGGTGCCACGACGGCGCGGCGAGGGCGTCGGTCAGCTCGATGTGGGTCGGCGTCGTGGAGGCGAGCACGCCGGGCGCGATCGCGGCCAGCACGACGAGCGCGACGAGCACGGCCGAGAGGGTGGCGCCGGGGCCGAGGCCGAGGCTCCGGCGGACGGCCCGCCGGGGCTCGACCACCTCCGCGCCGATCGGGTCGGGGCTGAGCGGGACGGCGGTCATGAGGCACGCAACCTTGGGTCGATGGCGGTGTAGGCGAGGTCGACGAGGAGGTTGGCGACGACGTAGATCGCGGCCACGACCACGACGACGCCGGCTACGGTCGGGACGTCGCGCGTGCTGACCGCGGTGTTGAGGACCATGCCGATGCCGGGCCGCCCGTAGATGTTCTCGACGATGACCGCGCCCGAGACGAGCGCGCCGAGCGCCCAGCCCGACAGGGTGACCGCCGGCAGCACCGCGTGCCGCAGGGCGTGCCTGAGACGGACGGCGGTGTCGCTCATGCCCCGGGTACGGGCGGTGGTGACGAACGGCTGGTCGAGGACCTTGTCGAGCTCGTCGCGGATGACCTGCCCCAGGAAACCGCTCAGCGGGATCGCCAGGGTGAGCACCGGGAGGACGAGGCCCGAGGCCCCCGAGCCGCTGATGACGGGGAAGAGCGGGACCTTCACCGCGAAGACCACCAGCAGGATGACGCCCACCCAGTAGTGCGGCAGGCTCGCGGTGAACGCCTCGAAGACCGAGCCGAGTCCCTCGAAGGCCCGTCCGCGCTTCACGGTGAGCAGCGAGACCGCGAGCGCGATGACCCAGGCCACGACGAGCGCCGAGACGGTCAGGACGAGGCTCGGCACGATCTGGGCGCCGATCACCTTCGTGACCGGCTGGTACTGCGTGTAGGACGTGCCGAGGTCTCCCTTGAAGAAGCCGCCGAGGTAGTGCAGCCACTGGGAGACCAGCGGATGGTCGAAGCCGAACTCATGTCTCACCGGGGCCAGTTGGGCCGCGGTGTAGTTCTGCTGCTTGCCGTTGCGCATGTTGAGGATCGCCGTCGCGCGGTCGCCCGGGATCAGGATCTGGGCGAACCAGGCCAGGGAGGCCGCCGCGAGGAGCACGCCGACCGCCGAGACGAGCTTGACGGCGGCCCTGCGGGCGGCCCGCGCGGTCGCCCACGCGGGCCGCCTCGGCGTCGTGAGCGACGCCGGGTCAGGGGTGATGGCAGTCATGACAGACCTCGGATCACTGCTTGGCGGTGAAGTACGCGTCGGAGAAGACCGGCTCGCCCTGGCTCTTCTCCACCCAGAAGCCGTGGAGCTTGTCCGAGACGGCGATCAGCGTGTTCTGGGTGTAGAGCCCGATGCCGGCGGCGTTGTCGTTGATGATCTTCTGGGCCTGCTTGTACTGGTCGAACCCGGCGGCGGTGTCGGTGTTCGTGTTGGCCTTGTCGATCAGCCGCGTGAGCGTCGGGTTGTTGTAGAAGGACTGGTTGTTGCCGTTCGGGTTGTTCTTGGTGGACTCACGCCAGACGATCCAGAGGATCGCCGGGCTGGGGCTGGTCCAGTACGACGCCTGGGCGTCGTAGCCGTCCGGGCCGCTGTACTTGCCGCCCCACGACTCGGCCTGCGTGGCCGGCACGAGGGTGACGTCGAAACCGTTCTGCTTCCACTGCTCCTGCAACGCCTGCAGGACGGTCGCGCCCTCGCTGGTGAAGATGTATCCCGGGCCGTAGACGAGCCGGATCCTCAGCTTCTGGCCGCCCTTGGCGTAGATCCCGTCGGCGCCCTTCTTCCAGCCGGCCCGCGCCAGCAGCCCGGCGGCCTTGCCGGGGTTGTAGGGGTACGGGTCGGTGCCGAGGTAGCCGGGGGTCGACTGCGAGACCGCGGGGTTGGGCTCGTAGGGGATCACGCCGTGGAAGCCCGCTGTGACCGCCGCCTTGCGGTCGGCGGCGTAGGCGAAGGCCTGACGGACGAGCTTGTCCGTGAACGGCCCCTTCGCGGTGTTGAGGTAGAACGAGACCGGGTGACCCGGAGTGATGTAGCGGATCGTGTTCTTGAACCTGGACCGGGCGTCCTTCCAGTTCACGGTCGGCACCTCGTAGACCACGTCGGACTGGCCCGTGGTGAGCGAGGCGTAGCGCGAGGTGCCGTCGGCGACGAACTTCCAGTCGATCTTGTCGACGTACGCCGGGCCGTGGTGCTTCGCGGTCGCGGGCCACGAGGTGTAATGCGGGTTCTTCTTGAAGATGACGTCCCGGCCCTTGTTCCACTTCTCGACCGTGAAGGCGCCGGAGCCGATCGGCTGCTCGCAGTTCTGCTCCTTCGTCCGGGTCTTGAGCGCGTGCTCGGACTGGATGCCGAAGTACCCCTGCGTGATCAGGCGGAGGAACTCGGGGTAGGGCTTGGTGAGGTGAACGGCGACGTGGCTCGCGTCGATCGCCTCGGCGCTCTTGTAGTACGGGTCCATCGACACCTTGGCGGTGCCGTTGAGGTCGGTGTTCTCGAACTGGTTGAAGTTGTAGGCGACGGCCGCGGCGTCGACCGGGGTGCCGTCGGTGAACTTCACGCCGTCCTTGAGGGTGAAGGTGTAGGTCAGGCCGTCGGCCGAGGTCTTCCACGAGGTGGCCAGCCACGGCTTGACGCTGCCGTCCTCGGCCTCGGCCACGAGGCCGTCGAGGACCTGGCGGGAGATGTAGGCCTGCTGGATCCAGCCGCCGAAGATGCAGGGCGGCTCCTGGACGTGCGTGTAGGTGATCGTGCCGCCCTGGACGGGCTTGCCGTTGGCGCCGTCGGCCGAGCCGCTGCCGCTGCCGCAGGCCGCCAGCGTGAGGCTCGCGAGCACGGTGCCGACGGAGGCGGCGGCGAGACGGGGTCTGGTGAAGTAGGTCATCAGCCGGCTTTCTCTGCAAGGGGGTCGGGCGTGGGGATCGGGTCCGAGATGCCCTCGGGGCGGGGGAGGTTCCTGCCGCCGCGGTAGCGGGTGGCGGGGTGGTCGGGCGGCAGCCGGTCGCCGCGGCCGAAGATGCGGTCGCGCAGCGACTCGGACTCGTCGTACGACGTGCGCAGCCGGCCCCGGGCCCGCAGGACGGGCACGACGAGCTCGATGAAGTCCTTCGCCGTGTCGAAGGTGTGGTACTGGAGCAGGTTGATGCCGTCGAGGCCGAGGTCGTCGAGCCAGTGCTCGATCGCGTCGGCCGCCTGCTCGGGGGTGCCGACGACCGAGAGCGGGTGGCGGGAGATGTCGCCGAAGCCGGCGAGGAACTCACCGACGGTTCCGTCGGACGTCAGCTGCCGCCAGCGACCGGCACGGCCGTCCTCGGCGGCGACGTCGGCGAGCGGGGTCTCGGGCGGGAACGCGGTCGGGTCCCACGGGAGTCCGGCGTGGGCGAGGTAGCCCTCGGGGTCGGAGAGCTCCTGGAAGCGGGCGGCCTTGGCGCGCGCCTCCTGCTCCGTCGGCGCGACGATGACGCCGGCCGTCGTGATCACCTTGAGGTCGTCGCGGGTCCGGCCGGCGTCGACGGCGGCCTGCTTGAGGTCGGCGACGAGCCGCTTGACCGCGTCGGGGGTGCCGCCGCCGGTGAAGACGACCTCGGAGTGCTTGCCGGCGAAGGCGATGCCGTCGGCCGACTGGGTCGCGGTGAAGAGCACCGGGGTGCGTTGGCGACTCGGGCTGGGCAGGTGCGGGCCCTCGACCCTGAAGTGCTTGCCGACGTGGTCGATCGGGCGGATCCTCGCCGGATCGGCGAACACGTTGTGCTCGCGGTCGGCGACGATCGCGTCGTCGTCCCAGCTGCCCTCCCAGAGCTTGTAGAGCACGTCGAGGTACTCGTCGGCGATCTCGAACCGCGTGCTGTGCTCGACCTCGTCCGGCAGCCCGTGGTTGCGGGCGGCGTTGGGCAGGTAGGACGTGACGATGTTCCAGCCGACGCGGCCCTTGGTGAGGTGGTCGAGCGTGCTCGCCCGGCGGGCCCAGGCGAACGGCGGTTCGTACGTGGTCGAGAAGGTGATCCCGAAGCCGAGGTGCTTCGTCACGGCGGCCATGGCCGGTACGACGACGGCCGGGTCGTTGTTGGGGATCTGCAGACCCTGCTTGACAGCGGTCTCCGCGGAGCCGCGGAAGGTGTCGTAGGTGCCGACGACGTCGGCGAGGAAGACGGCGTCGAAGCCGCCCTTCTCCAGCAGCCGGGCCAACTCGGTCCAGTACTCGATGTCGTTGAACCGCTCGCGGTTGTTGTCCGGCAGCCGCCACAGGCCGTGGGTGATGTGGCTGACGCAGTTCATCTCGAAGAGGTTGAGGATGAGCCGCTTCTTCCCTGTGGAACGCGGCGGTCGGGCGGATGGCTGGGTGCGGGACATGGGGCCCTTCGAGGGGTGCTGGATGTTTCGGAGTCCGGCTCGGGGAATCAGGCCGCGGCGAGGACGTGGTGCCGGGCGGTGAGCGCGGCCGAGAAGGCGTCGGCGACCCGGTAGACCTCGCGGGCGGTGTCCTCCTGGACGGTGACCGCGCCGTCCGGGGCGGCCGTGATGTGCTTGTCGACCACGAACCAGCCGGGCAGCACATGGTCTGCGCCCATGGAGGTGAGCACCGGCCTCAGCGCGTAGTCCACGGCCAGGACGTGCGCCGGGCTGCCGCCGGTGGCCAGCGGGAGCACCGCCTTGCCCGCGAGGGCGTACTGGGGCAGCAGGTCCAGGAGGGTCTTGAGGAGACCTGAGTAGGCGGCCTTGTAAACGGGTGTCCCTATCACCACGCCGTCTGCTCTCTCGAACAACCGGGCCGCGTCCTGGATCGCAGGGTGGCCGAAATCAGCCCCCAGCAGCGCCTCGGGAGGCAGGGAGCGCACGTCGAGCGGGATCACGTGGTGTCCCTGCCCGGCGAGGCGCGCGTCGAGGTGGCGTAGCAGGCGACCGGTGCGGGAGGTCGCGGACGGGCTTCCCGAGACGGAGAGCACGGTGGGCATGAGGGCTCCTTCACAGAGGGCAGGGCGGCAGCGCGCAGGGGAGCGCCGGCCGTGGGCTGCCGTCCCGTATCGACCGAAGCGGTGGAAACGGGCAGGTCACGGTCACGTGAGGGGATGGAGAGAAGAGACGCCGGACCGGCGGAAGGTCAGGAAGAACGCCGCCCGGCTGCGGGCAGGCGAAACCCGGGGGTCACGGCGGGAAAGCGCGAGAGGAGAACTCGCTCAGCGGGCGGCGCGAGGCGAACAGAGGCCGCTGGACACACGCGAGAGGTCGACGTGGCGTCGACGCGTGAGGTCCTTGCGCTGGTTCATGTGAAGGATTTAAGCAGATGATGGCCCGATCGGTCGAGGTGACCCCTGCTAAGGATCGGTGATGCCCTGATAGGGTTCCCCTTTCATGCGGATCGAACAGCTCGAGTACCTCCAGACCGTCGCCCGGCTCGGGTCCCTGCGCCGCGCCGCCGAGGCCCTGCACCTGTCGCAGCCCGCGCTCAGCGAGACCGTCCGCAACCTCGAACGCGAACTCGGTGTCGGCCTGCTGGACCGCCATCGTTCGGGAGCCCGCACCAGCGATGCCGGCCGCGAACTGCTGCCGCACATCGCCGCGGTTCTGGAGGCCGTGGACCGGCTGCGGCAGGCCGCCGACCACCAGCACCAGGTCAGCCGGATGGTCAGGCTCGGCACGGTGCATGCCGCGACCGTCCCGCTGCTCGTCCCCGCCGTCCAGGACTTCCGCGCCGCACACCCGCAGACCCAGGTCGAGATCGTCACCGCCCAGCAGGTCGACATCCACCGGATGCTCACCGAGGGCGGCCTCGACCTGGGTCTTGTCAACTACCTCACCGGCGACGACCTGCCGCCCGACCTGGACTCCACCCAGCTGCTGCGTGGTCGCCCCGTCGTCTGCCTGCGCCCCGACAGCCCACTGGCCGCGCACTCCGCCGTCAGCACCGACGCCCTGCTGCGCGAGCCCTTGATCGTCATGCGAGCCGGTTATGTGATGCACCGCTACATCCACCGGCTGCTGCGCGGCCGCACCCCGGCCTTCTCCTACTCCACCGACGGCGCCGAGATGGGCAAGCTCATGGTCGCCGAGGGGCTGGGCGCCACCGTGCTGCCCGACTTCAGCGTCATCGGCGACCCGCTGGAACGCAACGGCGTGATCACCTGGCGTCCGCTCGCCGACGCGGAGAAGGACACGGAGGTCCTGATGGTCACGGAGCGCCGCCGCTCCGGTTCGTACGCCGAGGCCGTCCGCGATCTGCACGACATCCTGCTGGAGCGGGCGCGGCTGTACCAGCGCTAGCCGGCGGTGCGGGCGGCGGTCGGGCTGCCGGGCAGCGTCAGCGTGAACACCGTGGCGGCCGTGGGGTCCTCGCCCAGGGCGATGGTCCCGCCGTGCGCCTCCACCAGTGCCCTGGCCACCGACAGGCCGAGCCCGCTGCCGCCGCGGTCGCGGCTGCGGGCCTTGTCGACGCGGTAGAAGCGGTCGAAGACCCGGGCGCGGTCGCCGGCCGGGATGCCGGGGCCGTGGTCGGTGACGCTCACCGACGCCGAGCCGGCGACGACGGCGACCGTCACGGACACCGGGGTGCCGGCCGGCGTGTGGACGGCCGCGTTGGTGAGGAGGTTGTCCAGCACCTGGCGGATCCGCACCGGATCGAGGCGGACCGGGACCGGGTCCGGGCCGGCGGTCACCGTCAGGGGGTGGTCGGCGTGGGCGGCGCGGAGGGCGTCGGCGGCCTCCCGGACCAGCTCCGTCAGGTCGGCGTCCTCCAGCCGCAGCGGCGTCTCCACCTCGGCCGCGTCGAGCCGGGCGAGGAGCAGCAGGTCGTCGAGGAGGACGCCCATCCGGGCGGCTTCCGCGCGCAGCCGGGCCAGATGGCGGTCGCGTTCCCCGGGCTCGTTGGCGGCGGCGTACTGGAAGAGGTCGGCGTAGCCGCGTACCGACATCAGCGGGGTGCGCAGCTCGTGCGAGGCGTCAGCGACGAAGCGGCGCAGCCGCTGTTCGGCCTCGGCGCGCACGGCGAGGGAGTGGTCGATGTGTTCGAGCATCGTGTTGAAGGCGGTGCGCAACTCCTCGACCTCCGGCCCGCCGCCCCGTTTCGCCGCGCGCAGCGGCAGCCGGGCCGCCGACTCCGTCAGGTTGTGCGAGGCGATGCCATGAGCCGTGTGCGCCATGTCGCTCAGCGGTTCGAGGCCGTGCCGCAGCAGCCGTCGGCCGAACACCACCAGCGCCAGCAGCGCCAGCCCGAAGGCGACCACCTGGACCGTGACCAGCTGTCGTACCGTGTCGTCGATGCTCTCCGTCGGCGCCCCGCTGACCAGCACCACGCCCGGCTCCACCGCGCAGCCGCGCAGCCGGTACTCGCCCTCGCCGGTCAGGTCCCTGGTCCGCAGTACCTCGGTGCCCGCGGCGATCTGCGCCTTCGCCACCGAGGTGAGCGGGGCGATGTCCGCGGGCAGGTCACCGCTCTCCTCCGGCTTGCGCAGCACCGGGGTGCCGTGCGAGACGTCGTACACGGCGTAGTACCAGTGGTAGTACTTCTTGCCCTGGAGCGTGCCGTTCTGCGCGATGCTCTTGGACTGGGCGACCTGGGCCAGGCCGAGCTGGTCGTCCAGCTGGGCCGACAGGTAGTCCCGCATGTACGTGGTCAGGGCCGTGCCGACGACCGCGAACACCACCAGCGCCAGCGCCCCGAGCCCCAGCGCCAGCCGGGTGCCCAGGCGCATGGTCCGGTACGAGCGGCGCAGCCTGCCGGTCACGGGGCAGCCTGGGGCCGTATGACGTACCCGAAGCCGCGCACGGTGTGGATCAGCGGCTCCCCGCCGGCCTCGTCCATCTTGCGGCGCAGCCGGCTGACGACCAGCTCCACCACGTTCGAACGGCCGCCGAAGCCGTACTCCCAGACGTGGTCGAGGATCTGCGCCTTGGTGAGCACGGTCGGCGACTTGCGCATCAGGTAGCGCAGCACCTCGAACTCGGTGGGGGTGAGGGAGAGCGGCCGGTCGCCGCGGCGGACCTCGCGGGTGTCCTCGTCCATCGTCAGGTCGGCGATCCGCAGGACCGAGCGCTGGAAGCCGGGACCGGCGCTGCGCCGCAGGACCGTGCGCAGCCGGGCCATCAGCTCCTCCACCGCGAACGGCTTGACCAGGTAGTCGTCCCCGCCCCGGGTCAGCCCGGCGACCCGGTCCGCCACCCCGTCGCGGGCCGTGAGGAACACCACCGGCACCATCGTCCCGGAGTGCCGCAGCCGGTCGAGCACGCCGAAACCGTCGAGGTCGGGCAGCATCAGGTCGAGCACGACGATGTCCGGCCGGAACTCGGCGGCGCGGGCCAGCGCGTCCGCACCGGAGTACGCGGTGACCGCCTCCCAGCCCTCGTACCGGGCGACCGTCGCGACCAGGTCGGCGATCGGCGGGTCGTCGTCCACGACGAGGAGTCGTACTTTTTCCACCCGCTCATACTGCGGCACCCGGCCGTGGGCGCCGGCCCCGTGCTCACCCAGAGAGCACATCGATAGCCAGTTGAAAGCCGTCCGACAGGAAATCGACAGCGGCCGCGGGTCTCGACCGGCGCCTCGGGCACCCCTTCGGGCACGGTCGTCAAGGGCACCACCGTCACCACGGACAAGGGCCCGGTGCGGGTCCAGGTCATTCTCCGGTGACCGGCTCTCCGCGGCGCAGACGCTCCAGCGTCCGAGCCGTCCGCAGACCACGGCCGCCGTGCCGGTGCTGACATCGGAGACACTGAAGGCACAGAGCGCCGGCATCGGCACGGTGTCCGGCGCGACGATCACCAGCGACGCCTGCCGGGAGTCCCTCCAGGCCGCTGCCGACGCGAAGGGCTGAGCGTGCACCGAGTCGAACACGTGATGGGCTTCCCGGTCTCCCTCCGCGTCGACGACGCGGGTGACTTCACGGGGGCCGCGGACGCCGTCTTCGCCTGGCTGCGCGAGGTCGACGAGCGGTTCAGCCCGTTCCGGCCGGACAGCGAGGTCTCCCGTATGGACCGGGGCGAGCTCGCCGAGTCCGAGACGAGCCCCGACCTCGCCGAGGTGCTCGCGCTGTGCGAGGAGTACCGGCTGGCGACCGGGGGCGCGTTCGACGCACGGCTGCCGGGGCGGGGCCTCGACCCGTGCGCGGTGGTCAAGGGCTGGTCGGTGCAGCGGGCCGCGCGCCTGCTGGCGGTGGCCGGGGCGAAGCGGTTCGTGCTGAACGCCGGCGGTGACGTGGTCGCCGCCGGCGGCCCCTGGCGGGTGGGGGTACGCCACCCCGACCACGCCGACCGGCTGTGCACCGTCCTCGAACTCACCGACGGGGCGGTCGCCACCTCCGCCCGCTACGAGCGCGGCGACCACATCATCGACGGCCGCACCGGGCGCCCGGCGACCGGGCTGCTCAGCCTGACCGTCGTGGCCCCCTCGCTGACCGAGGCGGACTCGGTGGCCACGGCCGCCTTCGCGATGGGCGCCGAGGGCGTCGGGTGGGCGGCCGCGCGGCCGGGCTGCGAGGTGTTCGCCGTGGACGCGGAGCGGCAGGTGCTGCGGACGGCGGGCTTCCCGGTCGCGGATGAGCCGCCGGCAACCGCCTGACCGGACGCCGCCCGCGTTCGTCTCGTTCATGACCACGACGATCGGAGCGCTGTCCGGCGCGGTCGGTTCCCCGGTGCCGCGCGGTGTGCTGTCGGCAGGTCACAAACTGAAGAGGATCAGTCAGTCGCCAAAGTGCTGAAACAGTTCCGGTTTAGACTCTGTCCGCAACGGCCTGCGCCACGGCGACCGTGGTCGATTACCGGGCACTTTCTGCCAAACCCGAAGGGCATTCGGCGTTTTGATACGGATAGATTCAGTCACCAAGCGGTACCCGGACGGAACGGTCGCCGTCGATCGGCTCTCCCTGGAGATACCGGATCGCTCGATCACCGTCTTCGTCGGTCCCTCCGGCTGCGGCAAGACGACGACGCTGCGGATGATCAACCGAATGGTGGAGCCCAGTGAGGGCCGGATCCTCCTCGACGGCGCCGACATCCAGGCGCAGCCGGTCAACACCCTGCGCCGGTCGATGGGTTACGTCATCCAGAACGCCGGCCTCTTCCAGCACCGCACCGTCATCGACAACATCGCCACCGTGCCCCGGCTGCTCGGCTGGAGCAAGCAGAGGGCGCGGGCCCGGGCGGCCGAGCTGATGGAGCGGGTGGGGCTCGACTCGGCGTTCGCCAAGCGCTACCCGTACCAGCTCTCCGGCGGCCAGCAGCAGCGTGTCGGTGTGGCCCGGGCGCTCGCCGCCGACCCGCCGGTGCTGCTGATGGACGAGCCGTTCTCCGCCGTCGACCCCGTGGTCCGCAAGGGACTTCAGGACGAACTTCTGCGCATCCAGGGTGAGTTGGGCAAGACCATCGTCTTCGTCACCCATGACATCGACGAGGCGATCAAGCTCGGCACGATGGTCGCCGTGATGCGCACGGGCGGCCACCTCGCCCAGTTCGCCCCGCCGGCCGAACTGCTCACCGACCCGGCGGACGCCTTCGTCGAGGACTTCCTCGGTGCCGACCGGGGCATCCGGCGGCTGTCCTTCTTCCCGTCCGCGGGCCTTGAGCTGCAGCAGGCCCCGATCGTCGCGATCGACGCCGATGCCGGCAAGCTCGCCGCGCGCACCTCGGCGGACACCCCCTATCTCCTCGTGACGGACCTGGACGGCAGGCCGCTCGGCTGGGGCGAGCCGCGGGCCCTGACCGCCGGTTCGATCCGGCCGGAGCAACTGATCCCCCACGGGCGGCCGTTCGTGCCCGGCAGGGACTCGCTGCGGGCCGCCCTCGACGGTTCCGTCCTCTCGCCGACCGGCTGGGCCGTGGCCGTGGACGGCGAGGGACGCGCCGTCGGCGTCGTCTCCCAGCAGGTCATCGGCGCCGCGATCCGCACCGCCCACGCCGAGGGCCGCGACGACGCGAAGGCCGGGGGATGAGCGGCTTCTTCGACATCCCGAGCGACCTCCAGAACACCTACTTCGGCCTGATCGGCCTGCATCTGCGCGAGGCCCTGATCCCGGTCCTGGCCGGTCTGCTGGTCTCGCTCCCCGTCGCCCAGCTCTGCGTGCGCCTGCGCTGGCTGTACCCGCCGGTGCTGGGCGTGACGACGGTCCTGTACGCCATCCCCTCCCTGGCCTTCTTCGTCGTCCTCATCGACTACACGGGCCAGACCGAGACCACGGTGATGATCCCGCTCGCGGTGTACAGCCTGGTGGTCCTGGTCCCGGCCATCGTGGACGGCGTCCGCTCGGTCCCGGAGGAGACCCTGGCCGCCGCGACCGCGATGGGTCTGGGCCCCGTACGCCGCTACTTCCAGGTGCAGTTGCCGATCGCCGTCCCCGCGATCATCGCGGGCCTGCGCGTCGCCACCGTCTCCAGCATCTCCCTCGTCAGCGTCGGCATGCTGATCGGCAACCAGGGCGCCCTCGGCAACCTGCTCAACGACGCGAACATCTACCACCGCCCCGAACTGGCGGTGAACTCCGTCGTGACCACGGCCGTGCTGGCCATCCTGGCCGACGCCGCCCTCGTCCTCGTACGCCGTGTGCTGACGCCCTGGATGCCGAAGGAGAGCACCCGGTGAACGTCCTCAACTTCGTCCACGCCTTCTTCAGCGACAGCTCGCACTGGCACGGCTACGACGGCATCCCCACCCGCGTCTGGGAGCACATCCAGTACTCCCTGGAGGCCCTCGCCTACGCGGCGGTCATCGGCCTGCCCATCGGACTGCTCACCGGCCACTACGGCCGCGGCGGCAACGCCCTCGCCCTGGTCGCCACGGCCGGCCGGGCGCTGCCCAGCTTCGGCCTGCTGGTCCTGATGTTCATCTGGCTCGGCTTCGGCATGCTGCCGGTGATGATCCCGCTGGTGATCCTCGCCGTACCGCCGATCCTGGTCACGACGTACGAGGCGATGCGCTCGGTCGACCCGTCCCCGGTGGACGCGGCCCGGGGCATGGGGATGCCGGAGACACGCGTCCTCTTCCAGGTCGAACTCCCGGTCGCCCTCCCGCTGATCCTCAGCGGCCTGCGCTCGGCGGCCATCCAGATCGTCTCGACGGCGACCATCGCGGCGTACGTCAGTCTGGGCGGCCTCGGCCGCTACATCATCGACGGCCTCTACCAGAAGAACTACGAGAAGGTCGTGGGCGGCGCCACGCTGGTGGCGGCCATGGCCCTGGCCACACTGGGCATTTTCTGGGCGGTACAGAGACTGACGGTCTCTCCCGGAGTACGACGGGGCAACTGACCCAGGGTGCGGGGAACTGCGCGCTCAGCCGCATGCGGCCCGCAGTTCCCCACCCGCCGGACTACCCCCCACTCCGCGCCAACGCCAGTTCCAGGACGACAAGCAGCGCGTCCCGGACAGAACCCCGTTCACGTGCGTCGAAGACGACCAGCGGGGTCCCCTCGGCCACGTCCAGCGCCCACCGGACCTCGTCCAGCGTGTGCTCCACGCGCCCGTCGAACGCGTTGATCGCGACGGCGAACGGAATCCCCTTGTGCTCGAAGTAGTCGACCGCGGCGTAGCAGTCGTCGAGGCGACGCGTGTCAACGATGACGAGCCCGCCGAGCGCGCCCTCCACGATGTCGTCCCACATGAAGCCGAAGCGTTCCTGCCCGGGCGTGCCGAACAGATACAGCTTCAGCGTCGGGTCGATGGTGATGCAGCCGAAGTCCATCGCCACGGTCGTGGTCGTCTTGCGCGGGGTGAGCGTGAGGTCGTCCACACCCGCCGCGACCTCGGTGATCGACGCCTCGGTGGTCAGTGGCTCGATCTCCGAGATCGAGCCGACGGCGGTGGTCTTGCCCACGCCGAAACCGCCCGCGATGACCATTTTCACCGGCAGCGGCGGCCGTACGGCCGTACGCCCGGTGCCCCGGGTCAGCGAGTCAGTCGGTGTCACGGAGTACCCCTCGGGAGTCGGGGATGGCCCGCAGGCCATCGATAACCCTGCGCAGGACGGACGAGTCGTGGGTGGCCTCGAAGTCGGGCACGTGCACCGTCAGCTGCCCGGCCTCGCGCAGGTCTTCGGCCAGCACCCGGACCACGTTCAGGTGCAGCCGCAGCCGCGCCGCCAGTTCCGCGAGCGACTGCGGAATCCGGCACGCGGCGACAATGTCGTGCTGCTCGAAGGAGAGCCGGTCCAGCACGGCGAGCCCGGCGGCGGTGGCCACCACCTGGGTCTCGACGGGCATCGCCGGTCCGGAGGCGCTGTCCGCCACCCGGCCGGCGGTGACCAGGAACGGCCGTACGGCGGGGGCGGGGCCGACCGGGTCCGGGCCCGGGGGCGGGGTGCCGTCCGCCATGGCTGTGTATTCCTCTCTCGGCCTTCTCGGCGTGCCGACCGGCGGTGCCGGTCAGCGCGTCTGTGGGACGCCGACGCTGTTCTTGAGTTCCAGGACGAGCTGCGGACTGAGCGCCGCACCCGCGCGGTTCGCGAACAGCGTCATCTCGTAGGCGATGTTGCCGAGCTTGGCCTCCTTGTCGGCGACCACGCCGAGCACGGCGCCGTTGCCGATCGCGGAGACGATCACATGGCCGCCCTCCAGGTCGATGATGACCTTGTTGAGGCCGCCCAGGCCGTAGTTGCCGGAGGCACCGGCGGCCAGGCTGGTGATGCCGGAGACGATCGCGGCCAGCCGTTCGGAGTGGGCGCGCTCACGCAGTTCCGAGACCGCGATCAGCAGTCCGTCGGAGGACACGGCGATCGCGTCGACCACGCCTGCGGTCTCGGTGGCGAAGCGGTTCAGCAGCCAGGTGAAGTCGGCTGCGGCCGCCTGCAGGTCGGTCGGCGTGGTGCCGCCCGTCGGGGTGTCACCTGTCGACGTGCTCACTGCTCGGCTCCTTCCGGAAGGTGGTTCTGGTGCTGCGGGGGGTGCGTGGGGTCGTTGTGCGGCCGGGGCCGCTCGTGGCTGCCGGTGTCGCTGTCGCGTCGGGCGCGTTCCACCGCTGCCTCGAACTCGTCCAGCTCGTGCCGTTCGGCCTCGGCGTCGCGGGTGCGTGGCGCCTGGGCGAGGCTCTGGGCGGCACCGACGGTGGTGCGCAGGGTCGCCCCGCGTACCCGGCGGCGCAGCGGGCGGGTCCCGTCGCCGGAGCAGGGATCGGAGTCGGGGCCGGCCGGGGGCTCGCCGGAGCGGGCGGCCGGGATGAGCGGGGCCTGCGCAGCGGCCGGCTCGGCGGTCGCCTCGCGGCGCGGCAGCCGGCGCGGGAGCGGGCTCTCCGGCTCGGCGGCGGTCGGCACCATGACGGCCGGGGTTGGGCCGGTCGGCTCGGCGGCCGCCACCGGTGCCACCGGTACCGGCGGTGCTGCCGTTTCCCCGGCGAACGGGGTGCCGGGGGTGTCCGCCACCGAGCTCATCGTCAGCAACAGACGGGCGGGCAGCGTCACTTCGGCGGTGACACCGCCGCCCGGGGTCCGGGTCAGCTCGACGCCGATCTCCCAGCGCCGGGCCAGCGCACCCACCACGAAGAGGCCGAGCACCTTGGTCGGCACCAGGTCGAGGCGCTCACGGCGGATCAGCCGCTGGTTCTCCTCGGCCAGCCGCTCGGCGCTCATGCCGAGGCCGTGGTCGGTGACGACGATGTGGGCGCCCGCGTCACTGGAGCGGACGGTCACCTCGACGGGGCTGCCGGCCGGCGAGAACGACACCGCGTTCTCCAGGAGTTCGGCCACCATCAGCGTGAGGTCGCCGATGATGTCCGGCTCGATCATGGCATCCGTGCCCGCGTACAGCCGTACCCGCTGGTAGCCCTCGATCTGGCCGAGCGCGGCCCGGACGACGTTGGACACCGGGGTCGGGCCCGCGGCCAGCACGGTCTCGCGGATGCCGGCCAGCAGCATCAGGCTGTCGGCGTTGCGGCGCAGGCGGACGGCGATGTGGTCGATGGAGTAGAGGCGTTCGAGGAGGGCCGGGTCGGTCTCGGCCCGCTCCACCGCGTCGATGAAGGCGAGCTGGCGGGTGGTCAGGTTGCTGACGCGGCGGCCGACGTTGCCGAACATCTCGGCGGTGTTGCGGCGGCTGAGCACCTGGCGTTCCAGCAGGGCCGCGGCCGTGGTCTGCACCTGGTTGAACGCCTCGGCCAGGTCACCGATCTCGTCGCGGGCGGTGACCGGCATGTCCCGCAGCCGGGGCGGGCCGGAGTCCTCGGCGTCGTCGTCGGCGACGCGGGCGAGTTCGCGGCCCGCCACCTCGGCGACCTCGTGCGCGACCCCGGTCAGCGCCTGCACCGGGCGGATGATCGAGCGACGCACCAGCGCCGCGAGGGCGATCCACAGGACGAAGCCGAGCAGCGAGCCGTTCAGCAGCCAGATCGCGCGCCACCGCGCGGAGGCGGCCGTGGCGTCGGCCCGTTCGGCGATCTGGCCGATGAGCGAGGTGGTGATGGTCAGCCGGGCGGTGGCCTGGTCGTGGTAGGCCGGGTAGTCGGAGAGCGCGTCCTTGACGGCCCGCCGGATCTGGCCCTGGTTGCCTGAGACCAGCTTGGTCGGGTCGATCTGAAGCTCGGCGAAGGACTCGGCGATGGTGCTCTGGGCCTTGGTGTGCTCGACGTCGGCCAGCTGCCGGGCCTGGCCCTCGGTGGCGAACCGGGTGAACCGGGCGGCCTGGTGCTGGTAGAGGTCGTAGGCGCCCACCGCGTTGGTGAACTCGATCAGGGCGTTGGTGTCACCGGTGGTCGCCGCCAGCACGTTGGTCTCGAAGGCGCCGTGGGCGGCGTCCGCGCGCAGCAGCGAGTCCAGCAGGTTGCCGGTGAAGGTGGAGGCGAGGTTGGTGTCGCGGTCCAGACCGAGGCCGTCGATCAGGTCGTTGGACGCGTTGGCGTACGCCGGGTCGATGTTGTCGGCCGGCAGGTAGGCCTGCTCGACCGACTCCCGCAGGCTGGACAGGCCCTCGACCTGCCGCAGGGCGTCCCCCTCGGTGCCCGGCAGCCGGTCGCCGAAGACCTCACGGACTTTCGTGACCTGGGAGTTCACCGCGTCCTGGGCCTTGCGGTAGGCGGCGGCCGAGGGCTTGGCGTCGCCGGACTCGTACCGCGCGGAGAGCAGGATCGCCTGCTGGTGTTCCGCCTCGACGTTGTCCACGAGGCGTGCCACCTGCGCACTGTCCCGGACCGTCTGCGAGGCGTCGTCCGCGCTGGTGGACTGCCGGACCAGATCGGTGAAGACGTACGCCAGCAGTACGGCGATGACGGCGAGCGGCACACCGACCAGCAGGTTGAGCTTGCGCCGGAAGGGCCAGCGGTCGGCGAAACCCCGTACCCCGCCCCGCGCCTGGGCGGGCCGGACGGGCGCGTCCACCTGGTTCGTGGACACCGGGCCTCCTTCATGAGGGTGTCTGGTCTGGGGGCGTCTTCACCCCGAGCTGCTGCGGAACGACACCGAGTAGCGGGCCCCGTGCACCGCTGTGACCGATATCAACTGCCGTGAGACTACAGCGTTCTGGAAGCCCGGTTCCGCTTGCTCTCTATCAAGAATCCGTTACAAAGAGACCGCGCTCCGTCCACAACTGGACACGGATCGAAGCCAATCGGTGACCCGGAGATACTTGACTGACCGAGAACCGGCTGGATTGGATCGATGGAGTGCTTCGCAACACCCCCACCCTTCCCACAGCTCCCGGAACGGCAACCGTGACTTCCAACACCCTTCCCAGCAGGTCAATCCGGACATACCGAGGCGTGGCGGCCGTCGCGCTCGCGGCGACGACGGCCCTGCTGGCGGGCTGCTCCTCTTCTTCCGGCGACAGCAAGTCCGACCCGCTGTCGGACAGCAAGGCGAGCGGGGACACCGTTGTCGTCGGCTCCAACAACTTCTCCGAGAGCACCCTGATCGCCGACCTCTACGGCGAGGCGCTCAAGGCCAAGGGCGTCAAGGTCACTTACAAGCCGAACATCGGCAGCCGCGAGACCACCTACGGCCTGCTCAAGAACGGTTCGATCTCGGTCCTGCCCGAGTACAACGGCGCCCTGCTCGCCTACCTGGACCCGAAGGCGGCTCCGAAGACCGTCGACGAGACCACCAAGGCCGTCGAGGCCAAGCTCGCCCCCAAGCTGACGCTGCTGAACCCGGCGGACGCGCAGGACAAGGACACGGTGACGCTCAACGCGGCGACCGCCGCCAAGTACAACCTCACCGAGAAGTCCTCCATCGCCGACCTCAAGGACATCGCCAAGGACCTGGTCATCGGCGCCTCGCCGGAGTTCCAGACCCGCCAGCAGGGCCTGGTCGGCCTGAAGTCCGTGTACGGCCTGGAGTTCAAGTCCTTCAAGGCGCTCGACGCGGGCGGCGCGCTGACCGAGGCCGCCCTGAAGAAGAACGCGGTGCAGGCCGGCGACATCTTCAGCACGGACCCGACCATCACCAAGGAGAAGTTCGTCGTCCTCCAGGACCCGGAGAACCTCTTCGGCTTCGAGAACGTCCAGCCCCTGGTCTACAAGAGCGCCCTGAACCAGACGGCCATCGACGCCCTCAACGCCGTCTCCGCCAAGCTCGACACCGCGACCCTGCTGGACCTGGACACCCAGGTGCAGTCGGACAACAAGGACCCGCTGGACGTCGCCCAGGCCTGGCTGAAGAAGGTCGGCCTCACCAGCTGACCCGCCTCCGGCCCTCCGCGGATCCCCCTGGATCTCCCTGGCTCTCCCTGGACCTTCCTTGGACCGTGTCGTACTCGACGGCAACGGCCTCGGCCTGACCGGACTCGTCCGGCTCGCCGACGCCGTTGCCGGTCCCGTCGTACCGCCCGAGGCGCTCGACCGGGTCCGCCGTGCCCACGAGAGGGCCGACCGCCTCGCCGCACAGGGGCGCTGGTACGGCCGCGGCACCGGCGTGGGCGCCCACCGCTCCGTCACCGTCGACCCGTCCGACGCGGCCGGTCACACCCTGCGCCTGCTGCGCAGCCACGCCGGCGGCGCCGGCCCGCTGCTGCCGGCCCGTCAGGCCCGCGCGCTGATGGCCGTCCGCGCCAACCAGCTGCTCGCCGCCGGGTCCGGCATCCACCCTTCCTTCGTCACCGCGCTGACCGACGCCCTGCGCCTCGGCGCGCACCCCGCCGTCAACGAGTACGGCGGTGTCGGCACCGGCGACCTCACCGCCCTGGCCCAGACCGGCCTGACCCTGATCGGCGAACGTCCCTGGCTCACGGCGTCCCCCGACGCCGAACTGCCCGCCCCGGTCACCCTCCACCCCGGCGACTCGCTCGCCCTGCTCAGCAGCAACGCCCTCGCCCTGGGCCGGGCCGCCCTGGTCTGCCACGACCTGGACGTCCTGCTGCGGGCCACCCACGCGGTGGCCGCCCTCTCCCTGGCCGCCGTCTCCGGCTCCCCGGAGGCCTACGCCCCCGAGGTGCACGCCCTGCGTCCCTACCCCGGCCCGGCCAGAGCAGCGGCTGAGGTACGACGCCTCCTGGCGATGCCCGACCGCCCGCTCACCACCGGCCGCCGCATCCAGGACCCCTACGGCTTCCGCGCCTTCCCGCAGGTGCACGGCGCGGCCCTGGAGGCCGCCGACGCCCTCCGCCGCATCATCGAGACGGAGATCAACTGCGCCACCGAGAACCCCGTCCTGGCCCCCGACGGCAACCTCTACCACCACGGCGGCTTCTTCGCGGCCCCGCTCGCCCTGGCCCTGGACGGCCTCGACCTCGCCCTTCTCCAGACCGCCCAGCTCTCCGCCGCGCGCCTCCAGGCCCTGACCCGCGCCGACCTCACGGGCC
Source organism: Streptomyces sp. NPDC086519 (assembly GCF_040686075.1). NCBI lineage: Bacteria > Bacillati > Actinomycetota > Actinomycetes > Kitasatosporales > Streptomycetaceae > Streptomyces > Streptomyces sp. NPDC086519. The sequence continues at coordinate 34,353 of NZ_JBFBJL010000035.1, forward strand.
TGCCCGCCTTCCTGACCGCGGGCCCGGTGAGCAGCTCCGGCACGATGATCCTGGAGTACACCGCCAACTCGGCCCTCGCGGAGCTCCGTTCCAGCGCCACCCCCGCGTCGGCCGGCCACACCGTCCTCTCCCACGGTCTGGAGGAGGCGGCGAGCTTCGCCGGCCAGGCGGCGAAACAGGCCGAACGGGCGGCGGAGGCCTACGCGGTGGTCCTGGCCTGCGAACTGGTGGTGGCGGTGCGGGCGTTGCGGCTGGGACCGGTGGAGCCGGCGGTGCCCGTCTTCAGGGTGGCCGCGGCGGCTCTGCCGGGGGACATGGAGGACCGCGCGCTGACGGGAGACGTGACGGCGGCGACGGCGCTGCTGCCCCTGCTGGCCGACGTCTGAGCAGCCCTGCCCCGCTGGGCCACGAGCCGGCCGACGTGAGCCGCCTTCGCCCCCGCCCCCGCCGGCCCGGCCCCGGCTGCGGTCAGAGGTCGAACTCGTGCGGCGGCAGGTCCAGGGTGTAGCACGCCTCGCGGACCACGGCCTGCTCGGTCTTGTCGAAGTCGCCGTCCGCGCCGCCGATCACGATGCCGATCTGGATGACGGCACGCGCCTCGGCCGGCTTCTTCTTGGCCTTGGCGACCTCCTGGAGCACGCTCACCTTGCCGAAGGCGAAGTCGGTGGTCAGCTTGTTCAGGTTCTCCTCGAAGCGGCGGCGCAGGTCGTCCGCCGGGAAGTTCTGCAACACCTCGTTGGTCGAGATGAGTTGGGCGACCCGCTGGCGCTCGGCCGGGTCGATCGTGCCGTCGGCGGCGGCCACGAGCGCGCACATCGCCATGCTCGCGTCGCGGAACGCACCGCTCTTCAGGTCGTTCTTCTTCGAAACGAGCTGGGTCTGCATCTGCGTCGCGGACTCCTTGATGCGGTCCCACAGGGCCATGCGCACTCACTCCTCGGTCGGTACAAGACCTGCTTGCCAGGAAATTACTTCTACAACACCGTAGAAACTTGTGCGGCGGCCGATAAGTTCCCGCGTCCTAAACTGTCCCTCCGGCCCGCGACGGGTCGCTTCGACCCGATCCGCGACGGGCCCCCGCCGCGGTGGACAGGAGGACCACGACGGTGGCGACGGTGCCCGGCAGCGGTCGCGAGGACCCCACCGCGGACGTGCTCACGGAGGCGGCCGCGGCCTTCGGGCTGCTCGCCTCGCCCGCCCGGCTGCACATCGTCTGGGCGCTGGCCCAGGGCGAGAGCGATGTCACGGGCCTCGCCGAGCGGGTCGGCGGCGCGCTGCCCGCCGTCAGCCAGCACCTCACCAAACTGAAGCTGGCCGGCCTGGTCCGCTCCCGCCGGGAGGGCCGCCGCCAGGTGTACCTGGTCGACGACCCGGACGTCGTCGACGTGGTACGCCTGCTCGTCGGCCGCCTCACCGCCCGCACCGCCGACGCCGAGCTCCCGGCCCCCCGACGGCTCCATGGTCTGTGAGGGCGAGGCCGCCACCTCGCTGCAGGTGCTGCGCCGACTGGACACGGGACCGCGCGGGCTGACCGAGGCCGAGGCCGCGTCCCGGCTCACCGACCTCGGCGAGAACACCCCGCCCCGCCCGCACACCGTCTCCTGGCCGCTGCGCTGCGCCCGTGCCCTGCGCGATCCCTTCACCGCCGTCCTCCTCACCCTCGGCCTGGTCTCCGCCCTCGTCGCCTCCTGGGGCACGGCCGTCGTGATCCTCGCCCTGGTCGCGGTCAGCGCCGCGCTCCGCGCCCTCGGCGAACACCGGGCCGACCGTGCCCTGGCCGGTCTGCGCGCGCTCGTCGCCGGCACCGCGACCGTGCTGCGCCGCAGCGACGCGGACGCACCGCCGCGAGCCCGGGAGGTGCCGGTCGCCGAACTGGTGCCGGGTGACGTCGTCCGGCTCGGACCCGGCGACCTGGTCCCGGCCGACGTACGACTGCTGCGCGCCCGTGGGCTGACCGTGCACCAGGCCGTGCTCACCGGCGAGTCGGCGCCCGTCGCGAAGACGGCGGTCGACGTCCCCGGGACCGCAGACGACGGTCCCTTCCAGGAGCCGTACCTCTGTTTCCAGGGCAGCGGGGTCGCCTCGGGCAGTGCCACGGCGGTGGTCGTGGAGACGGGGGAGCGGACCCGGTTCGCCGTCGCGCAGGGCGCGGCCGCGCCGCGGGAGGCGAGCGCCTTCGACCGGTCCGTGCACGGCATCTCCTGGGTGCTCGTCCGGTTCATGCTGCTCACTCCGCCGCTGGTCCTCATGGCCAACGCCGCCCTGCGCGGCCGCGGACTGGAGACGCTGCCCTTCGCGGTCGCGGTCGCCGTCGGGCTCACCCCCGAGATGCTTCCGGTGATCGTCACCACCTGCCTGGCCCGGGGCGCCGCGCTGCTGGCCCGCGCCCACCGGGTCGTCGTACGGCGGCTGCCCGCGCTGCACGACCTGGGCGCGGTCGACGTGCTCTGCATCGACAAGACCGGCACCCTCACCCAGGACCGGCCCGTCGTCGATCGCGCCCTCGGACCCGACGGCGCCGAGGACCCCGAGGTGCTGCGCTGGGCGGCCGTCGGCGCCTGGTGGACCCTGCAACTCGCCGAACTGCCCGCCCCCGACGCCCTCGACGAGGCCCTGCTCACGGCCGCCGGACCGGTGGGGGAGGAGTACGACGGCGTCGGCGCCGTCCCCTTCGACCCCGAGCGGCGCGCCGCCACCGCCGTCGTGGCCGGCACCCCCGGCACCCATGTCCTCGTCACCAAGGGCGCCGCCGAGGACGTACTGCGCCGCTGCGACCTCGGCCCCGCCGAACGCGACCGTCTCCTCGCCCTCGCCGCCGCTGAGGCCGAGGCCGGGCTGCGCGTGCTGGCCGTGGCCACCGCCCGGCTCCCGGCCCGCACCCGCCCCTACACGGCCGCCGACGAACACGGCCTCGCCTTCCGCGGCCTGGTCACCTTCCGCGACGCCCTCGCCCCCGGCGCCGCCGAGGCGCTGCGCGGCCTGGCCGACCTCGGCGTCTCGATCCGGATCCTGACCGGCGACCACCCGGCCACCGCCGCGCGGGCCTGCCGGGACCTGGGACTGGCAACCGTCGAGGCGGGAAGGGCGACGGACGTACCGCGCCCGGCGGACGGTCCGGCCCCGGAGGGCACGGGCCCGGTCCGCGAGTCCGTCGTCGTCGCCCGCTGCACCCCCGAGGACAAGGCGCGGATCGTCGCCGGGCTGCGCGCCGCCGGGCACACCGTCGGGTTCCTCGGGGACGGGGTCAACGACATCCCCGCCCTGCGCGCGGCCGACGTCGGGATCGCGCCCCGCACCGCCGTGGACCTCGCCCGGGAGACCGCCGACGTGGTGCTGGCCGAGAAGGACCTCGGCGCGATCGGGCACGCCGTCGCCGCCGGCCGGCACAGCAGCGCCAACATCGCCTCCTATCTGCGGGTCACCCTCTCCTCCAACCTCGGCAACGTCATCGCGATGCTCTTCGCCGGCCTGCTCCTGCCCTTCCTGCCGATGCTCCCGGTCCAGGTGCTCGCCCAGAACCTCTGCTTCGACGCCGCCCAGCTCGCCTTCGCGTACGACCGCCCCGGCCCCGCGGCACTGCGCCGCCCGACCGTGCTGCGGCCACGTGCCTTCCTGCGGTTCATCACCGGCTTCGGGATGCTCAACGCGATCGCCGACCTCGCCACCTTCGGCGTTCTCGCGCTCGCCCTGCGCGGCCCCGACGCCCTCGACGACCAGGCGGTCTTCCACTCCGCCTGGTTCACCGAGAACCTGCTCACCCAGGCCCTGGTGATGTTCCTGCTGCGCGGCGGCACCCGCCCCGGGCCCGTCGCCCGGGCCGCCGCCGCCCTCGCCGCCGTCGGCCTGCTGCTCCCGCCCGGTCCGGTGGGCGCGGCCCTGGGCATGACCGGGCTGCCGCCCGCCTACCACGCGCTGCTGGCCGCCGTCCTGGGGCTGTACGCCCTGGCACTGCGGGCGGTGCGGGCCCGCCATGACCGGCGGCGGCCGGGCCGGTCGTAGCGCCGGTCGCGGTCACCTTTCCCACCTTGGGTTGTACAGTTGCGCAACGTAGCAATCGTCACTGCCGGGCCGGGGCGCGTGAAGCACCCTCCGTCGGCACGGAACAACGTGAGAAAGGGAGGGGCGGTCATGCTCCGCAACGGACTCGAACCCTGGCACCTGCTGGTCGTCGCGATCGTCTTCATCGTGCTCTTCGGTTCCCGGAAGCTGCCCGACACCGCCCGCGCCCTGGGCAAGTCGATGCGCATCCTCAAGAGCGAGGCGAAGGCCATGAAGTCCGACGACACGGCGGCGGCGCCGGTGGAGCCGACGTCGGTGCAGATGGCGGCGGAGCCGGCCGCGGCCCCCGTGCAGCCGGAGCCCAGGCAGGCCGCCGAGCCGACCGTCGCGACGAGCTGACGCCGACCGGTCCGGTACCTCACGGGTCCGTGGTGCGCAGGGCGTGACCGGTCCGGGTGCCCGGCCCTCGGCCCGCGGGTCCTGAAGACCACCGATTCCACGGACCCGCGGCCGGATCACCCCGGCCCGGCGCGCGGACGGCGCCGCCGGCACCCCGGTGGGCGTCGCGGTGGTCCACGATTCGTCGGCGGCCCGCCGCTCACCGCCGGACCCGGCGCCCGCGCTGCCGGACGGCCCGGCGCACGGACGGCCCCGCCGGACCGGCTCCGGCGCGCTGCCGGATCGGCTCCGGGCGGTCAGCTCCGGGCGGTGATGAAGGCGCTGACCCTGTCGGCCAGTTCCTTCCCGGCCTGTTCCTTCGCGGTGTCGTCGGGCGCGGCGATGGCCGAGACGTGCGGGCGTGCCGAGCCGGCGCCGACGATCACGAACTCCTGGTGCGGGTTGGCGCGCGCCGCGGCCTCGGTCGCGGGTCTCATGCCGGTGCCGACGGTGACGATGAGCTCGCAGTGGTGCTGCACGGCGCCGTTGAAGTACGGCAGCGCGGCCTTGGCGTCGATGGTGGGGGTGGGGAAACGCTGGGCGTTGACCCCGCCGGAGCGCGCCGCGTCCTGCATGCCCTGCCAGGACGCCTGGCTGAGCCGGGCGTCCGTGGCGCCCGCGGGCGAGACGAGCAGACAGGCCCGGAAGTTGCGGGAGACGTTGGCGGCCTGGGGCTGGGCGCTCCGGTCTCCGGCGAGCAGCACGGTGAGCGACAGGACCGCCACGAGGACGGCGGCCGTGGCCGCCGCGATGACCGGGTGGCCGCACACCGGAGTGGCGAAGCGGTGGAGAAGGCGCGCGGTGGGAGCCGGGAGCCGCATGCTGATCGGGTTCCTCCTGGGGATCACGTGGGACCTGGGGATCACGTACGACGACGGGCGCGGCGGCGGACGAGGAGGCCGCCCGCCCCGGCGGCGGCCACGACCGCCACGGCGCTGATCAACGCGACGGTCACGCCGGACGTGCCGCCCGTCGCGTCGGCCGCCTTCGGGGCGCCGTCCCCGGGTGCGGTGAGCAGCGGATTCGCGGTGGCCGCCGGAACCGGTGCGCCCAGGGCCTTGAGGGGATCGACGATGCCGTAGCCGAAGCGGTCGTCACGGCCGGAACCCCCGCCGGGGCGGTCGGCGGTGCCGATGAGCCGGGCGATGATCTGCCCGGCGCTCTCCGACGGGTGCGCGGCACGCAGCAGCGCGGCGGCCGCGGACACATAGGGAGCGGAATAGCTGGTTCCGTCCTTGGTGAGGTAACCGCCGCTGTTCCGCGTCGAGCAGATGTCCACCGCCGGGGCGGCCAGCGCGATGTAGGACCCCGACTCGCCGGAGGCCCAGAAGCCGCCGGCCCGGGTGGTGCCGGAGACGGCGACCACTCCGGGGAACGCGGCCGGATAGGTCACGGGGTTTCCCGCCCGGCCGTTGTTGCCCGCCGCCGCGACCACGACGATGTCGTGGCGGCGCGCGTAGGCGACCGCGTCCCGGACCTGCGGGTCGGGGTCGGTGGTCACCATCGAGATGTTGATGACCGAGGCCCCGTGGTCGGCGGCGTAGACGATGCCCCGGGCGAGGGCGAGCGGATCCGCCGCGTTGTCGGCGCTGACCCGGACGGGGAGCACCGTCGCCCGGGGGGCCAGCCCCGCCATGCCCTTGCCGGTGCCGCCGGAGCCCGCGATGACTCCGGCGACGGAGGTGCCGTGCGAGTCGGTCGACAGGTCGATCCGGCCGTCGGCTGCCTGCCGGGTGACATCGGCACCGGGCAGGACCCGGCCCGCCAGATCCGGATGCCGGGCGTTCACCCCGGTGTCGACCACCGCGACCGTGACGCCGTCCCCCTGGCTGAGCCGCCAGATCCGGGAGGCGTCGAAGTGCTCGGCGTCCAGGGGCCATTCGGCGCTGAGCGGGGTGGGCGCGGCGGTCTGCCGTGCGGTGGCCGCGGGTGCGGCACCCAGGAGCAGCATCAGCGGCACGCCGACGTATGCGCAGGCTCGTAACGCGCCCGACTGTCCCCGTCTCATCTGCCCCCGCAGCCCCTCTGGTGTCCCGTGAGAGCAGCCTTCCTCCGCAACTGGAAAGAGCGGGGCGGGAGGTGGCCAGGAAAGCCACAAGGACTTGCAATGTACCGGTCAACCCTGGCGCGCAATGCCGGTCTTTGATCCCAATGGCCCGGGATGTAGGGCTGTCCTGGCCCGTCATCCCGCTGATAGAAGATCCCGCTGTCTGGAGTTGGATGTCGTACATCGCTGGGGGGCAACGACAGTGGGCCGCTTGTGGGTATCCGTTCGGCGTGCGCCGGTTTCGCTCAGAGCCACCGCGTTCGTCGCGATCGCCGCACTGATCGGCGTGCAGGGCTCCCAGGCCGCCCAGGCCTTACCGAGAGCGGCGGTCACCCCCGCCACCCCGAAACAGCAGAGCGGTACCGCCGCGGGCAAGAAGCACGCCGTCCCGGCCTCGGCGACCAGGAGCAGATCCAGAACCTCGCTGGCCAACTCCGGGCCCGGCCAGGTCAAGGGCGCGGTGGGAGCGTACAAGGTCCACGGCGCGAAGAGTGACCCGGTCAACTCCGGCAGCCGGATCCACAAAGCCCCGAAGCCCGTCGCCGCACCGGCGACGAAGAAGCATCGGGGCTTTGTCGCGTCCACCAGCGTGGAGCAGCCCAGGCTCGACACCGCCACCACGACCGTCTTCAAGAACGCCGACGGCACCTACACCGCCCAGATCCACACCCACCCGGTCAACTACCGCACATCCGACGGCACCTGGGCGCGCATCCCCGCCGGCGCCACCGGCACCCGCACCGCCGCCCCGGGAACGGCCTCCACGGCCTCCTACCGGACGGCGGCCGCCGCCGGCAATCCGACCGGCCAGGGCAACGCCTCCTCCTCGACCTACGTCGAGTCCGGCGTCACCCAGAACTTCCACGGCAACGGGCAGCTGTACGTCGGCAAGTACCAGAGCCACGACTACACCTCGTTCCTCCAGTTCAGCGGCTTCGGCACCCAGTTCGCCAACGACTACGTCGTCAACTCGACGCTCTGGCTGGACACCGAGTACTCCGGCCTGGACACCACCGGCGCCTGCGCGGCCGAGGCGGTGAACGTCGCCCCCGTCTCCGCCTCCTGGGACCCGGCGAAGATCGACACGTATCCCGGACCCGCGGCCGGCGCGCAGACCGGCACCGCCTCCTTCGCGGCCGGCACCGACTGCTCCAACGGCCGCCAGTGGGAGGGCATCAGCCTCGACACCAAGACGGTGATGAACTGGGCCCACGGCTGGGCGGCCAACTACGGTCTGCGGCTCAGCGCGGCGTCCACCGCCGCCGCGGCCAAGGAGTTCTACGCCGACGACCCCTACCTGGCCATCGAGTACACGCCCAACGGCGCCGGGGCCTCCTACTCCGAGGTCAGCTACGCCTCACCGTGGAACAACCAGCCCGGCTGGGGCAAGGTCACCGTGCAGAACCGCGGTACGGCCACCTGGACCCCGACCAACGGCTACAAGCTCTCGTACCAGCTCTACACGGTCTCCGGCACCACCCGCACCCTGCTCACCAGCCCCGCCGCGACCCCGGCGGTCATGCCCTCTTCGGTCGCGCCGAACAAACCGGTCACCGTCACCGCGTCGATCCCCGCACTGACCGCCGGCAAGACGTATCTGATCTGCTGGGACATGTCCTACAACGGGACGCTGTTCTCCACCTACGGGGTCCCGCAGACCTGTTACTCACTGCCGGTGGTCAACAACCCGCCGATCGTGGACACGTTCACGCCGGGCAACAACGGCTCGGTGTTCAGCCTCACCCCGACGCTGGCCGTGACCGCGCACGACCCGGACAACTACCCGGGTACCGGCCTCAGTTACTCGTTCAACGTCTACGCCAACGGTTCGACCACCGCGCTGGCCGCCTCGGGCTCGCTGACCACGCCGGTGTGGACCGTCCCGGCGGGCAAGCTCGCCTACGGCAAGACGTTCTACTGGACCGCCCAGGTCAGTGACGGCAACGCCGCCTCGCTGTGGTCCGCGCCCGACTACTTCACCATCCCGGCCGCGCCCCAGCCGCTGGTCACCGCACACCTCGGCGCGGCCCCGTACGACGCCACCGTCAAGGGCGTCGACCCGCAGCTCGGCGACTACTCGACGCAGACCACCGACGCGACCGTCCCGGGGCCGTCCGACGGCCCGACGCTCAGCGTCCAGCGCACCTACAACAGCCTCGACCCCGGTGTCTTCAAGGCGTTCGGCGCGGGCTGGTCGTCGTTGCTGGACATGCGGGCCACCGAGGACGCGGACGGTTCGGGCAACGTCGTGATCACCCTGGCGGACGGGCGCCAGGAACGGTTCGGCGCGAACGGCGACGGCACCTACAGCCCGCCGGCCGGCGACTACGCCGTCCTGTCCGCGCCGGCGTCCGGGTACGGCACCTCCGGCTTCATGCTGACGGAGAAGTCGGGCACGCGGTACTTCTTCCAGAACCAGGTCACCGATCCCGTCACCGGCCAGACCTACTGGGGGCTGACCCAGTACGGCAACCGCAACGGTCACGGCCTGGACGTCCAGTGGCTGCCTGTCACCCTCACCCTTCCGGACGGCAGCACCATCAAGTCCGAGGAGCCGACGGGGTTCGGCTACGTGCTCGCCCAGGACAACGGATACAACAACGGCGACTTCAACGGTGCCGACATGGGCACCACGCTCCAGCTCACCTGGGGCGTCCAGCAGGTCACCGCCTCGGACGGCACCGTCAAGAACGTCCCGCACGTCGACAACGTCACCTCCAAGCCTGGCCTGTTCGCCGCCACCCGCAACCCGTGGACGTACGGCTACGATGCCGCCGGCGACCTCACCTCGGTCTGCCCGCCCGCCAGCAGCAGCTCCACCGCGACGGCCTGTACCCAGTACAGCTACACCTCGGGCGCCAACTCCGGATCGCACTTCGCCTCGATGGTCCTGGACTCCAACCCGACGGACTACTGGCGGCTCAGTGACGCGACCGGCTCGGCCACGGCCGAGGACGGCGTCGTCGCCAACGAGGCCACCACCGACGCCACCGCGGCCAACGTCACGTTCGGCCAGGCGGGCCCGCTGGCCGGCACCCCCGCCACCGCGGCCTCCTTCAACGGCACCAGCTCCTATCTGGCGCTGCCCGACAACCTGCCCGCCAACGCCGGCAACCTCGCGGTCGGCATGTGGTTCAAGACCACGCAGGCGGGCGGGACGCTCTTCTCGTACCAGGGCGGAAAACCCGGCACCGCCGTCTCCGCGAACTACACCCCGTCGGTCTACATCGGCACCGACGGCAAGATCCATGCCGAGTTCTGGGACGGCAAGGCCACGCCGATGGCGTCGCCCGCGGCCGTCAACGACGGCAAGTGGCACTACGTGGTGCTGTCGGGGGCCCGCACCAGCCAGACCCTGTTCCTCGACGGCGCCCAGGTCGCCACCCGCACCGGTAGCACCATCACGGTGAGCGGCCAGCCCTACACCACCGTCGGCGCGGGCGAACTCGCCGGATCCTGGCCGTCGGTCCCCTCCGGCAACGCCCTGGGCTGGTTCAACGGCCAGATCGAGGACGTCTCCTTCCTCCAGCACCCGCTCGGCCTGCCCGCCGTCCAGCAGGAGTACGCCTCGGCCACCCTCGCCGCCCGCGAGCTGACCGGCACCACCCTGCCCTCCGGCAAGACCGCGCTCGCCGTCGGCTACGACGCGCTGACCGACCGCGCCTCCTCCGTCACCGACGCCGACGGCGGCACCTACCAGCTGGCCACCCCGGTCACCACCGGCAGCAACGACTACTACTACGGCGCCGTCCGCGGCACCCGGCCCGCCCACGACTACCCGATGACCGAGCCGGCCGGCCTCACCGCCGCCGACCAGTACGGCATCGACAACCCGGCCGGCGGCGCGTCCGACGGCATCTACAACGACGTCATGCTCGGCGAACCCGGCATCTTCGGCCCCGGCGGGGACTCCGCGGCCGGCTTCAACGGCACCGACTCCTCCCTGTCACTGCCCACGGGAGCCCTCGACGACAGCAGCGGAAACGCCTCCGTCGCCCTCTGGTTCAACACCAAGCAGGCGGGCGGCGTCCTCTTCTCCTACCAGAACGCCCCGATCGGCTCGGTGCCCACCAGCTACACCCCGGCCCTCTACATCGGCACGGACGGCCTGCTGCACGGCCAGTTCTGGGACGGCAGCCTGTCCCCGATGGCCTCCAAGGCGGCGGTCAACGACGGCAACTGGCACCTGGTCGTGATGACCGCGAGCGGCACCGGCCAGACGTTGTGGCTCGACGGACAGAGCCAGGCCACCCGCACCGGCAAGTCCATCGCGGGCCAGGTGAAGACCTGGGGCGAGACCACGGTGAGCGTCGGCGCCGGATACGTCGCGGGTTCCTGGCCGAAGCCGCCGGCCAACGCGCAGGGGTACTTCAACGGAGAGATCGGCCAGGTCGGCATCTACCAGACCGACCTCGGCCAGAGCGGCGTGGAGGCACCGCTCGGGCTGTACACGGCCAAGGGCTCGGCCACCATGCTCATGCCGTCGACCACACTGACGGTCACCGACCCCGCGCAGCACACCGAGACGTACACCTTCGACCCGTCGAACGGAAACCGCACCACCGCCGTCACCGACGCGGGCGGCGGCCGGACGACATACGCCTACGACTCCCTCGGCTTCCAGGACGCCGTCACCGACCCCGACGGGCACTCGACCAGCCGTCAGCACGACGCTTACGGCAACGTCCTGGCGACGACGACCTGCCGCCAGGTGAACTCCTGCCAGACCTCGTACTTCAGTTACCACACCAACGCCGCCGACCCGATGGACCCGCTCAACGGCAAGGTCCTCTACGCGGCCGACGCCCGCTCCGGCGCGACCGGCACCGCCAACCCGGCCTACCGGACGGCCTACACCTACACCCCGTTCGGCGCCCTGGCCACCGTCACCACGCCGCCGACACCGGACTACCCGAGCGGCCGGAAGACCAGATACACGTACTACAACGACAACGAGAGCTTCACGGACAACCACGGCGTGGCATACACCGAGGTGTACGGAATGCTCGCCACGGTCACCGACCCGAGCGGCAAGGTCACCCGCTACCACTACTGCGGCACCGACCACCTCGGGAAGGTCTGCAGTGAGACGGACCCGTCCGGCCAGGTCACCTACTACCTGAACGACTTCCTCGGCCATCTCACCACCAAGGTGGTCAGCTCCGACGCCTATCCGGTCACGTTCCCCACCGCCGGCGCGCCGGTCGGCGGCGTGCAGACCACGTACACCTACGACCCGCTGGGCAGGACCCTCACCGAGACCGGTCCGGCGACCACCGACGCGGTCAGGGGCGTCACCCACACCCCGAAGACGACGTACACGTACGACGCGGACGGCGACCTGACCGGCATCTCGACCGCCGACACCACCGGTCACGACGCCACCCGCGCCACGACCTACGTGTACGACGACAACGACCGCGTCAAGACCGTCACCGACCCGGCCGGCCAGGTCACCGCGTACACGTACGACACTTTCGGCCGGAAGACGACCGAGACGAACCCGGCCGGCACCACCTACCGGTACGCCTACTCGCCGACCGGCCGGCTGCTCACCACCACCCTGCTCGGCTGGACCGGTGACCCGACCGCCCCCTCCGACCCGGCCGACCTGGTCGTGGAGTCCCGGGCCTACGACCCGGCGGGGCGGCTCGCGTCCGTCACCGACTCCATGGGCCGGACCACCGCCTACGGTTACTTCGACGACAACCTGCTCCAGTCGCAGACCGACGCCTCCGGCACCTCCATCGCGACCACCACCAAGGCCTACGACTACGACGCCGCCGGCAACATGACGTGGGAGTGCGACGTCTGGTCCGGCACGGCCTGCCTCAAGCAGACCCAGTACACCGTGGACGCCGCCGACCGGACCACCAGGACGGCGGTCGACCCGTCCGGCGTCAACCGGATCACCGTCAACACCTTCGACCCGGACGACAACGTGCTGTCCCGCGTCCTCACCGGCGGCGGCCAGACCCGGCAGATCGGCTACTCCTACGACGCCGCCGGGAACCGGGTCGCCCAGTCCGTACGGACCGACACCACGGGGCCGACCGGCTACTGGCCGCTCGACGAGGGCGCGGTCACGGCCGCCGACTCCTCGGGCAACGGCTTCACCGGCACGCCGTCCACCGGCACCTCCTGGGGGCCGCCCGGCGGCAACTACACGTCCTTCAACGGCACTTCGGGTGCGGTCCTCACCAGCGGCACGCCCGTCGTGGACACCACCAAGGCCTTCTCCGTCTCGGCGTGGGCCTACCTGAGCGCCACCAGCACCACGAAGGACTTCACGGTCGTCAGCCAGCAGGGCGCCCAGAACAGCGCCTTCCAGCTGGAGTACAACCACACCACCAAGTCCTGGGCCTTCGTCCGCGCGAGCAACGACACCACCACGGCCACCAACTACGTCGCCAGCGACCCCACTCCGGCCACCGCGGGCACCTGGACCCACCTGGTCGGCGTCATGGACGCGCTCGGGAACATGAGCCTGTACGTCAACGACGTCGAGGTCAGCGGCAACTGCCTCAACTGCACCCTGGTGACCGACCCCACCCCGATGGCCAGCACCGTGGGCGTGGCGATCGGCCGGGGCAAGGCCGCCGGCGCCTCGGTCAACTGGTTCGCGGGTCGGGTCCGCGACGTCCAGCTCTACGGGCGCGAACTCAAGCCGAACGAGATCAGCCAGCTCTACACCTCCTCCACCAACACCGGCGAGTCGCCGGTCACGGTGGGCGCGGCGGGCTGGTGGAAGCTGGACGACGGCGAGAACCCGTCCGCCGGCGACCACTCCGGCGCCGGGAACGCCGGCACCCTGAACGCCTCGACGAGCTGGTCGACGGAGAACGGCGGCTCCGCCGTCTTCGCCGGGGCCGGACAGATCGCCACCGGCGGGTCCGTGGTCGACACCACCAAGAGCTTCTCGGTGTCCGCCTGGGCGAAGATCACCACCACCCCGACCGGCACCTGGCAGACGGTCATGGCCCAGCAGGGCACCCAGGCCGCCGGGTTCTCGCTCGACTACAACCCGACCGCGGGCCGGTGGGCGTTCGACCGGGCCACCACCGACGTGGCGTCCCCGACCCTCGCCGGTGCCACCTCCACCGCCGCCCCCACCCTCAACACCTGGACCCACCTGGCCGGCACGTATGACGCGAGCAGCGGCAAGATGACGCTCTACGTCAACGGCACCGCCCAGAACACGGCGACGGACACCACACCGATCGCGAGCTCCGGGCCGTTCGTCATCGGCCGGGGCTACACGGCGGGCGCGGCCGCCCAGTACTTCAACGGCTCGGTCAGCAACGTCCAGACGTACAACCGCGTCCTGTCCGCCACCGAGGTCGCCGCGCTGCACACCTCGGCCGGTACCGCGGGCTCCGCGCCGCTGACCACCAGCTGGACCTACGACCAGCGCGGCCTGCCGGTCACGATGACCGACGCACGCGGCAACGCCGCCGGCGCCACCGCGTCCGCCTACACCACCACCTACGCCTACGACGAGGACGGCCGGCTCACCACCACGACCTCGCCGCCCGTCAGCACCGAGACCGGCGGGGGAGCGGCCCAGCAGACCGTGGCCGTCGCGAAGTCGGGCTACGACACCTTCGGCGAACCGGTCGAGACCGACGACGCCGACGGCAACATCGTCACCACCACCTACGACCTCGACGGCCGTGTCCAGGCCGTCTCCCAGCCGGCGTACACCCCGCCGGACGGCTCCGGCACCATCACCCCGACCACCTCCTACACGTACGACGCGCTCGGCGACGTCCACACCGAGACCGACCCGCTGCAGCACACCGCGTCGTACGTCTACGACCAGCTCGGCGACCGGGTCCAGCAGACCCTGCCCGGCGGTCTGGTCACCCACGTCGGCTACGACACCGACGGCGAGGTCCTCAACACCACCGACCCGACCGGCGCCAGGACCGAGGCGACCTACGACGCGCTCGGCCGCGAGGCCACCAGCACCCAGGTGGAGCGCAGGCCCTCCCCGGCGGCCTATACGACGAAGTACGGCTACGACGGCCTCGGCGACCTCACCTCGATCGAGGACCCGCTGGGCAACACGGCCACCGCGGGCTACGACGCCCTCGGCGAGACCAGCACCGTCACGGACTCGTTGCACAACACCACGTCGTACGCGTACGACGTCGCGGGGCAGCTCATCAGGACCACTGCCCCCGACCTCACGGCGACCACACAGGGTTACGACCAGGCGGAGCGGCTCGTCTCGGCCGCCCGGCTCGACGCGAACGGCGCCACCCTCAGCTCCACCTCGTACGGCTACGACGCGGCGGGCAACCAGACCTCGGCCACCGACGCCCGCCAGCACACCACCACCGCCACCTTCGACGCGCTCAACCGGACCGTCAGCCAGACCCAGCCGGTCGACGCGAGCACCTCGATCACGACCTCCTTCGGCTACGACGCCGCGGGCAACGAGACCCGCTACACCGATGCCGACAAGAACGCGACCTACTACACCTACAACCCCCTCGGCGGGCAGGAGACCAGCGTTGCCCCCAGCGTCACCGGTCTCACCTCGGCCGCGGACCGCACCACGACCTTCTCCTACGACGCCGACGGCAACCAGCACACCCTCACCCGCCCAGGTGGGGTCACGATCGCCGAGACCCACGACGCGAACGGCCTGCTGACCGCCGAGTCCGGCACCGGCGCCGAGGCCGCCACCGCGGCCCGCTCCTTCGGCTACGACGACGACGGCCGCCTCACCTCCGTCTCCGCACCGACCGGTACCGACACCTTCGTCTACGATGACCGCGGCCTCCTCCTCACCATGGCGGGCCCTGGTGGCACCGCGAGCTACGGCTACGACTCCGACGGCGACATCGCCACCCGTACCGACGCCACCGGCACCGCCACCTTCGGTTACGACGCCGACGGCCGGGTCAACAGCGAGACCGACCCGCTGACCGGCACCACGGCCACACTCACCTACAACCAGCTCGGACAGACCAAGTCCGTCACCTACGGCACGGGCGGCGCGACCAGGTCCTACGACTACAACACCTCCCACCAGCTCACCTCCGACGTCCTGAAAACCCCTTCGGGGGCCACGGAGGCGTCGGTCGCGTACACGTACAACGCCGACGGCCAGATCGCCACCCAGGCCACCACCGGCACGGCCGGTTCCGGCACCAGCACCTACGACTACGACTACGCCGGCCGTCTGAAGTCCGCGGCCACCGGCTCGGCCACTATCAGCTACGGCTACGACGCCAACGGCAACCGCACCAGCGCCGGTGCCGCCACCGCCACGTACAACGCCCGGAACGAACTGACCTCTGTCACCAGCGGGTCAGCCACCACCACGTACGCCTACACCGCGCGCGGAACGACGTCGAGCGTCAGCTCCGGCAGCTCCACCACCACCTACACCTCAGACGCCTTCGACGAGTTGACCGCCACCGGTACCGGCGCCGGCTACGGCTACGACGGCCTGGGCCGGCTGGCCACCGCGAGCTCGGGGGGCCGCACTGCCGCCTTCAGCTACGCCGACGGCACCAACAACCCCGTCTCCGACGGCACCCAGTTGTTCGCCCGGGACGCGGACGACGGCGTACTCGCGGTCGGCGCGGCCGGCGGTACGAGCGCCGGCCTCGCCCTGACCAACAGCCACGGCGACGTCACCGGCACCTTCACCGCCACCGGCTCGGCGCTCACCGGCTCCACCGCCTACGACCCCTACGGCACACCCACCGCCACCAGCGGCAGCCGGACCGACCTCGGCTATCAGTCCGGCTGGACCGACCCGGGGACGGGTTACGTCAACGCCGCCGCCCGCTGGTACAACCCGGCCAACGGCGACTTCACCAGCGCCGACACGGTGAGCAACCCGCCCACCCCGGCCGTCAACGCCAACCCGTACGCGTACGGCAACGACGACCCGCTGGACGCCACGGACACCTCCGGCCACGACGCCTGCACCAGCGACGACATCAAGGCCCAAGAGGAGGCGTACGAGGCGCAGCAGGCCTGGCTCAAGCAATGGCAGGCGGGCGCCTGGGACCGGATGGAGAAGTACTCCCAGGACCAGTACAAGGCCTGGGAGCGCGAGCATGCCCGGGAGATGGCCCGCAACGAGGCCGACGAACGGGCCCTGCAGCAGCAGATCGCCGACCAGGAGCGGCAGTTCGAGAACGAGTTCAACGACGCCATGAACTGGCAGCCGTCAGGTCACTCGGGCGGCCGTGGTTCGGGCTCGGACAGCGTCTCCTACGGCAACTCGTACGGTTCCTACGGCTCGCACGGCTCGTCCGGGAGCAACTACTCGTCCCTGTACTACGGAGTCGCCGCCGGAGGGGCGCTGACCTACGGCTACGGCGCCGCGAGTTCCGCGAGTGGCGGGGCCGCCGCCGAGGGCCTGGGGGCGGTCGGCGACGTCATCTGGGAGGAACTCGCCTCCGCCAGCGCCGAGGAACTCCTCTTCGGCCTCGCCCTGGCCGCCTCGGCGGACGACGACTGCGGCGCCCACGGCATCCCCACCCGCCCCAAGAACCAGAACCTCGGCGGCGTCAACACCACCCCGGTCGTCGGCACCACCCCGGACGAGGACGCGGCCGCGGCAGCCGCCCACCAGGCCACCAGCTCCTCGGCGGCCACCGACACGGGCGTCGCCACGGCCACCAACGGCCCCGGCGGCAACGGGACGGCGACCGACGAGGACAGCCAGTGCGGCACCGTGCCGCGTGACATCCGCTACCAGTACGAGGACCTCGACGCGGAGAACCGGGCCCAGGGGGCGACCGCGTTGATCTGTCCTTCGGACCTGAAACCCAGCGGCAGCAAACGGGACAGCATCGCCTCGGTCCCCGTGGCCGGGTTCCCGGACGGTCCCACGAACAGCCTGGGTCCCGGTAGGGCGACCTACAACAAGACCCACATCATCGGTGACCAGTTCAACGGGGCACCGAAGGCCGAGAACCTCTTCACCGGGTACGACCGTATGAACAAGAGCGGCATGCGGCGGTGCGAGAAGAAGATGGAGACGCAACTCAAGCAGGGGAACTGGGTGCAGTATTCCGCGACCCTGGAGTACGGCGACGACACAAATCCCATACCCACCGGAATACACATGACGGCCACTACCAAGGCCGGACCGCTGTTCGATGTGACAGTGGAGAACAACTCGGACTGGCAGGACACATGCTGAACGTTTCGGACCTTGAACGCGCGATCCAGGGACTGCGGGCGCTGCGTCCGGCCTCGGCCCGCCGGGTCGACTGGCCCACCCTGGAGCGCTCACTGGGCGTCGGCCTACCGGCGGACTTCAAGGAGTTCGCGGAGGCCTACCCCCCGGTCGAGGTCGACGAGTTCCTCCGGATCTGGAGTCCGACACCCGGACGGGAGGAGGAGTTCGTCGAAGGGGTGCGGTACGGTCTCGAAGTCCTGCGGGATCTGCAGGAGTCCGGCGACACCGAGGAGTACACGGCCTACCCGGAGCCGGGAGGGCTGCTGCCATGGGGCGAGTCGCTGGAAGGCGATGTCTTCTACTGGCGTACGGTCGGCTCCGATCCGCAGCAGTGGCCGGTGGTCGCCAGCGGGCGCAACGGCGCCTGGTGGGAGTGCGCGGGCGGCATGCTTGCGTTCCTGGTCGGCGTGGCCGACGGGACGGCGGAGAGGTCCGAGCTGCCCGACGGCGTACTCGGACCGGCCGCGTCCGTGGTGCTGCTCGGTTCGTGAGGCGCGACGACCTCGACCTACGCCGTCCCGCCCTCGGAAAAGAGGCCTCCGCACCCCCGCCGCCGGTCGGCGGAGAGGGTGCGGAGGCCGTCTTTCACACGTTCACTACGCCTGGACGGTGTCCGCCGCCCGTGCCTGCTTCTTCCGCTGCCGCCGACTCACCCGCGGCTCCTGGTCCGGCAGCCAGCCGAAGATCATGCAGCTGCCGACGGCCCCGAGAGCGAGGCCGACGAAGAAACCGCCCAGGTTGGAGGTGACCCAGCTGCCCAGGGAGCACAGCATGCCGAGGATGGAGTAGAAGAGACGCTGCGAGGGGCTGAAGAGGGTCAGCAGGCCGCACAGCACCATGACCGCCGGCAGCAGATAGCCCGCCACACCCTGCATGCCGACATGGACGATGACCTTCAGCGAGGCCTTCTCGGTGAGCAGGATCCACCCGCCGCCCAGGGTCAGCAGCAGGCCGCCCAGGAACGGCCGACGTGCCCGCCAACCGCGGAAGGCGGGCTGCCACCCCTGGTGTGGAGTGTCTGTGTCGGACATCAGCAACCCGAGTCGCTGAAGCTGAGTTTCAGGCCGGGGAGCGTGAACGTCCCTGCGGTTGTCGCGTAGTTGGTCTGCCGCAGGTTGTCGATGTGCACGGTGTCGGCCTGCTGGCTGAAGACGCCCAGAGGTCCCTTTACCCCGGCCTTGTTGAGTTCGCTCGCGTCGTTGCCGATCTCAATGTTGTTGAAGGACGCGTCGCCCGACAGCAGGGTCGAGTCGGTGGTCAGGTCGGTCGCCTCCACCTTCGACGAGCCGCTGCCCGCCTTGATGAGCAGGTTGGTGCCGCCGAGGTCGACGCTCTGGCACAGGCTGTCCAGGGTCGCCTTCTTGATCGCGGAGGTGACGACCAGCACCTGGCCGCCGGTGTCACCGGCGTTCGGGCTGTCCTTGGCCATGTTGTCGAGCCCGCCGAACTGCTCGAAGCCGGTGCCCTGGAGCGACTTGGCGGTGACCGTGAAGGGCATGCCGGAGATGTAGAACGACACCCCCAGTGCCCCCTGGGCGGTCAGGACCGCGAGGCCGGCGACGGCCAGGGTGGCCGGGACGGCCATCACGGCGGCCCGGCGTGCCCGGACCCGTCCCCGTCTCTGTTGCCCCCCGGTGGTTCCGGTGGTCTCTGATGTGTCTGAAAGAGAACCGCTTCCCGGGTTCTCAGGCGTGTTGTCGGCGGACGGAACGTCCGGGGACGAGGCCATGTCTGCTCCCATGCATTAGTCACGCGGGTTGGGCTTCAGCGGCCCGTTGTCCTGGCGCGGACAGCGGCTGCCGCGCCCCCTCCTCGCAACTCCCGGCGGGCGCAAGGACGTTCTGGTTACGCGGCAGTAGCCAAGCTGAAAGTTACCGGCGGTTACTTTTCAGGGTCAAGACAGTTGTGAAAAAAGAGTGTTGAATTCACGTCAGTTGTGTCCCGGCCATGCATTCCCATGATCGAATGCCCAACTCCCTTGATCGGTCTTGACGTTGACGGGCAATCAGGTCTACAACTCTCCCTGTTTCCTTCGGGTCCGTGGCGCCGGATCCGCCGAGCGGCGTCGACCGCTTCCCGGCCTCTTCGATCACCGCTCCGATCAGCGGCGTCAGCACGGTCGCTTCCCCCCAGGGGCCGTGCCCGCACGCCTGCGACCGGCCCGGCCGGAGGCCTAACCCCCCAGGCTTTCGGCCGGTGTCCGGCCTGACCGCTGTTGCCGGCCCGTCACGTACGGAGAAGGCGTGACGAGCCGGCAACGGCCGGCGCCGCATTCGCGCCCCTTCGCGCAAGTCCCCCCAATCAACGCAAGTCCCCTAGAAAGAGGCAACCCGCATGCGTACGCGATCCCTCCTCGCCCTCGCCGGTACCGTCGTCGCCCTCTCGGTCGCCGCCACCGTTCCGGCCTCCGCCGACGGCGCCGTGCTGACCACGGGCAGCGCCGGCGGCACCGCCGTCGCGGTCGGCGACACCCTCAGCGCCTCGCTGGCCAGCGGCACCACCGCCACCCTCTACTCGAGCGCCACCAGCACCAGCGGCATCACCTGTGCGGACTCGACCTTCACCGCGACGGTCACCGACAACCCGGCCGCCTCCGGCACCGCCACCGAGTCGGCCACCGCGCAGACCTTCGGCAGCTGCACCAGCAACGTGACCGGTGTGACCGGCGTCTCCAGCATCACGGTCGACAACATGCCGTACACCACCGCGGTCGCCTCCGACGGCTCGGTCACGGTCACCCCGCCGAGCGGCTCGACCATCCAGACCACCGTCAAGCTGAAGACCCTGCTGGGCAGCATCACCTGTGTCTACCAGGCGCCCAGCCTGTCCGGCACCAGTTCCAACACCGACAACAGCCTCGCCTTCAGCAACCAGGCGTTCACGAAGACCTCCGGCTCGATCCTCTGCCCCTCCGCCGGCTACTTCACCGCCAAGTACGCCCCGGTCACCGACAACGGCGCCGCCGTCTTCGTCAACTGACCTCGTAACAAAGGCTGTCAGCGTCGACGCAGACGCGACGCCAGGGCGGCGCCGCCGGTGAGCACCAGCACCGCGGCGGCGCCGCCTGCCAGCAGTGGCGCCGACGGGCCCGCACCGGGGTCCGTGTCGGAGGCCACGGGAGTGCCGTCGGCGGCGGTGGTCCCGGTCTTTGGGGAGACCGGGGGCGCCGCCGCCGTCCGCTGTGCGCGGGCGGCGGCGCTCGCCGAGGTGCCGGAAACGGGTGTCGCGGTCGGCCGCGGCTTCGCGCTCGCCGTCGCCGCGCCGTCCTTCCGTGCGTCCTTCTCCGCGCTCTTCCCGGCGGTCTTCTTCGCCGAGAACACCACGTCGGAGCACGAGTAGTAGGTGTCCGGCGTGCTGCTGGTCTGCCAGATCGTGTACAGCACCTGACGGCCCGTCCGGTCGGCGGGCAGCGTCGCGCTGAAGTGGTACGCCCCGTTCGTCAGCGGCGGGTCCTTGAACTCCGCGAAGGGCTGCGCGGGCAGTTCGGACCACGTCAGCGGTTTCGTCGGGTCGTAGCCCTGCTTGGTCAGATACAGCTTGAACGTGCCGGAGTGCGCGATCGTCGCGGCGTACGTCATCGTGACCCGGGCGCCCGGAGTCAGTTCGGTCGCGGGCCAGTCCGCGCGCGCCAGGTCGAGCCCCTTGTACGCCGGCAGACCGCCGCCGCACAACCTGCCGTCCGGAATCACCTGCCGGTCCCGGCCGTCGACGCCCGCCACCCGCACGTCGTCCCACGCGACGAAGTTCTGCCCGCTCGCCGTGATCGCCGCCCTGCAGGCCGCCGTCGAGGCGCTGCCGCCGCTGGGGGAGCAGGCATAGGCCCGGCTGGCGGGAGCGGTGGGCGCGCCGTGCGCCTGGGCGGACCCCGCCGCCCACGACAGGAGCAGCAGCGGGGCCGTCGCGGCGGCTGCCGTGACTCTCAGGCGGGCGGTCGTCCGAGTCATCGGGAGGTCTCCTCGGCGGGCGCGGGTAGGGGGTCTGCCGGGGGAGTACGGGAATCGGGGCCGCACTGTTCAGTGCGGTTGATCACAGGGCCGGTTGAAGTGCGTGGCACCGACCGGCTCGTCCGTTTTGCTGACTTTCCAGGCGCCGTTGAGAACCGACCGTCCGGCTCGTATCGTGGTGATCACCGATGATCGACCGGCCGCCCGCATCGCTTCCGGAAAACGGTGAGAACGCAAGGGAGAGGCGTGTTCTGATCTCGTCCGTTTGCGCACCGCGGACCCCTGTTCGCGTGGTCGCACGCGCGACGTGCACGAGTGCGTCACCAAGCTCCGCACAGGTGCCTCCCGCTGCCGCACCGTGAGCTATCGTGTGCACGGGGTAAAAAACAAACCGCATGCCCCGTCGGTTTGGAAGTCGTGAAGCCGTGAAGTCATGAAGTCGTGGAGCCGTGAAGGAGCGTCGAGTCGATGGCGAGGCAGTTACGCGCGGAGCAGACCCGCGCCACGATCATCACCGCCGCCGCCGACCTTTTCGACCGGCGCGGCTATGAATCCACCAGCCTGAGCGAGATCGTCGAGCACGCGAAGGTCACCAAGGGGGCGCTGTACTTCCACTTCGCCGCCAAGGAGGACCTGGCGCACGCCATCATGGAGCTCCAGTCCCGTACCTCCAGCCAGTTGGTGCGGGAGATGGACAGCCGCGGCTACTCCTCGCTGGAAGCCCTGATGCGCACCACGTTCGCGATCGCCCGGCTCGCCGTCGACGGTCCGATCCCGCGCGCCGGACTGCGCCTCGCCACCGCGGACGTCACCGTACGGCCGCCGCTCAGGCACCCGTTCACCGAGTGGCTGGAGTTCGCCACCCGCAAACTCATGGGCGCCGTCAAGGAGTCCGACGTCCACCCGGACATAGACGTCGGCGCGGTCGCGCACTCCCTGATCTGCTTCTTCGTCGGGACCCGCGTCGCCGGCCGCCACCTGGAGCCGGTGGGGCGACTGCCGCGCAGGGTCGCCGAGATGTGGTACCTGATGATCCGCGGCCTGGTCCCGGTGCACCGGCGCGCCCGCTACCTGACCCTCGCCACCCAACTGGAGCGCGAGATCAGAACGGCGTGACGGCCGGCGTGACGGCCGGCGTGACAGGTGTTCCGCGGTCCGGCGGAGCCGGGCGGCCCGCGCGATAGCGTGGCGCCCATGCCCGACTCCGCCGAACCGCCCGTGATCCTCGGCACCACCGGCCCCTTCCCGCACAGCGTGCTGGCCGAACGGCACCCCGCGATCATCCGCCAGGTGCGGGACGCCTTCCCGTACGGCCCCGCACAGCACCGCGCCCTCGACGCGCTGCTGCACAACTGCACCGAGGGCGTGATCGAACCCCTGCCCGGTGACGCCGGCGGCTGGCGCGACTGGGGTCTGGGCACCTACGTCGGCCGGTCCTGGTTCGACGTGCCGTGGCTGTGGTCCGAGAGCTACTTCTACCGCCGGCTCCTGGACGCCGTCGGCTACTTCGCCCCCGGCCCCTGGCAGGGCATCGACCCGTTCCGCCCGTTCAAGCTCGCCGAACTCGACGCCAAGGAGACCGACGAGGAACTCGCCGCGCTCGACGACCTCGGCGACGACCCGGACCGGGCCCTGCTGCACGGCTCGCTCTGGGGTAACCGCGCCGACCTCGGCTTCCGGCTCTCCGCCGCCGAGTCGGGCGAGGCCGTCGACGCCCTGGTCGCCGACGACAGCGCCGCCCTGTGGCCGCTGCTCCACGGCGGCACCCTGTGCCTGGTCGCCGACAACGCGGGCCGCGAACTCGTCCCCGACCTGCTGCTGATCGCCCACCTTCTGGACACCGGCCGCATCGCACGCGCCGTCCTGCACATCAAGCCCGGTCCGTACTACGTCTCCGACGCCACGACCGCCGACGTGCTCGACGCCCTGCGCAGGCTCACCGCCGCCCCTGGCGCCGCCGCCGGGTACGGCCGTACCCTCTGGTCGGCGATGGCCGACGGGCGCCTCGCCGTGCGCGCCCACCCCTTCTCCTGCGCCCCGCTGCCGTATGCCGAGATGCCCGGCGACCTGCGCGCCGAGTTCGCCGCCGCCACGCTGACGATCTTCAAGGGCGACCTCAACTACCGCCGTCTGGTGGGCGACCGGCTCTGGCCGCCGACCACTCCCTTCGCCGACGTCACCGCCTGGTTCCCGGGCCCCGTGGCCGCGCTGCGCACCCTCAAGTCCGATGTGGTCACCGGGCTCTCCGCCGACACCGAGGCGGCCCTGGACGCGGCCGACGCGGAGCACTGGCGCACGGCCGGCACCCATGCCCTGATCCAGGTCAACCCAGGTGGACCGGCAGCGACTTGAGCCCGTTGATGAAGTTCGAGACGAGTCGCCCGGCGGGGCCGGCGGGCGTCAGGACGGGCGGCGCCTGCGCGTAGAGCGTGCGCAGCTGGAGCCGGGCGAAGTGGGCGCCCAGACAGACGTGCGGGCCGTCCCCGAAGGACACGTGCGGGTTCGGCGCCCGGGTGAGGTCGAGCCGGTCGGGCTCCGCGAAGGCCCGCTCGTCACGGTTGGCCGAGGCGTGCAGGACGACCACCTTGTCGCCCTTCGTGATGTGCCGCCCGCCCAGCTCGGTGTCCCGCGCGGCGGTGCGGCGGAAGGTCAGCATCGGGGGATGCCAGCGCAGCGACTCCTCCACGGCACCGTCCGCTCCGGCCTCGCCGGTGCGCAACAGGCGGTACGACCCGGGGTGTTCGGCCAGCGCCAGCAGTCCGCCGGGGGCGGCCGAGCGCACGGTGTCGTTGCCCGCGACCGTCAGCAGGAAGAAGAACATCTCCAGTTCGCCGTCGGCGAGTTCGGCATCGTTGGCGAGGGCGAGGGCGAGGGCGTGGGCGTGGGCGTGGGCGTGGGCGTGGGCGTGGGCGTGGGCGTGGGCGTGGGCGTGGGCGTGGGCGTGGGCGTGGGCGTGGGCGTGGGCGTGGGCGT
>NZ_JBFBJL010000035.1:59066-91586 GCF_040686075.1 Streptomyces sp. NPDC086519
TGGGCGTGGGCGTGGGCGTGGGCGTGGGCGTGGGCGTGGGCGTGGGCGTGGGCGTGGGCGTGGGCGTGGGCGTGGGCGTGGGCGTGGGCGTGGGCGACGGCGACGGCGACGGCGAGAGCCGAACGCCACACCAGCCGGGCGGAGTTCCCGGATTGGGCCGCTGTTCACGCGATGGTGTGATCATGTGCCGCGCGGCGGATGGCGTTCGCGGCGCGCGGGTAGGGCCCGGCCATGACGCAGCCGTTCGAACTCCCGCACTTCTACATGCCGTATCCCGCGCGGCTCAACCCGCATCTGGCGGAGGCCCGGGCCCATTCCACCGAGTGGGCCCGCGCGATGGGCATGCTGGAGGGTTCCGGGATCTGGACCCAGGCAGACCTGGAGGCACACGACTACGGCCTGCTGTGCGGCTACACCCACCCCGACTGCGACGGCCCGGCCCTCTCGTTGATCACCGACTGGTACGTGTGGGTGTTCTTCTTCGACGACCACTTCCTCGACATGTACAAGCGCACCCAGGACCGCGCCGCCGGCAAGGCCCATCTCGACCGCCTCCCGCTCTTCATGCCGCTCGATCTCGCGACCCCCGTGCCCGAGCCGCAGAACCCGGTGGAGGCGGGCCTTGCCGACCTGTGGGCGCGCACGGTGCCCTCGATGTCGGCCGACTGGCGGCGCCGCTTCGCGGTCGCCACCGAGCACCTGCTGAACGAGTCGATGTGGGAGCTGTCCAACATCAACGAGGGGCGGATCGCCAACCCCGTCGAGTACATCGAGATGCGCCGCAAGGTCGGCGGCGCCCCCTGGTCCGCGGGGCTGGTCGAGTACGCGACGGCCGAGGTGCCCGCGGCCGTGGCCGGTACGCGACCGCTGAGGGTGCTGATGGAGACCTTCGCCGACGCCGTCCACCTGCGCAACGACCTGTTCTCCTACCAGCGCGAGGTGGAGGAGGAGGGCGAGAACAGCAACGGCGTGCTGGTCCTGGAGACGTTCTTCGACTGCACCACCCAGGAGGCCGCCGACACGGTCAACGACATCCTCACCTCCCGCCTCCACCAGTTCGAGCACACCGCCCTCACCGAAGTCCCGGCCCTCGCCGCCGAGAGGGGCCTCACCCCCGGCCAGGCCGCCGCGATCGCCGCCTACACCAAGGGCCTGCAGGACTGGCAGTCCGGCGGCCACGAATGGCACCTGCGCTCCAGCCGCTACATGAACCAGGGCGCCGTCCCGTCCTCCCCCTGGCAGCACCTCACCGGCCCCGGCACCTCCGCCGCGGACGTCGGCGCCCTGCTGGCCGCGGCCGCCGCGGTGGGCGCACCTCCCACGTCCTTCAGACGGCAAGGGAGGCTGAGCGCCTACTCCCATGTGCCTTTCCAGCAGGTCGGCCCCTCCCTCCTGCCCGACTTCCACATGCCGTACGAGGTCGAGGTCAGCCCGCATCTCGACGCCGCCCGACCCCGGCTGACCGCCTGGATGCACGGCACCGGCATGCTGTCCGAGGGCGTCTGGGACGAGGACCGGCTGGCCGCCTGTGACCTGGTGCTCTGCTCCGCGGGACTCGACCCCGACGCCACCCCCGAGGAACTCGACCTCAGCGCCCGGTGGCTGGCCTGGGGCACCTATGCCGACGACTACTACCCCCTCTGCTTCGGCACCCGGCGCGACCTGGCCGGCGCCCGGCTCGCCACCGCCCGCCTCTCGGCCTGCATGCCCCTCGCCGACGAGCCCGTGCCGGTGCCGGCCACCGGTATGGAGCGCGGCCTGCTCGACCTGTGGGCCCGCACCACCACCGGGATGAGCCCCGAGGACCGGCTCGCCCTCAAGCAGTCCGTCGACACCATGACCGAGAGCTGGGTCTGGGAGATGTCCAACCAGCTCCAGCACCGCGTCCCCGACCCGGTCGACTACCTGGAGATGCGCAGGGCCACCTTCGGCTCCGACCTCACCCTGAGCCTGGCCCGCCGCGGCCACGGCCCCGCGATCCCGCCCGAGGTGTACCGCAGCGGCCCGGTGCGCTCCCTGGAGAACGCCGCCATCGACTACGGCATGCTCATCAACGACGTCTTCTCCTACCAGAAGGAGATCCAGTACGAGGGCGAGCTGCACAACGCCGTCCTCGTCGTCCAGAACTTCTTCGGCGTCGACTACCCGACTGCACTCCACGTCGTCCACGACCTGATGACCCAGCGGATGCAGCAGTTCGAACACGTCGTGGCGAGCGAACTCCCGGTCGTGTACGACGACTTCGAGCTGACGGCCACAGCGCGCAAGGCCATGGACGCCTACGTGCGCGACCTGCAGAACTGGATGGCCGGCATCCTCAACTGGCATCGGAACGTCGACCGCTACCGGGCGGACCACCTCGCCCGCCGGCTCCACGGCTTCGTTCCGGCCCGCCCGCCGCTCGCGCCGTCACTGCCGGTCGGCTGACGGCGCTCATCGCGCGGGTTCCTACCGGAGGGAGGTGTGCAGACCCGGACCCGCTCGGCCTGGGGCAGGTCGCCCAGCCGCTCGAACTCCCCGGCCGGCCGGAGCAGCGGCGACAGCCCGAGGTCCTTTCCGCGGCCGGGCCGGAGCAGTGTGCCCTGGTCCATGACCATCTCGTCCGGCCGGCGGATCGGCGCCACCCGGGCGACTCCGCGTACGGCAACGAGCCGTCCGCGCACACGAAGTACGTGCCGCCGGTGCCGCAGCCCGCCACCGCCTCCAGGGAACCACCGGAGGCGAGGCGACCGGCTCCATGCGGCCCTCGGCGTCCCTGCGCACGGCCCTCGGCGTCCCTGCGCACGGCCACGGGCGTCCCCGGCACGGCCACGGGCGTCCCCGGCCGGTCACCGGCCTCCCTGGCACGGTCGCCGGCGTCCCTGGCACGGTCGCCGCACCGCGCCTCGTCCACCGGATGGAACTGGTGTACGGCGGGATGCCCGCGGGAGCGGCGGCGGACCTGGTGGTGGCCCTTCTCGACGGTGCCCGTGGCACAGGTGAGGGCTAAGGATTCCCGCCGCTCACCCAGGGTCAGTCTCACTCGTTCGTGGCTCATCGCGCCCGCGTGCGCAGGGTAGGGCTCGGGGTGGAGGCGAACCATGGAACAGATCGCATTGCGTCCCAAGCCGATCCCCGGTCAGGACCGCCGGGACGGCCCCCCAGCCGATCCCGCCCGGCGCCCGCACGCCGCGCGCCGCCGCGCCGGCCGGATCAGCACCCTGCTGTTCGGAACGTTCGTCGGCACGGCCCTGGTGCTGTCCGGGGTGGGGCTGGGCACGGTGGGCGCCACCGTGATCGGCATGAGCAGACTGGCGGAACTGCGGCACCAGGCCCCGCCGACCACACCGAGCCAGGCACCCCCGGCCACCCCCGCCCCCTCGCCGACGGCGGCCGCGGCCCTGGGCGTGGAGGCAGTGGACGCCGAGAAGGCGGGCGCGCTGGTGGTGGGCGTCCACGTACCCGGACCCGGCTACTCGGCGGGGCTGGTGCGCGGCGACATCCTGCTCCGGTTCGGCGACCGGCGGATCGACAGCGCCGCCGACCTGGCCCGAGCGGTCGCCGACGCCCGGCCGGGGAAGGAGACGAAGCTGACGGTGCGGCACGCGAGCGGGGGGTACCAGCGGCTGACCGTGATGCCGGGCGTCCTCACTTGAGAACATCCGCACGGACGCGCCCCGGGAGGGCGCGGGGCGGTGTCGACGTGCGGCTCCGCCGCGTGGGCGCGACCAGCCACAACCCACCCCGCACCGGCGACCCACCGCAACCCGCAACGGCGGCTTCGCCCAAACCGGCTCGCGCGGCCCCGCCGCACCCGGCAGGATGCATGCCGAGGCGCATACCCGCCCCGTCACCCGCGCAAGGAGGCCCTGGATGACCGGCACCACCCCCGCCGCCCCCTTCACCGCCGGCGACTACCAGGCCCGCATGACGCGCGCGGCGCGCACCGCCGCGGACGCCGGCCTCGCCGGTCTCCTCGTCGCCCCCGGCCCCGACATGGTGTGGCTCACCGGCTACACCCCCACGGCGGTCACCGAACGGCTCACCCTCCTCGTCCTGGCCCCCGGCAGGGACCCCGTGCTGATCGTCCCCGCCCTCGAAGCCCCCGACGCCGAGAAGGCCGCCGGCGCGGCCGTGCTGACCCTGCGGGACTGGACCGACGGCACGGACCCCTACGCCGTGACCGCCGACCTGCTCGGCAAGGACGGCCGGTTCGGTGTCAGCGACAACGCCTGGGCCATGCACCTGCTGGGCCTGCAGAAGACACTCCCCGGCACCTCCTACGCCTCCCTCACCGACGCGCTGCCCATGCTCCGCGCCGTGAAGGACCCGGCCGAGCTCGAACTCCTCGCCGCCGCCGGAGCGGCCGCCGACGCAACGTTCGAGGAGATCCGCAAGGTTCCCTTCGCCGGCCGCCGCGAGTCCGACGTCGGCCACGACCTCGCCGACCTGCTGCGCCGCTTCGGCCACGACCAGGTCGACTTCACCATCGTCGGCTCCGGCCCGAACGGCGCCAACCCGCACCACGAGGTCGGCGACCGGGTCCTCCAGGACGGCGACATGGTCGTGCTCGACTTCGGCGGCCTCAAGGACGGCTACGGCTCCGACACCACCCGCACCGTGCACGTGGGCCCGCCGACCGCCGAGGAGCGCGAGGTGCACGACGTCGTGCGCGCCGCCCAGGAGGCCGGTTTCCGGGCGGTACGCCCCGGCGCCGCCTGCCAGGAGGTCGACCGGGCCGCCCGCGCGGTCATCACCGACGCCGGGTACGGCGAGTTCTTCATCCACCGCACCGGGCACGGCATCGGCGTCACCACGCACGAGCCGCCGTACATGATCGAGGGTGAGGGACAGCCGCTCGTGCCCGGGATGTGCTTCTCCGTGGAGCCCGGCATCTACCTGCCCGGCCGCTTCGGGGTGCGGATCGAGGACATCGTCACGGTGACCGAGGACGGCGGCCGTCGTTTCAACAACACCACCCGTGAGATGGTCATCGTGAGCTGACCGACCCGGCCCGCCACCACCTGCTCGCCCCTACCCCACCCCGAACGGCAACGGCGCGATCCATGACCCAGCCACCGACTCCCACCGCGGACACCGTCCGCCGACTGGTCCGCTCGCTGCTCAAGGACGGCGCGGGCGGCACCTCGGGCGCCGAGGCGCGGCCCGTCACGGCGGGCACTGAGCACTCCACCTGGTGGGTCGGCACCCGCCATGTGCTGCGTCTCGCGCCCGACCGGGACGCAGCCGTCCGCCAGCGCCGCGAACTGCGCCTGCGCGACCTGACGCGGCCGCACCTGCCGGTCGCCGTCCCGGCCGGCGTGGCGCACGGCGAGTGGGCACCGGGGCTGACGTACACGCTGGACACCGTGATCCCCGGCGGTACGGCCGAGGAGCACGACGTCTCCGCGGTCGGCGAGGCGGACCTGGCCGGGCTGCTCACCGGACTGCGCGAGGTGCCCGTACGGCAGGCCGAGACACTCGGCGTGCCGCGCACCCCGCCGCGTTCCCTGGAGGCGCTGCGCCGCATGGCCGTGCCCGCCGCCGAACGCCTCGCCGCCGCCGACGAGTTCGATCCCGCCCGCCTGCTCCAGCTGACCCCGCCGGTCGCCGCCCAGCTCGCCGCCCAGCCCGGTACCGCCGTGCTGACCCACCACGACCTCAAGGGCGAGCACCTGGTGGTCAGCGCCGACGGCAGGGTGCGCGGCGTGCTCGACTGGACCGACGCGGTGGTGGGCGACCCCGCCGAGGACATCGCCGGGCTCGCCCTCGCGGTCGGCTCCGGCGCGGCCGTCCGCGCGGCCACGCTGGCCGGCTACGGCCCCCGCCCCTGCCTGCGCGGCCTGTGGCTGGCCCGCTGCGACACCGTCATCCGCCTCACCGACCGCCTCGAAGGCCGCGACGACAGCCCCCTGCCGCTGCTGCGCACGCAGCTCCGGCGCGCCTGGGAGACGATCCTGTTGGAGCGGGTGACGGAGCTGCGCGAGGCCCCCGAGGACCCCGAGGACCCCGAGGACACCATGGACGACGACGAGCTGTAGCGGGACGCCCGGTGCCGGGGCCTGATCCTGGCCTGACCCGGGCCCCGGGTCAGGCCAGGATCAGGCCTGGGTCAGGACCACGCACGACTCGCCCGGCACCCGCAGCACCCCGTCCGTGCCCGGTGCCCCCACGGTGTCCCACGCTGCCAGGACCTCCACCCGCCCGGTGCCGAGCGGGATCGCGGCCGGTTCCGCGCCGAGGTTCACCGCCACCCGCACGTCGCCGCGCCGGAACGCCAGCCAGCGTGCCGTCTCGTCGTAGGCCACCTTGGTGTCGGCGAGATCGGGATCGGTGAGGTCCGGCTGCTCGCGGCGCAGCGCGAGCAGCCTGCGGTACCAGGCCAGCACGCGCGCGTGCGGCTCGCGTTCCGGCTCCGACCAGTCCAGGCAGGACCGCTCCCGGGTCGCCGGGTCCTGCGGATCGGGCACGTCCTCCTCGGCCCACCCGTGCGCCGCGAACTCCCGCCGCCTGCCCCGCCGTACGGCCTCCGCGAGGTCGGGGTCCGTGTGGTCGGTGAAGAACTGCCAGGGGGTGCCGGCCGCCCATTCCTCGCCCATGAACAGCATCGGCGTGAAGGGCGCGGTCAGGGCCAGGGTGGCGGCGCAGGCCAGCAGGCCGGGGGAGAGGGCTGCCGAAAGCCGGTCGCCCTGGGCGCGGTTGCCGACCTGGTCGTGGGTCTGGGTGTAGCCGAGCAGCCGGTGTCCGGCCACCCGCGCGCGGTCCAGCGGGCGGCCGTGCCGGCGGCCGCGGAAGCTGGAGTAGGTGCCGTCGTGGAAGTAGCCGCCGGTGAGCGTCTTGGCGAGGGCGGCGAGCGGGGCGCGGGCGAAGTCGGCGTAGTAGCCCTGGGACTCGCCGGTCAGCGCGGCGTGCAGAGCGTGGTGGAAGTCGTCGTTCCACTGCGCGTCCAGGCCGAACCCGTGCTCCGCGCGCGGGGTGACGACCCGCGGGTCGTTCAGGTCGGACTCGCCGATCAGGAACAGCGGACGGCCCGACTCGGCGGCCAGCCCGGCCACGGCCGACGACAGCTCCTCCAGGAAGTGGCACGCGCGCGTGTCGCACAACGCGTGCACCGCGTCCAGGCGCAGCCCGTCGATCCGGTAGTCGCGCAGCCAGGCCAGCGCGCTGCCCACCAGATACGCGCGCACCTCGTCGGACCCGGGCGCGTCCAGGTTGACCGCGGCGCCCCAGGGTGTCTGGTGCGCGTCGGTGAAGTACGGCCCGAACGCGGGCAGGTAGTTGCCGGACGGGCCGAGGTGGTTGTGCACGACGTCCAGGACGACGCCGAGACCGAGTTCGTGCGCCTGGTCGACAAACCGTTTCAGTGACTCGGGGCCGCCATACGGCTCGTGCACCGCCCACAGCGAGACCCCCTCGTACCCCCACCCGTGCCGGCCGGGGAACGGGCACAGCGGCATCAACTCCACGTGCGTGACGCCCAGTTCCCGCAGGTGGCCGAGGCGGCCGGCGGCCGCGTCCAGGGTGCCCTCGGGGGTGTACGTGCCCACGTGCAGCTCGTAGAGCACCGCCCCCGGCAGCGCGTGTCCGGGCCAGGCGGCACGCCACTCGTGGCGGGTGTGGTCGACGACCGCGCTGAGCCCGTCCGGGCCGTCCGGCTGGCGGCGCGAGCGCGGGTCGGGCAGCACAGGGCCGTCGCCCAGGGCGAACCCGTACCGCGTGCCGTCCTCGGCGTCCGCCTCCCCGGTCCACCAGCCGGGCCGCTCCGGGTCGCGCTCCAACGCGCACGTGGCGCCGCCGCAATGGAGCGTCACACGGTCTGCCTGCGGTGCCCACACCTCGAACTGCACGGACGGTCCCCTTCGTCTGGCTCATCGTGAGGTAGTGCGTCCATCGTGCCGCGAAAGCGATCAGTCCGCTTTTGAATCACGGCTTTCCCGGCGGGTGTCGCCGTACGTACGCGCGCGTGGCGGCCGTTTTCCCGTTTTCTGGACACCCGGGGTTCACTCACTCAGAATCGGCAGCGTGACGTCGTCCTTCGAGTTCCACACCTACCCCGCGCGGCTGTCCGACGCGGAGCGTGACAAGGCGCTGAGCGTGCTGCGGGACGGCGTCGCCATGGGACGGCTGTCGCACGACACGTTCGTGCGCCGCATGGAGCTGGCGCTCGCCGCCCGCCGGGCCGAGGAACTCGCCGCGCTCACCGCCGACCTGCCCCAGGAGAGCCGCTTCGCGCGCGTGCTCTTCGGCACCGTCGAGGCCGTCTCAGGCTTCACCGTACGGCTGCGCCGGGCCTGGCAGGCCGAGCGGCTGCCCAAGCTGCTGCTGCCGCACCCGGGCAACGACCACCCGCTGCGGATCGGCCGCGACCCCGCCAACGGGCTGCGGCTCAACCATGAGACGGTCTCCCGGGTGCACGCCGAACTCCGCCGCCAGGGCGGCCTGTGGGTGCTCAGGGATCTCGGCTCCACCAACGGCACCACCGTGAACGGCCGCCGGGTGACCGGCGCCGCCGTCGTCCGCGAAGGAGACCAGGTCGCCTTCGGCCGGATGGCCTTCCGGCTCGCGGGCGACTGAGCCCCGGCCCGGCCCGTCCCCGGTCTCCTGGACAGCTCCCGCGCGGTGGCCGAAAAGTGTTTGTCCGCCGCGGTGTTGACGTACCCCTCAAGTCGTGACTGACTGTGCGTACGCCATGCACACCATGTGAAGTGACGGCACCGCATTGTGGAGGTGTGACCTGCCGCCCCTCCTCCGCTATCCGTCCGTGGACGAGCTGGCCTCGTGGGCGGCCGCGCTGGTCGCCGACCGCCCCCGGGACGCCCGGCTGCGCAGGGCCGGGGTCTCCCGCGCGGGCACCCCGATGTGGCTGCTTTCCATCGGTCACGGCGCCCGTCACGTCCTCGTCGTCGCGGGCCCGCACGCCAACGAACCCGTTGGCGGCGCCACCCTGCGGCGCCTCGCCGACCGGGTCCTCGCCGACCCGCGGCTCACCGAGGGCGCCGACGTCACCTGGAACCTGCTGCTGTGCCTGGACCCCGACGGCTCCCGCCGCAACGAGGGCTGGCTGGCCGGGCCGTACACCCTGGGCCACTACTTCCGGAACTTCTTCCGGCCCGGCTTCCTGGAACAGCCCGAGTGGCTTCCCGGCGGGGCGGAGGCCGTCGCGCTGCCCGAGACCCGGGCACTGCTCGGCCTCCAGGACGAGCTGCGGCCCTTCCTGCAGTGCTCGCTGCACGGCGTCGACGTCGGCGGCGGCTTCGTCGAGCTGACCCGCGACCTGCCGGGCCTCGACCGGCGCCTCGCGCACATCGCGACCGGGCTCGGCATCCCCCGCGAACTCGGCGCGTACGACACCCTGTACTGGCCCGCCCTGGGCCCGGCCGTCTACCGCGTCCCGCCGCCCCGCCGCGGCGACCTGGCGGCCGCCATCACCGAGGCCGCCGTCGAGTCCACCTGGTTCCACCCGTACCGGCACGGCACCGTCACCGCGATCGTGGAGGCGCCCATGTGGGGTGTGGCCGCCGTCCAGGACGGCACCCCGCCCGCCGACCGGGACGCGGCGCTGCGCGCGGTCAGCCGGACCCTGCGGCACGACACGGACCTCCTGGACGGCGTCCTGGCCCGGGTCCGGCCGCAGCTGGCCGCGGCGCCGGACGCGGCCCGGCTGTTCGCGCCGGTCGACGACTACCTGCTGGTCTGCCCCGGCCTCGCCGAGGCCTGGGACCCCGACACGGACGCCGGCAGCGCCCGCCCGCTGCCCCCGCTCAGCTCCGCCCATCTGGCCGCCCTGCGCATCGCCGGGCGCCGGCTGGTCCTGCGCGCCGCCGGGCTGCTGCACCAGCTCCTGCGCAGCACCGGGCACGACCCCGCCGCCGCCCTGCCCGACCTGGACCGGCTGATCGACACCTGGTGCGCGGACTACCACGACGCCCTCGGCGCGCGATGGATCCCGGTCGAACGCCAGGCCGAGTACCAGACACGCGTGGTCCTGAGCGCGTTCGACATCGCGCACCGCCACGCGCGCGCACGTGCCCGATCGGGTGAGCCGGGCTGGGGGACCGAGCCCGTCGTGCCGATGCACGGGGAATGACGCATCTCAGCAAAGCGACAGCGGCCGCCGGGGCCCTGCTGGCCGCCGCCCTGCTCACGGCCGGCCCGGCCCAGGCCGCGCCGGACCTGACGCGCGACGGCGACCACCTGTACCTGACCGTCACCACGGGCGACGGCCACTCCGGCGACACACGCGTCACGTTGCTGCGGTGCGACCCGCCCCAGGGGCACTCCCGCGCGGCCGAGGCCTGCGCCCGGCTCGACGCGGTGGGCGGTGACATCGCCCGCATCCCCCCGGCCAGGGGCGCGATGTGCCCGATGGTCTACCTCCCGGTGACGGCCCAGGCGCGCGGGCAGTGGAACGGCCGACCGATCGAGTACCGCGAGACGTTCGCGAACCCCTGCCGGCTGGCGGCCCGGACCGGCCCGGTCTTCGCCCTCGACGGCTGAGCCGGGGGCGGCGTGCGGGCACCGGGCAGCCCCAGGCCCGCACGCGGCCTTCGCCCGCACGCCGCCCTCGCCCTCGGGCGGCCCGCCCTCACGCGGCCCGCTCACGCGCGTGCCGCGCCGCCGCCAGCACGGTCCGGGACTGATGCTCCACCTGGCGCTCCACGGGCACCCAACGGGCCTGGAAGCGCTCCCCGTAGGCCTCGCACCAGGAGGCCACCAGCTGCTCCAGCAGCGGCGCCGCGCGGTCGTCCGCCTCCCGCAGCACCCGCAGCAGCATCGACGCGGCCCGCAACGGCAGCCGCCGCCCGAAGGCGTCCACGCTGCCGACGTACGCCATCGTCGTGTCGACCGGCGGCCGCTGGATCCAGTCCTCGGCCAGCCCCGGGATCAGCCCCAGCACCCAGCGGGCCGCCCGCAGCAGCGGCCCGTCCAGGTCGTCCAGCCGGGGCAGTGCCTCGGCCAGCACCCGCTCCACCTCCCGCGAGTCCCGCAGCAGCCGATGCGCGAGCCGGCGCATCGCCGCCGCCGGTGCCGGGTGCGGTGCCGGGTCGTCGACCAGGTCGCTCGCCCACATCGGCACCTCGACCACCGCCGTCAGACCGCCGTAACGGTGCGCGTAGTACCAGGTGCTGTGCCGCGCGTCGTCCGGCAGGCTCGGGTACGCCACACCCGTCTCGGGACCGGGCATCACCCGCACCCCGGGCCCGGAGCGCGGCCAGCCCGCGGCGTCCGAGGCGCCCGTCTCCACCGGGATGTGCAGCTCCGCCGCCGACTTCGCGAACGGCTCGGCGAGTCCCGGCACGTCCTTGGTCAACTGCACCCAGCTGCCGCCCAGATCGGTGCCGTGCAGCGTCACCTGGAGGTAGGGGCGCAGCTCGTCGATCACCCCGAGCAGGGCCCGGGTCTCGGGCGGCAGCCGGTCCGGCGGCAGCACCGACGGCGACCACTCCGGCTGCTCCGGGCCCGCCGGCCGGTAGAAGCCGAGATGGTAGTCGAACAGGCTGCGCGGAGCCGGGGTGACGTGCAGGCTCGCCCCGTCCGGGTCCGCGCACAGCAGGAAGTGCCAGGAGGTCTCCGCCCGCAGGTTCCGCTCGTGCAGCACCCGCTGGGCCAGCGCCTGGAGGGTGCCGCCCCCGGTCGGCTCGTTGGCGTGGGCGCCCGCGACGACCAGCACCGCCCGCCGGGCGTGCCCGACGGACAGCAGGTGCAGCGGCCTGCCCCCGCGGGAGAGGCCGATCTGCCGCAACGTGCACAGGCCGGGCCGGTGAGCGGCCAGCGCCCGGGCGGTCGAGACGAGTTCGGGAACACTGGGGTAACGCAGCTCCGGCAGGAGACTCACCCCCGACTTGTCCGCCCGGCTTCGCATTCCCCAGTCCCGCACGGCATAGGTGAACTGTCAAGGACCTCCCGGGGGAGGCTCCAGGGGGCGCCCCGAGGCATGCGCTGTCGTCCGGCGGGGCGGTTGGCGCGGCGGGGAGTGCGAAGCCACTACGGGGCGCGGAACCGCTCCGCGCGCCGATAACCGACGCGGCCCGCGCCCGGCGGGTTTCAGCAACTCCCCGAATCAGCCACATATTCACTCGTTCGAGTGAATTCTGCCGGTGGTTCCGTCAGGCCCC
Organism: Streptomyces sp. NPDC086519; assembly: GCF_040686075.1. NCBI lineage: Bacteria > Bacillati > Actinomycetota > Actinomycetes > Kitasatosporales > Streptomycetaceae > Streptomyces > Streptomyces sp. NPDC086519. The sequence continues at coordinate 71,162 of NZ_JBFBJL010000035.1, forward strand.
GCCAGTCCCGTCAGCCCCCGTCGTCCACCCGCTCCAGCAGCGCCACCGGCAGCCCCTCGAAAAGCTCGCCCACGCGCACGTGCCCCGTGAACTCCCGCCCCGGCGCCAGCACGTCGGCCCACCGCCCCGGCGGCAGCGCCAGGACCGTCTCCCGCCAGCCGCCCGCCGCGGCCAGCCGCAGCGACAGCCGGGTCACCGCCGTGACCACCCGACCGGAGCGCGCGAACGCCAGGCAGTGCGCCGCGGCCGGTCCCTCGGCGGTCAGCGGCGTGTACGTCGCCGTGTCGCCGAAGACGTCCGGGCGCCGCGCCCGCAGCCGCAGCGCCGCCGCCGTCACCGCGTCCTTCTCGCCCGGCTGCCGCGGCGGGAAGGAGACCGGCCGCCGGTTGTCCGGGTCCACCAGCGCCCGGTACTCGCCCTCCGTGCCCTGGTAGACGTCCGGCACCCCCGGCATCGTCAGATGGACCAGTGCCGTCCCCAGCACGTTCGCCCGGACGTGCGGCCCCAGCGAGGCCCGGAAGGCCGCCACGCGCTCTCCTGGCACCCCGCACGGCCCCGCCGCGACGAACGAGACCACCGCCTCCTCGTACGGCGGCTCCTGCTCCGTCCAGCTCGTGTACAGGCCCGCCTCCCGCACGTGCTTCACCAGCGCCTCCCGCACCCGCTCCGGGGCCGCCGGTCCGAGCCCGAACACCGTCTGCCAGGCCGCCCAGGCCAGCTGCGCGTCCGGCACCCCCTCCCCCTCCCGGGTCACCTCGGTCAGCACGTCCGCCCAGCGCTCCGGGCACTGGGTCAGCACCGCCAGCGCGGCCCGCACATCGGCGCTGCGCTTGGTGTCGTGCGTCGTCACCACCGTCCCGGTGAGCGGCCAGTCGCGCTGCACGCGCGCGCAGTACGCGTGAAAGGCGTCCGGGGAGATCCCCGGGCTGCCCGGGTCCCCGCCCACCTCGGTCGCCGCCAGCAGCGGCACATAGCGGTAGAACGCCGTGTCCTCCACGGACTTGGCCCGCAGCGCCGAGGCGGTCTGCGCGAACCGGGTCCGGAACTCCTCGGCCCCCGGCCCGTCCCCCGCGAGGAGCAGCCGGCGCACCACGTCCACCGCCCCGCCCTCCTCGGGCACCACGAAGGCCCGCCGGGCCTCCTCGGCGGCCTCCTCGGTGACCACGGCGGCGACGTCACCGGAGGGGTACGGCCGGTACACCCGCATCCGCACCAGCAGCTCCTCCAGCGCGGTGCGCAGCGCCCAGGGCGCCCGGTCGCGCAGTACGGGATCGGGCGACGCCGCGCACACGCGCGTGGCCGCCCGGGTCAGCCGGTCCGTCTCGGCCGCCAGCTCGTGCGTGATCACCTTGTACGCCGCCCGCCGCACCGTCGCCGCCCAGTCGCCGCCCCGGTCCGTCTGCGGGGCGGCGAACGCGCGGTACTGGCCGAGCAGTTCACCGGCGCCCGCGGGATCGGTGAACAGACCGTCCACGTGCCGCAGGGCGTCGTACCCCGTGGTCCCCGCGACCGGCCAGCCGGCCGGCAGATGCTCGCCGTCGGCCAGGATCTTCTCCACGACCGTCCAGCGCCCGCGAGTCGCCTCGTGCAGCCGCGCGAGGTAGCCGTCGGGGTCGGCGAGGCCGTCGGGGTGGTCGACCCGCAGCCCGTCCACCACGCCCTCGTGCAGCAGTTGCAGGATCTTGGCGTGGGTGGCCTCGAACACCTCCGGATCCTCCACCCGCACCCCGATCAGCTCCGAGATGGTGAAGAACCGCCGGTAGTTCAGCTCGGTGCGGGCCAGCCGCCACCACACCGGGCGGTACCACTGCGCGTCCAGCAGCTCCGGCAGCGGCAGGCCCGCGGTGCCGGCCCGGAGCGGGAAGGCGTGCTCGTGATAGCGCAGCACGTCACCGTCGACCGTCAGCTGCCCGAGCACCTCGCCGACCGGGCCGCCGAGCACCGGCACCAGCAGCTGCCCGCCCTGCGCCTCCCAGTCGACGTCGAACCAGCGCGCGTACGGCGACTTCGGGCCCTCCCGCAGCACCTCCCACAGGGCGTGGTTGTGCCGGGGGGACATCGCCATGTGGTTCGGCACGATGTCCACGACCAGACCGAGACCGTGCGCCCGCGCGGTGCGCGACAGCGCGCGCAGCGCGTCCTCGCCGCCGAGTTCCTCGCGTACGCGCGCGTGGTCGACGACGTCGTAGCCGTGGGTGGAGCCCGGGACGGCTTCCAGGACGGGGGAGAGGTGGAGGTGGGAGACGCCGAGCGCGGCGAGATACGGCACGGCGGCCTCGGCGGCCGGGAAGGGGAAGCCGGGCTGGAGCTGGAGCCGGTAGGTGGCCGTCGGGACGGTGGGGGCGGTTCGCTCGGCTGTCATGCGGACGTATGTACCCGGCTGCTCGGCTTTTGTGCCACCGCGTGCGGTACAGCGCCCCGAAGGGGCGCGAGGAACCGCGCGACCGGCCCCCACCGGCCCGCACTTGCCCAACAGCCCGTCGGAGCACGCATCCCTACGCCGGCCTCTTCAGCACAGCCAGGCTCCGGCCCACCAGAGTGAGCCGTGCCCCCGCGTCCACCTTCGGCCCGGGTGGCACCCCCTCGGCCTGTGCCGTGTCGACCACCACCTCCCACTGCCGGCCGTGGTTCACCGGCACCACGAAGTCCAGCGGCTCCGGTGACGCGTTGAACATCAGCAGGAACGAGTCGTCGGCGATCCGCTGCCCCCGTGTGTCCGGTTCCGAGATCGCGTTGCCGTTGAGGAACACCGTGAGGGCCGACGCCTGGGCCGAGTCCCAGTCCCGCTGGACCATCTCGTGGCCCTCCGGGGTGAACCAGGCGATGTCGGAGAGCTCGTCGTGGGTGCCCTCCACCGGGCGGCCGTGGAAGAAGCGGCGGCGTCTGAAGACCGGGTGCTCCTTGCGCAGCCGCGCCATCGCGCGCGTGAAGGCCGGCAGCCCGCCGTCTTCCCCGGGATCGGGCCAGTCCACCCAGGACACCTCGTTGTCCTGGCAGTACGCGTTGTTGTTGCCCTGCTGGGTGCGCGCGAACTCGTCGCCGTGGCTGATCATCGGCACGCCCTGGGACAGCATCAGCGTGGCGACGAAGTTCCGCATCTGGCGCTCGCGCAGCTCCAGGACACCGGGGTCGTCGGTGTGCCCCTCCACACCGCAGTTCCACGAGCGGTTGTGACTCTCGCCGTCCCGGTTGTCCTCGCCGTTGGCCTCGTTGTGCTTCTCGTTGTAGGCCACCAGGTCGTGCAGCGTGAAGCCGTCGTGGCAGGTGACGAAGTTGATGGAGGCCAGCGGGCGGCGGCCGTCGTCCTGGTACAGGTCGGAGGAGCCGGTCAGCCGGGACGCGAACTCCGCCAGCGCGCGCGGCTCGCCGCGCCACAGGTCGCGCACGGTGTCGCGGTACTTGCCGTTCCACTCGGTCCACAGCGGCGGGAAGTTGCCCACCTGGTAGCCGCCCTCGCCGACGTCCCACGGCTCGGCGATCAGCTTCACCTGGGAGACCACCGGGTCCTGCTGCACCAGGTCGAAGAACGACGACAGCCGGTCCACCTCGTGGAACTGCCGGGCGAGAGTCGCCGCGAGGTCGAAACGGAAGCCGTCGACATGCATCTCGGTGACCCAGTACCGCAGCGAGTCCATGATCATCTGGAGCACGTGCGGGGACCGCATCAGCAGCGAGTTGCCGGTGCCGGTGGTGTCCATGTAGTAGCGCGGATCGTCGGTCAGCCGGTAGTACGACGGGTTGTCCAGGCCGCGGAAGGACAGCGTCGGGCCCAGGTGGTTGCCCTCGGCGGTGTGGTTGTAGACCACGTCGAGGATCACCTCGATACCGGCCTCGTGCAGCGCCCGTACCGCCGACTTGAACTCCAGGACCTGCTGGCCGCGGTCGCCCCAGGAGGCGTACGCGTTGTGCGGGGCGAAGAAGCCGATGGTGTTGTAGCCCCAGTAGTTGTTCAGGCCCATGTCGACCAGCCGGTGGTCGTTCACGAACTGGTGGACCGGCATCAGCTCCAGGGCCGTGACGCCCAGCGCCGTCAGGTGCTCGACGACGGCCGGATGGGCCAGGCCCGCGTAGGTGCCGCGCAGCTCGTCCGGCAGGCCCGGGTGGCGCATGGTCAGGCCCTTCACATGGGCCTCGTAGATCACCGTGTGGTGGTACTCCGTGCGCGGCCGCCGGTCGTCGCCCCAGTCGAAGTACGGGTTGATCACCACCGACGTCATGGTGTGCGGCGCCGAGTCCAGGTCGTTGCGCTTGTCGGGGTCGCCGAAGTGGTAGCCGTACACCTCCTCGCCCCAGCGCACCGACCCGCTGACCGCCTTCGCGTACGGGTCGAGCAGCAGCTTCGCCGAGTTGCAGCGCAGCCCGCGACCGGGGTCGTACGGGCCGTGCACCCTGAAGCCGTACCGCTGCCCCGGCATCACGCCCGGCAGGTACGCGTGCCGGACGAAGGCGTCGCTCTCCCGCAGTTCCACCGCCGTCTCGGAGCCGTCGTCGTGCAGCAGACACAGCTCCACTCGGTCCGCGGCCTCCGTGAAGACCGCGAAGTTGGTCCCGGCGCCGTCGTACGTGGCGCCGAGCGGATATGCCTCTCCAGGCCAGACCTGCATGAAGTCGACTCTTCCAGGTGGGTCCCGCGCCCGGGGGCGCCTTGGTCATGAGTCTGCCCGAAAGTAATGGAACCCCTCGTGACTTACGCCCCTCTTACCCGGCGACCAGTGCACACAGCGGCCCATGTGGCGAAGTGTGCCGAATCAGTGGGGCAGACACGTACTCCCTGTGACCAAGGGGGAGTAGGGGGAAGATGTGCGCAAGATAGTGCACCGCCATCTGGGCAAGGTGGTGGCCGGTGCGGGACTGGCGGTGGCGGGAACCGCCGTGATGGTCGGGATCACCCTGCCGGGCACGGCCGGGGCGGACGAGTCGGGAGGCGGCGGCGGAAACGGCGCGGTCGCCGCGCAGCAGGCCGGCCAGGGGCAGGACGCCGTCAGACCGGGGGTCGTGGAACAGTCGCCGGCCGAGGGAAAGAAGGGCACCGGCAGCGACCCGCTGACCGACGACGAGACCAGGCGCGTCGAACAACTCGCCCTGACCAAGCAGATGTTCAGCGCCGGGGAGAACGTCGAGGGCCGGCGCGGCCCGGAGCGGCTCAGCGTCGACCTCGCCGAGCCGGACGCGAACGAACTGGACGCGGCGAACGCGCCGCGCCGCGCGGACGTGACGTTCTACGACTACCGGGACGACACCCTCGTCACCCGGACCGTCAACCTCGACACCGGCAAGGTCGAGCAGACCACCAGCCGCAAGGGCGTCCAGCCGCCGCTCAGCCACGACGAGAACGTCGAGGCCCTCAAGCTGCTCGTCGCCGATCCGCTCGGCGCCGGCCTGAAGGCGGACTTCAAGGACGCCACGGGCACCGAACTGACCGACCCGGAGCAGCAGCTGCTGCTCAACAGCGCGGTCTACCGCGCCACCGAGGGCACCCGGCCCGCCGCGCTCGACGCGTGCGGCGAACACCGCTGTGTGCGGCTCTTCCCCAAGGTGAAGAACGGCCCGTGGATCGACGCCAGGTCGCTCGTCGTCGACCTGAGCGCGCGCAAGGTCGTGAAGCTCGGCGGCTGAGCCGGCTCCTCCGATCACCTTCCACCTGAACCTCCCGTACCAGGAGTCACTTCGTCATGCACGTGAACATGCGCGCGAGCACGCGCGTGCCCAGAATCCGCCATGCCCGCAGGACGGCCGCCGTGGGTCTCGCCGCGGCCGCGCTGGCCGCAGGTGCGACCACGGCGGCCGGACCCGCCGTCGCACAGCCGGGGCGGGCCGCCGCGGCCGCCGCCGACTGCTCCGCCGCGTACCGGATCGAGCAGAAGCTGTCCACCGGCACCACCTGGCGGATGTGCTGGCGCTACGACAGCAAGGCCGGACTGGTCCTGGAGCACATCTCCTACCAGCCCAAGGGCGAGTCGGCCCCCATCAAGGTGCTCTCCAGCGCCCGCCTCGCCCAGATCGACGTCCCCTACGACGACGGCAGCGTCGAGTACGACGACCTGACCGGCTTCGGCTTCGCCCAGGGCCTGATGCCGCTCGCCTCGGCCGAGTGCCCCGGCGGCACCATCAAGACCGTCAAGGTCCCCGACGCCTGGGACCCGGCGCACCCCGACGTCAACGGCCTGTGCACCACCACCCGTTCGCGCGGCCACGCGTACCGGATGCAGGCCGACACCGGCAACCGGGTGTACCAGCAGCAGGGCAAGGACCTGCTGGTCTACACCGTCAACAAGGTCGGCTGGTACGAGTACATGACCGAGTGGCGGTTCCAGGACGACGGCACGATCAACATGAACGTCGGTGCCACCGGCAGCCTCTCGCCGAGCGACTACGACGCCGGGGACGGCCGCGGCTGGCCGATCGGCAAGGGCGCCCACGCCTACGCCACCAGCCACGCGCACAACGTCTTCTGGAAGCTCGACTTCGACCTCGACGGCTCCTCCAAGAGCCGCATCGAGCAGTACGACTCGAAGGTCAGCGCTCCCGTGCACGGCCAGGAGGCGCCCACCGACAAGACCACCCGCACCGACGTCACCAAGGAACTCGCCGGCGACGCCGAGAACATGCGCTGGTGGCGCGTGGTCAGCACGGCCGGCAAGAACAAGGACGGGCACGCGCGGTCCTACGAGATCGTCCGGGGCGCCAGCAACACGTACCCGGGCCACGCCTTCACCTCGCACGACGTCTACTTCACCCAGTACGACAAGTGCGAGCAGTTCGCCAGCAACAACCCGGGCTGCGCGACCGGTCACCCCAGGACCGTCGACAAGTTCGTGAACGGGCAGACCCTCACCAACCCCGTGGTCTGGGTGAACGTCGGCTTCCACCACATCGCGCGCGACGAGGACCAGCAGCCGATGCCGGTCCACTGGCAGGGCTTCTCCATCGCCCCGCGGGACGTCACCGCTATGAATCCGCTCACGCCGGCCGCCCTCGCTGATCAGAACGGACAGCCCGGAAACGGTAGTTGAGAAACGACCTGTCCATCCGGCTGCACCGCCGACCACTCCCGGAGTACCCTTCCTTGATCGTTGGCATGGGGAGAGCTCGGGGGAGCGGAAGGCGGTGCACGGGTGGGCTCGGGAGGCCTGGAGCTGCCCCCTGGTGACGAGGGTCACGAGGGGAACTCCACAGACGTCCCGCCCGGCGCGGTGTCGCTGGCCCGGCCGATGGACGCCACGGGCTCCATCGGGCCGGAGCTGGAGTGGGACGCCGACGCCTGGCTGGAGGTGCGTACGCGCGCCCAGCGGGCCGGCCGCGCCTACATCTGGCTGAACCTCGTCGAACAGCGGATGCGCGCGGTCGTGGCCGCCGTGCTGCGGCCCATCTACGAACCCGTCCACGGCGACGAGTGGGTGGTCGCCGCGGCCGGTCCGGCCGGCCAGGAGTGGGTCCAGCGGGCGGTCGCGGTCCGCGAGGTCAGCCGCCGCAAGGGCTACCTGCTCGACCCCGCCGACGACAACGTGCTCAGCTTCCTCACCCTGCCTCAGCTGCGCGAGCTGATGGTGCAGCACTGGCCGTGCTTCGAGCCGTACTTCGACGAGCGCCGGGACGTCGAACTCGCCCTGGACGAGCTGGAGGTGACCCGCAACGTCGTCTCCCGCAACCGGGCGCTGTCCGGGGCCGTCCTCGACCAGGCCGAGCGCGCCTCCGCCCGGCTCCTGGAGATGCTCGGCGCGGGCGGCGACGTGCCCTCGGCGCGCCGGCTCCCCGTGGACGCCGTCGAGGACCTGGTCGGCGACCGGTACGCGGACGTCGTCGCCGTCCACCCCGACCGGGTCCGCCTCATGCGCCAGTTCCCGGCCGAGGACTTCTTCGGCGGCGCCCGCCGCCTGGACGCCATCGGCATCGGCCTCAACCTGCTCGTGCAGAACTTCTCCGGCCGCCGCCTGGTCCGCCTCGCCGAGACCGGCTGCCGGGTCCGGCTCCTCTTCCTCAACCCCGCCTCCAGCGCGGTCAAGCGCCGCGAACGCGAGCTCGGCATGAAACGGGGCGAACTGGCCCGCTCGGTCGAGATGAACATCCTCCACATGCGCCGGGTCCGCTCCCGGCTGCGCGACCCGGGCGCCTTCGAGATCCAGGTCTACGACGACACCCCCCGCTTCTCCGCCTACCTGGTGGACGGCGACGGCGCGGACGGTGTCGCCGTCGTCCAGTCCTATCTGCGCGGGGCACGCGGGATGGAGTCGCCCGTGCTGGTGCTCCGCAACGGCAGCAAGGTGGTCAAGTCGGACGACGTCCTGGAAACCGGGCTCTTCCCGACGTACCGCGAGGAGTTCGAGATGGCCTGGGCGGATTCGCGCCCGGTGTCCTGAGGCACACGCGGCGGTCGCGCGGCGCCAAGCGGAACGCGGTCCTCTGATTGTCAGTGGCGCATGCGAGGGTGGAGACCACTGGGGGAAAGCACCACCAATGAAGGGGGGCCGCCCATGGGCTGGCACCAGGAGCTCCTGATCGGCTTCGACCTGGAGACGACAGGTACGGATCCGCACGAGGCGCGGATCGTCACGGGGGCCGTGATCGAGGTCAGGGCCGGGCAGGAACTGGGCCGCCGCGAGTGGCTGGCGGATCCGGGCGTGGAGATCCCGGCCGACGCGGTGGCGGTGCACGGCATCAGCAACGAGCGGGCGGCGGCGGAGGGCGGACCGGCCGACCAGGTCGCCGACGCCCTCGCGGACGTCCTCACCGGCTACTGGAAGACCGGCGTCCCGGTCGTCGCCTACAACGCGACCTTCGACCTCACCCTGCTCTCGGCGGAACTGCGCCGCCACGGCCTGCCGTCCCTCTCCGACCGCCTCGGCGGCCTCGACCCGGCGCCGGTCATCGACCCGTACACCATCGACCGCTGGGTCGACCGCTACCGCCGCGGCAAGCGCAACCTGGAAGCGGTCTGCGCCGAGTACGGCATCACCCTCGCCGCCGCCCACAACGCCTCGGCCGACGCCCTCGCCGCGGCCCGCCTGGCCCGCGCGATAGCCGACCGCCACCCGAAGATCGCCGCCCTGGGCCCGGCGGAACTGCACCGGCGCCAGGTGGAGTGGTACGCGCAATGGGCGGCGGACTTCCAGCAGTTCCTGCGCCGCAAGGGAGAGGCGGACGCGGTGGTGGACGGGACCTGGCCGCTGCGGGAGCCGGTCGAAGCGGCTTGAGCGTTCCGCTCAGATCGAAACGCCGCGCTGCGTCGTTGTGCGTCCGCGGCGCCGTCGTGGCTGGTCGCGCCCACGCGGCGGTAGCCGCACATCCCATTCAGCCCCGCGCCCCTTGGGGACGCTCCTCAGCGGCCGCGGCTCAGAAGGGATACCACCGCACCGACTCGTCGCCCTCCCGCAGCGAGGCCACCCGCCGTTCGAACTCGGCCAGCGCCTTGGGGTTGCCCGGCGCGTGCTGCGCCACCCACGCACAGCTGGCCGTCTCCCGGGCTCCGCGCAGCACACCGCACCCCTCCCACTCGCGCACGTCCCACCCGTAGGCCTCGGTGAACGAGTCGTAGGCCTCGGCCGGCAGGCCGTACCGGTCCCGGGACAGCGCCATCACCACCAGGTCGTGCTCGCGCAGGTCCGACGAGAAGGTCTCCAGGTCGACCAGCACCGGGCCGTCCGGGCCGACGTGCACATTGCGGGGCAGCGCGTCCCCGTGGATCGGCCCGGGCGTCAGCCGGGGCGTCAGCGCGGCCGCGGCCACCGCGAAGCCGTCCCGGCGCTCCCGCAGATACGCCGCGTCGGCGGGGTCGATCGCGTCCCCGGCCAGCCGCAGCCAGCGCTCCACACCGCCCAGCAGCTCGCGGGGCGGCAACACGAAGGAAGGAGAGGGCAGTGCGTGCACGATCCGCAGCAGTCCGGCCAGATCGCGCGGCTCGGCCGGCCGGACCGGATCCGGCAGCCGGTGCCACACGGTCACCGGGTGCCCCTCGACGAGCAGTGCCTTCGGCTCGGCGGCCCGTACGGCCGGCACACCGGCCTCTGCCAGCCATCCGGCGATCTCCAGCTCGCGCCGGGCCCGGTCGAGGAGCTCGCGGTCCCGGCCCACCTTCACCACCAGTTCCCCGGCGGCGAACACCGCGTTCTCGCCCAGGGCGAGCAGCGAGGCGCCCTCCGCCGCACCGGGCAGCACACCCGCCGCGGCCAGTACCTCCCGCGCCCTTGCCTCGTCCATCGCCCGCCTCCGTGTCGTCCCCGGCGCCCGCGCGCCCTCGACTGCGCGGGTGCACACGGCGTCGTCTTCTCGCCATCCGGCGGTCAGTCTCGCATCCACGGAGGCCGGACCGGGTGCGCGGTGCCTTGACGGGACAATCCGCTTCCAAGACAAGGCAGCGCCTCTTTTGTGCGGGACCGGTCGGGCCCGGTCACCAGTGGCCGACGCTGTCCTGGTAGAGGCGGACGCTGGATGGGCCGGCGGGCAGGTCCCGTGACCACAGCACGGTCAGAGCGACCCCGCCCGCCAGTTGCGGCACTCCGTTCTTCAGCCGGAAGCCGCGTCGGGTGTAGTCGAGAGGGGCAGCGCCTCGCGCTTCTGCTTCCACCTGGGCATTCCGGCCCGGCGTGCCATGGGGAGCCGGTCCCTGATGTCCTTGACCGCCCTGGCGCGGGACTTGCCGAAGTCTCGGATGATCTGTCGCTGCGGTACCGAACTGCCCTCGCGCAGCCACAGGTTTGCCTTACGCGCCTCGGTCAGCATCTTGTCGAGCTGCGCCGGACCGCACGTCCGGTTGTCCCCCGTGGCCTGGTTGTGCAAATGCACAGCCTTGGACTTGGCCACACACCCGTTCCACACCCACCGGCATCGATCCCACTCCGCCGTCAGGACTCTGCGGGCCGTAAACGGCATACGCAGCCGAAACGTCCATCTCGTTCGATGAACTTCGTCGCAGGCTGAAGAAAGACGGCAACCTGGTGCTGGCCCGTTACCGGCGCTGCGGGCCCGCCCCCACGGAGAAGGGTCCGTTGCTCCCAGGCGGAGACCAACGGACCCTGTGCCGAAGAGTGTTGCTCAGACGGGCAGGCGGGGCTTCTCGTCTCGCGCTACCGCCGGTGCCCCTGCCTCCGGCGACTCGTCGTGCGTCAGGTCCGGCAGCCACCGCAGCCAGCTGGGCAGGTACCAGTTGCGTTCGCCCAGCAGCGCCATGACCGCCGGGAGCAGGACGCCCCGGATGACGGTCGCGTCGATGAGGACGGCGGCCGCCAGGCCCACGCCCATCTGCTTCATGGACTGCATGGACAGCGTGCCGAAGATCGCGAACACCGCGACCATGATGACGGCGGCGCTGGTGACGACCCCGGCCGTGGTGACCACACCGTGCTGGATGGCGTCCCTGGTGGACCGGCCGCGCAGGTGGGCCTCACGGATCCGGGAGACGACGAACACGTGGTAGTCCATGGACAGGCCGAACAGGATCACGAAGAGGAACAGCGGCAGCCAGGTGACGATCGCGCCGACCCCCTCCGCGCCCACCAGTGAGGCGCCCCAGCCGTGCTGGAAGACGGCGACGAGGATGCCGTAGGCGGCGCCGACCGACAGCAGGTTGAGCAGGATCGAGGTGATCGCGACCGTCAGCGAGCGGAAGGACAGCAGCATCAGGAGGAAGGCGAAGACGACGACGAAGGCGAAGACCGGGACGACCGAGCCGAGAAGCTGGTCGTTGAAGTCCTGGTTGCCCGCGACGTTGCCGGTCACCGGCGCCTGCACGCCGTCGACCCTGCCGAGCGTGGCCGGCCGTACCTCGTCGCGCAGCTTCCGCAGGCTCTTGGCGGCCTTGTCCATGTCGGAGCCGCCGACCAGCGGCACGGAGACCAGGGCGACGTTCTGGGCGTCGTGCAGTCTGATCTCGACCGGGCCGCGCGAGGCGCCCGAGCTGATCGCCCGCTCCTTGAAGTCGGTCAGGGCCTGCCTGACCTCGGGCGCGTTGATGTCCTTCGCCCTGACGACCACCTCGGCCGGCTCGGAGCCGCCCGGGAAGGCCTGGTTGAGGCGGTCGTAGGTCTGCACGATCGGCAGCGAGTTCCCGAACTCCTGGTCCAGGGTGAGCTGTGAGGTCTTCATGCCGAGGGCGGGCGCGGCCACCGCGAGCAGGGCGCCCACCGCGACCACCACGGAGACAAGCGGCTTGGCGAGCACGCCCCGCAGCACGGCCGTCCACAAGCGGCTCTCGGACGGCCCGTGACCCCGCCCGCGGCGGCGCAGGAAGGGGATACGGCCCTTCTCGACCCGCCGGCCCAGCAGCGAGAGCAGCGCGGGCAGGACTGTCACGGAGCCGACCATGGCGACCGCGACGACCATCAGGGAGGCCAGGCCCATCGCCTCGAACTCGGCGAGACCCGTGAAGAGCATGCCCGCCATCGCCACGCACACCGTGACCCCGGAGACGATGATCGCCCGGCCGCTGGTGGCGGCGGCGATCCGGAGCGCGGCGCCCGCGTCCCGGCCGGCCTCCCGCTCCTCGCGCTCCCGGCGCAGGTAGAACAGGCAGTAGTCGACGCCCACCGCCATGCCGACCAGCAGCATCACCGAGTTGGCGGTGTCGCTCATCGGCTGCAGATGGCTGACCAGGCCCATCAGGCCCATCGTCGCCATGATCGCGGTGATCGCCAGCCCTACCGGCAGCAGCGCGGCCACCAGCGCGCCGAACGCGATCAGCAGGATGCCGAAGGCCACCGGCACGGCGGAGTACTCGGCCCGCTGGAAGTCCTTGCCGAAGGCGTCGTCGTACTGCTTGTTCATGCTGGCGCCGCCGATCTCCTCGATCCGCAGCGTGCCGTGCGCCTTCTGCACCCCGGCCACCGCGTCCAGCACCGGGCCGACCCGGTCGCCGGCGGTGTCGGAGTCGCCGCGCATGTCGAACCGGACGAGCGCGCTGCGGCCGTCCTTCGAGATCGTCCCGGTGACGTACGGCGAGGTGACGTCCGTGACCTTGCCGGTGCCGTCGACGGCCTTCATGACGTCCGTGACGGCGGCCTTGAAGGCGGTGTCCGTGGCCTTGACCGACCCGTCCCGGGACTGGATCAGGACCGTCTCGCTCGCCGGTTCCTTGATGCCCGCGTCGTCGATGATCTTCGCTGCGGTGTGGGTCTCGCCCTTGAGCTGATCGCTCTTGTCGACGTCGACCCGGCCGGCCGCCGAGCCGAGCCCCATGGCCAGGACGACGAACAGCACCCATATGCCGACGGCGGCCCAGCGGTGCCGGGCGCTCCAGCCGCCGGCCCGGGCGGCCAGCCCCCGCACCCGCGTCTCTCCGTTCCCCATGACGGGATCCATGACGGGAATGCCCCCTCGTGTGCGGTGACGGCCCCGGCCGCCACGGTCTGTTCACGACTTCCTTCGTTCGATTCGAAGGTATGGGCCGGATAAGACCGACTCCTCGTGCTGTCCGGTGAAGTCCGCCGCTCGCCTCTCGTCGCCCAGGAGGATGTCGGGCCCTTACATCTATCCACCCATCTCGGGGGTGATGATCAGGGGTGTCCCTTCCGACGACGCGGATCCTCTTTGTGATTGCGAAACCTTGTTGAACAAGTCACAGGTGCGTGTAGGAGTTGATCCGGACCCTTCTGATCGGCCAGAGTTTCCGGCAGTCCGGCTCGCCCGGCTCGGCCGTCGTGCCGGCCCCCACGAGGCACGACGGCCGTTCTAAGGTGTTCGAATGACGACGTATGCGGCGCTGCTGCGCGGGATCAACGTGGGCGGCAACAAGAAGCTCCCGATGGCCGAACTGCGCACGCTGATGACCGGCCTGGGGTACGGCTCCGTGGCGACCTACCTGCAGAGCGGCCAGGCCGTCTTCACCGCCGCCCGGGGGGACGCGGAGTCCCTGGCGGCGGAGCTGGCCAAGGCGATCGAGGAGCGGTTCGGCTTCCTGGTCGGCGTGCTCGTCCGTGACCACGCCTACCTGAAGGCGGTCGTGGACGCCTGCCCGTTCCCGGCCGCCGACCTGGCGGCCAAGCAGTTGCACGTCACCTACCTCTCCGAGCCGGTGGCCCCGGAGCGCTACGCCGACATCGACCCCGCCGCCCACCTTCCTGAGGAGTTCCGCCTGGGCGACCGCGCGCTGTACCTCTACGCCCCGGACGGCCTCGGCCGCTCCAAGCTCGCGGAGGCGCTGTCCCGGACCCGGATCCACAAGGGGATGATCGCCACCACCCGGAACTGGAACACGGTCGTCAAGCTGGTGGAGCTGACGGCCCCGGGAGCGTGACCTTCCGCAGACCGTGGAAGGGGGGCAGGCAGTTGGCCATGCCGTGCCCCTTGCCTCTGCCCCTGTCCCAGGGGCAGAGGCAGAAGCAGAGGCAGAGGCAACGCCTGTGCGAGGCTCGTCGCATGCGCTACATCATCATCGGAGCAGGGGCCGTCGGCGGTGCGATCGGCGGGCGGCTGGCCGGCGCGGGACACGAGGTCGTCCTGGTGGCACGGGGCGCGCACCACGCGGCGCTGCGGGACGGCGGACTGCGGCTGAAGGTGCCGGACGGCGAGTACACGTATCGGCTGCGGGCCGTCACCGGCCCCGGGGAACTGGGCGAGCTGCGCGCGGACGACATACTCGTCCTCGCCGTCAAGACCCAGGACACCGTGACCGCCCTGCATGCCTGGGGACCGGCCCCGGTCGCGGGCGGCGGCACCGCGGCGGAGCGGCTGCCCCTGTTCTGCGCCCAGAACGGCGTGGAGGGCCAGCGTCTCGCCCTGCGCGTCTTCCGGCACGTCTACGGCGTCTGCGTCTGGCTGCCGTCGACCTTCGTGGAACCGGGCGTCGTCTCCGCCGGCGGTGCCCCGCTCACCGGCATGCTGCACCTGGGCCGCCATCCGCACGGCACCGACAGGACCGCGCGGCTGGTCGCCGCCGACCTGGAGAAGTCGCACTTCGAGGCGCCGGTCGTGCCCGACGTGGCGCGCTGGCAGTACGCCAAGCTGCTGTCCAACCTCGGCAACGCGCTGGAGGCCGTCGCCGGGCCCATCGCCGACGGCGAGGCCATGGCTCTCTTCCGGAGGGTGCGCGCCGAGGGCGAGGCCGTGCTCGACGCCGCCGGGATCGCGTACGCGAGCGTCGAGGAGCAGCGGGCGCTGCGCGGCCACAAGGTGGACCTGGTCCCGCTGGCGGGCGCCCCGCGCGGCGGCGGCTCGTCCTGGCAGTCCCTCAGCCGGGGCACCGGCACCATCGAGGCCGACTACCTGAACGGTGAGATCGCCCTGCTGGGCCGCCTGCACGGCGTGCCGACCCCGCTCAACGACCTCCTGCAGCAGCTCGCCAACGCCTTCGCACGCGAGCGCCGGGCGCCCGGCTCGATGCCGGTCGGTGAACTCGCCCGCCTCGCCCGCCTCGCCGACGAGGCCGCCGCGACCGCCGCCCTCTGATCAACTGCCCAATAGGGACAAGTCGGTTGGGAACCTGAACCGCTAAAGCCGCTGGTGTGACACGTTCGCCGGACGCGGCGCTGAAGTAAGTGCCGACCACGGCGTGGCGCTCACGAGAGCCCGCCGCGGGCGGCTGTTCGCGGTCCGACGGACAGGGGAGCGCCGGACCGCGAACACCCGGCCCCTCGCTCAGGCCCCCAGGGCCGCCAGGGCCGGGGTGCGCGCCGCGTCGTACCGCTCCAGCAGCACCCGCGCCACCTCGGGTGCCGGGCCGAGCGCCTCGGCCAGCACGTCCGCCTGAGCCGCGCCCCGGGCGATCCGGTCGGGCAGGTGGCCGGGGGCGAGGACGTAGGGTGCCACCGCCACCCGGGCGCAGCCCAGCTCCCGCAGTTCCCGTACCGCGTCCTCGGTGCGGGGCAGGGACGCGGAGGCGAACGCGGGCCGCACGGCGCACCAGCCGGTGCCCCGCCACTCCCGCGCGAGACGCGTGATCACCGCGATCGCCTCCGGGTCGGAGGACCCCGCCGAGGCCAGTACGACCCCGGTCGAGGACTTGTCGGCGGGGGCCAGCCCCGCCTCGTACAGCCGCCGTTCCAGGGCCGACAGGAGCAGCGGGGAGGGGCCCAGCACCTCCGCCTGCCGGATGCGCAGCATCGAGGGCGCCTCCCGCAGTACGGCGGGGATGTCCGCCTTCGCGTGGAAGGCGCGGGTGAGCAGCAGGGGGAGGGCGACGACATCCCGCACGCCCTCCGCCGCGAGCGACTCCAGCACCCCGTGCGCGGACGGGACGTTGAAGTCCAGGAAGCCGGTCTCCACGCGCAGCCCCGGCCGCAGCGACCGTACCCGCCGTACCAGGGCGTGCACGGTCGCGGCATGCCGCGGATCACGGCTGCCGTGGGCGATCACCACGAGGACGGGGCGGACCGGCTTGCGGTACATGGGCCTCAGCTCTTCACCAGCAGACCGCGGCTGCGCAGCACCCACCGCTCCAGCGGACTGAAGATCAGCAGGTCGATCGCGATGCCGACGAACAGGATCAGGATGATGGCCTCGAACACCATCGCCATGTCGCTGGCGGTGCGGGCGTTCTCCAGGAGCTGGCCGAGGCCCACACCCAGATCCGGGAAGCTCGCGATGATCTCCGCCGCCATCAGCGAACGCCACGAGAACGCCCAGCCCTGCTTCAGGCCCGCCACATAGCCGGGCATGGCCGCCGGCAGCACCACGTGCCAGATGCCCTTGACGCCGGTCGCGCCCATGGTGCGTCCGGCCCGCAGGAACAGCGGCGGCACCTGGTCGACGCCGGACACCAGGCCGTTGGCTATGGAGGGGACCGCGCCGAGCAGGATCACGGCGTACATCATCGAGTTGTTCAGCCCGAGCCAGATCACGGCCGGCGGCACCCATGCCACCGACGGCAGCGACTGCAGGCCGGACAGGACCGGGCCGATCGCGGCCCGCACGAATCTGACCCGCGCCACCAGCAGACCCAGCGGGGTGCCGATGACGAGCGCGAAGAGGAAGCCCAGCAGACCGCGTGAGACGCTGGTCCAGATGTAGCCGAGCAGGTCGCCCTTGAGCCAGGCGTCCTTGAACGCGTCGCCCACCGCGGCCGGCGAGGGCAGCTTGGACGGGTCGTCGACGGCCGGGACCAGGAGCGTCCAGGCCACGAGGACCACGGCGAGCGCGATGATCGGCGGCAGGATCTTGCCGGTGAAGGTCTGGCGGAAGGTCGGGCGGCTGGTGGCCGTCGTCTCCAGGGCGTCGAGGCCGGCCTCGACACTTCCGGCGTCCCTGGCCGGCGTCGTCTCAGTGCTGGCCATGGCGGCGGATCTCCCCACGCAGTACATCGGTGATCTCGAGGGACAGTTCGGCGACGGGCGCGTCCTCGATGCGGCGCGGCTGCGGGATGCCGACCTCCCACTCGCGGGCGATCCGGCCCGGCCGGGACGACAGCAGGATCACCCGCTGGGCGAGCCGTACCGCCTCGCGCACGTTGTGCGTGACGAAGAGGACGGACAGCCCGGTCTCCTCCCAGATCCGGGTCAGCTCGTCGTGCAGCACGTCCCGGGTGATGGCGTCCAGGGCCGAGAACGGCTCGTCCATCAGCAGCAGTCTGCTCTCCTGGGCGAGCGAGCGGGCCAGGGCGGCCCGCTGGCGCATACCGCCGGACAGTTCGTGGACGCGCTTGCCGTGCGCGCCCTTCAGCCGGACCAGTTCGAGCAGCTCCTCGGCCTTGTCCCGGCGGTCGTTCTTGGGAACTCCCCTGAGTTTGAGGGCGAGTTCGATGTTCTTGCCCGCGGTCAGCCACGGGAAGAGGGCGTGCTCCTGGAACATCAGGGCGGGCCGCCCGTCCGTCGCGATGGTGCCCGAGGTGGGCCGGTCCAGCCCCGCCACCAGGTTCAGCAGCGTGGACTTGCCGCAGCCCGAGGCCCCCAGGAGGGTGACGAACTCGCCCGGCGCGACATCGAGGGTGATGTCGTCCAGGACGAGCTGCCGCCCGCCCGGAGCCGCGAAGGACTTCGAGACGTGCTCAAGACGTGCCGCGTACTCGACCGCCTGGTCGGCCTCGGCGAGTGTCGTGGTCGTGGCCATGGTCGTCACCTCCTGGGATCTCGTCGGGACCTGGGTCAGCTGCTGCCGAGACCCGCGGCGCTGACCGTGCTCTCGCCCTCGGCCTTCAGCACCTTGTTGAGGATCGTCAGGTCGTAGATGTTCTTGAGCAGCGGGTCGGTGAGCAGGCCGGCCTTGACGGCGTGCTGGGCCTCCGTGTTGAGGGTGGCGGCCAGCGGGTCGTCGGTGAACGCGACGGACGACCAGGCCGAGTTCAGGACCTCGTCGGACAGCGCCTTGCCGGAGTCGACCGCCAGCTGCTTGTTGGCCGAGGCCTTCGCCGCGTCCGGGTTGGCGTTGATCCACTTGTTGGTCTCGACCGAGCCCTTGAGGACGGCCTCGACGACCTTCGGGTGCTCCTTGAGGAACTTCTGCGACACGACGATGTTCGTGATCACGAACTTCTTGTCGGGCCACAGCGAGGACTCGTCGAGCAGCACCTTCGCGCCCTCGGCGACCAGCTTGGACGCGGTCGGCTCCGGCACCCAGGCACCGTCGACGGAGCCCGCCTTGTAGGCGTCCGGGGTGATCTTGTTGTCGGTGCGGACGACCGTGACGTCACCCTTGCCGCTCTGCGCGTCGACCTTCCAGCCCCGGTCGGCTATCCAGTTGAGGAACGCCACGTCCTGCGTGTTGCCCAGCTGCGGGGTCGCGATCTTCTTGCCCTTGACGTCCGCCAGCGTCTTGATCTTCTTCGGGTTGACGACCAGCTTCACGCCGCCGGACGCCGAACCGCCGATGATCTTCAGGTCGGTGCCGTTGGACTTGGTGTAGCCGTTGATGGCCGGCGAGGGGCCGATCCAGCCGATGTCGATGGAGCCCGAGTTGAGCGCCTCGATCTCGGAGGGGCCCGCGTTGAAGACGGCGTACTCGGCCTTGGTGGCGCCGAGCTCCTTCTGGAAGAAGCCCTTCTGGTTGCCGACCAGGGCGGTCGCGTGGGTCAGGTTGCCGAAGTAGCCGATCTTGACGGTGTCGAGGCCGTCGATCTTCTTGGCCCCGGCGGCGACCTTGGCGGTGTCGCTCTTGTCGGAGGCCGACCCGTACCCGCAGGCGGCGAGCGTGAGCAGGGGGAGCGCGGCGAGCACGGCCATACCGCGGCGAAGTCGGGAATGGGGCAGGTTGGCAGGCACGGGAGGGTTTCCTCTCGTTGGCCCGGCGGTCACGGCCTCTCAGGTCGTGGCCGGGAGGTCGGCAGGTCTTCGTCGTATCCGGGACGTCGGGTGGGGGGACAGGGCGCGCAGGCAGTGCGCGTACGTCATCCCGCACATCGCGCCACCCCGCCCTGCCCGCTCCCGAGAGCACCGCTGCCGACGCGGCCGCCCTCCTTCGCGAACGTCGAGTAGACGTCGGTCGTCGTCATGTCAGAAGTCCCAGCCGTCGTCTTCGGCCTCGTCCTTGACCGGCTCGGGGGAGGCGAACGACTCGCCGACCATGCCCGCGGTGAGCGTGGTCCCGTCGGCGGGGTCGATCAGGATGAACGAGCCGGTGCGCCGTGAGTCGGCGTAGGAGTCGACCGGCAGCGGCTCGGCGGTACGGATCTTCACCCGGCCGATGTCGTTGGCGACGAGCTGTCCCGGGTGCGGGTGCAGGGACAGGTCGTCGAGGGTGAGACGGGACGGGATGTCCTTGACGACCGCCTTGACCGTGCGGGTGCCGTGCTTGAGGAGCACCCGGTGGCCGACGGTCAGCGGCTGGTCGGCCACGTGGCAGACGGTCGCCTCGACGTCCTGGGTGGTCGCCGGGGCGTCCTTCGTCGGGACGATCAGGTCGCCGCGCGAGACGTCGATGTCGTCCGTGAGCAGGATGGTCACCGACTGGGTGGTCCAGGCCGTGTCGACCGGCTCACCGAGCAGGTCGATGCCGGAGATCGTCGTGGTCCGGCCGGACGGCAGGACCGTGACCGCCTCGCCGACGTGGAACGTGCCGGCCGCGATCTGGCCGGCGTAGCCCCGGTAGTCCGGGTGCTCGGCGGTCTGCGGGCGGATCACGTACTGCACGGGCAGCCGGGCGTGGCAGTGCGCCAGGTCGTGGCTGACCGGGACGCTCTCCAGGTGCTCCAGGACGGTCGGGCCGCCGTACCAGTCCATGTGCGCGGACGGCTCCACGACGTTGTCGCCGACGAGCGCCGAGATCGGGATCGCGGTGACCTCGGGGACGCCCAGCTCGGTCGCGTACGCCGTGAACTCCTCGGCGATCCCCGCGAAGATCGGCTCCTGGTAGCTGACCAGGTCCATCTTGTTGACGGCGAGGACGACGTGCGGGACCCGGAGCAGGGCCGCGATCGCGGCATGGCGGCGGGTCTGCTCGACGACCCCGTTGCGGGCGTCGACCAGGATCACGGTCAGCTCGGCGGTGGAGGCGCCGGTGACCATGTTGCGGGTGTACTGCACGTGGCCGGGGGTGTCGGCGAGGATGAAGCGGCGCTTCGGGGTGGCGA
>NZ_JBFBJL010000036.1:0-91536 GCF_040686075.1 Streptomyces sp. NPDC086519
CCGGCGCGCCCTCCCCACACACCGCGGGGGGCCCCCCCCCCGGCAGTTCCCCGCGCCCCGCTCAGGGGCGTTCACATGACGGCGCCTACAGGCTGGTGACGTCCAGTTCCCCGGCGGCGTACTGCTTCCTGAGTACCTTCTTGTCGAACTTGCCGACGCTGGTCTTCGGCACCGACTCGATGACCGTCCAGCGTTCGGGGAGCTGCCACTTGGCGATCTTGCCTTCCTCGGCGAGGAAGACGCGCAGGGTCTCGAAGGTGGCCGTGGAGCCCTCACGCAGGACGACCGTGGCCAGCGGGCGCTCGCCCCACTTCTCGTCCGGCACGGCCACGACCGCGGCCTCGGCGACGTCCGGGTGGGACATCAGCGCGTTCTCCAGTTCGACCGAGGAGATCCACTCGCCGCCGGACTTGATGACGTCCTTCGCACGGTCGGTGAGGGTGAGGAAGCCGTCGGGGGAGATGGTGCCGACGTCACCGGTCTTCAGCCAGCCGTCCTCGCTGAACTTGTCGGCGGGGCGCAGGGGCTCGGCGTCGGGGCCGTTGTAGTAGGCGCCCGCGATCCAGGGGCCGCGCACCTCCAGTTCGCCCGCCGACTCGCCGTCCCAGGGCAGGCGCTCGCCGGCCGGGCCGCTGAGCCGGGCCTCGACACTCGCCGGGAAGCGGCCCTGGGTGAGGCGGTACGCGAACTCCTCGTCCGTACCGACCGCATGGGCCGGCGGGCGGGCGATGGTGCCGAGCGGGGAGGTCTCGGTCATGCCCCAGGCATGGCAGACCCGCATGCCCAGCTTGTCGAAGGCCGTCATGAGGGAGGGCGGGCAGGCGGCGCCGCCGATGGTGACCTGGGTGAGCGAGGAGACGTCCCGGGGGCGGGCGGTGAGTTCGCCGAGCAGGCCCTGCCAGATGGTGGGGACCGCGGCCGCGTGCGTGGGTCGCTCGCGCTCGATCATCTCGGCGAGCGGGGCGGGCTGGAGGAAACGGTCCGGCATCAGCAGGTTGACGCCGGTCATGAAGGTGGCGTGCGGCAGGCCCCAGGCGTTGACGTGGAACTGCGGTACGACGACCAGGGAGGTGTCCTGGTCGGTCAGGCCCATCGACTGGGCCATGTTGACCTGCATGGAGTGCAGGTAGATCGAACGGTGGCTGTACACCACGCCCTTCGGGTCGCCGGTGGTGCCGGAGGTGTAGCACATGGCGGCGGCCTGGCGTTCGTCGAGCTCGGGCCAGTCGTAGTCGGCCGGCTTGTCGGCGATGAGCTCCTCGTACTCGTGTACGGCCGCGGTCGCGCCGGCGAGGGGGGAACGGTCGCCCGGGCCGCAGACCACGATGTGCTCGACGGTCGGCAGCTTGGCCAGCAGCGGCGCGATCATCGGGATCAGCGAGCCGTTGACGACGATGACCTTGTCCGCCGCGTGGTTGACGATCCAGACCAACTGCTCGGCGGGCAGGCGCAGGTTGAGGGTGTGCAGGACCGCGCCCATGGAGGGAACCGCGAAGTACGCCTCGACGTGTTCCGCGTTGTTCCACATCAGGGTGGCCACCCGGTCGTCTCCCCGGACCCCGAGGTCGTCCCGCAGGGCGTGCGCCAGCCGGGCGGCCCGGTCGCCGATCTCGGCGAAGCTGCGGCGGTGCGGCTCGCCGTCGCCCGTCCAGGTGGTGACCTGCGACGCGCCGTGAACCCTCGACCCGTGGGTCAGGATCCTTGAGATCAGCAGCGGTACGTCCTGCATGGTGCTCAGCACGGAGTCCTCCCGGGGGCGACATTGCCTACTCGGTGGTAAAGGGGCTGCGCTGATTCTGCGCACATACCACTCGGTATGTCACTAGGAGAAAGCCAACAAAGCCTGTCCGACCGCTCCGGCCACCGCCCCGGCCGCTATCGCGCGAGGTCCAGCTCAGGGTCCTCGCGCAGCTTGCCGAGCGCACGCGACACGGCCGACTTCACCGTGCCCACCGACACCCCGAGCACCTCGGCCGTCTGCACCTCGCTCAGGTCCTCGTAGTACCGCAGCACGACCATCGCCCGCTGCCGCGCGGGCAGTTTCATGATCGCCTGCCACATCGCGTCGTGCAGCGCCTGCCGCTCGGCCGGATCGTCCTCGCCACCCGTCGGCTCAGGCTCGGGCATCTCGTCGCAGACGAACTCGTCGACCCGGCGCTTGCGCCACTGCGAGGTCCGCGTGTTCAGCAGCGCCCGGCGCACATAGCCGTCGAGCGCCCGGTGGTCCTCGATCCGCTCCCAGGCCGCGTACGTCTTGGCGAGCGCGGTCTGCAGAAGATCCTCGGCGTCGCTCGGGTTCGCGGTCAGCGAGCGGGCGGTGCGCAGCAGGATGGGCTGGCGGGCCCTGACGTACGACGCGAACGACGGGTACGGGCGGGTGTGTGCGCGGGTCTGCCTCGCCGAGACAGCGGCGTCCGAAGCGCTGGTGCAGACGGGTGTGGTCATGGCTCCACGCTATGAGCGAGCGATGTCAGGGCGGATCGGCCGCAGGTCCCGAAGCGGGGTCCCCCTCAGGTTGTAGGGGTGGGGCTGCCTACACCTCCTGAAGGTGGAGTACGGGTGCGGAACCGCTGCGGGTTTACCCCTGAGGGGGAGCGGAAGAGTGGGCGCGACCTCACCTGCCCGAGGTCAGGAGAGCTCACTCGTCCGAGGCGGGAGACCTCACCCGTCCGAGGTCAGGACCAGTCCGGACGTCGGTACGCCCGTGCCCGCGGTGACCAGGACCCGGTCCGCCCCGGGTATCGGGTTCACGGCCGTGCCGCGCAGTTGACGCACCGCCTCCGCCACCCCGTTCATCCCGTGCAGGTACGCCTCCCCGAGCTGTCCCCCGTGTGTGTTCAGCGGCAGCCGCGCCTCGGCCACGAAGTCCGCCGCCTCCCCGCGCCCGCAGAACCCGAACTCCTCCAGCTGCATCAGCACGAACGGGGTGAAGTGGTCGTACAGGATCCCCACGTCGATGTCGGCCGGGGCGAGACCGCTGGTGCGCCACAGCTGGCGGGCCACCACACCCATCTCCGGCAGCCCGGTCAGGTCGTCCCGGTAGAAGCTGGTCATCTGCTCCTGGGCCCGGCCGGCGCCCTGCGCGGCCGCCGCGATCACGGCCGGCGGATGCGGCAGATCACGTGCCCGCTCCACCGAGGTGACGACGAGGGCCTGGCCGCCGTCCGACTCCTGGCAGCAGTCCAGGAGACGGAGCGGCTCGACGATCCAGCGGGAGGCCGCGTGGTCCGCGAGGGTGATGGGGCGGCCGTGGAAGTAGGCGGCCGGGTTCGTCGCCGCGTATCCGCGGTCCGTCACCGCCACGTGCCCGAACGCCTCCGGGGTCAGCCCGTACGTGTGCAGGTAGCGCTGCGCCGCCATCGCCACCCACGACGCCGGGGTGAGCAGCCCGAACGGCAGGACCCAGCCGAGCGCCACGCCCTCCGCCGACGGCTCCCGGTGCTGCACGCCCGAGCCGAAGCGGCGGCCCGACCTCTCGTTGAAGGCGCGGTAGCAGACCACCACCTCGGCGATCCCGGCCGCCACGGCGAGGGCCGCCTGCTGGACGGTGGCGCAGGCCGCGCCGCCGCCGTAGTGGACGCGGGAGAAGAAGGACAGCTCGCCGATCCCGCAGGCCTGCGCCACGGTGATCTCCGGGCTGGTGTCCATCGTGAACGTCACCATCCCGTCCACGTCCGCCGGAGTCAGCCCGGCGTCGTCCAGCGCGGCCCGCACCGCCTCCGCCGCCAGCCGCAGCTCGCTGCGCCCCGAGTCCTTGGAGAACTCGGTCGCCCCGATCCCCACGATCGCCGCCCGCCCGCCGAGCGAGTCCCGGCTCCGCACGCTCATGAGTCCACCTCGTCGGTGACGGTGACGGTGACGGTGACGCTGCCCCTGTCCTCGGTGCTTTCGGCGAGGACGACGGTCACCGTGCCGGTCACGTGGTTCCCGATGCCGTTGGCGCCCACCACGCGGACGGTCGCCGTGCGGGTCTCGTCGTCCATCTCCTCGATCCGCCCGGTCAACACCATCGTGTCTCCGGGATAGTTGGGCGCGCCCAGGCGGATGGCGGCCTTGCGGAGCTGTGCCGCCGGACCGAAGCAGTCGGTGATGTACCGGCCGACCAGGCCGTTCGTCGTCAGGATGTTCATGAAGATGTCCGGCGAGCCCTTGTGGCGGGCCAGTTCGGCGTCGTGGTGCACGTCCTGGTAGTCCCGGGACGCGATCGCCCCCGCCACGATCAGCGTCCGCGTGATCGGAATCTCCAGAGCCGGCAGCTCGGTGCCCACGCCCGGCCGTGTCGTCTCAGCTCCCACTCGCGATCAACTCCCCCAGTTCCTGCAGCACTTCGCCCCCGCTGCCCAGATACGCGTCCAGTTGCCGGCCCCACAGGAAGTGCCGGTGCACCGGGTGGTCGACGTCGGCGCCCGCCCCGCCGTGCAGATGCTGGCCCGTGTGCACGACCCGCTGCCCGGCCTCGGACGCCCACCAGGCCGCGGTCAGCGCGTGCGTGGCGTACGGCAGCCCGGCGTCCCGCCGCCAGGCCGCCTCGTACGCCGTCACCCGTATCGCCTCGGTGTCCATGTGGGCGTCGGCGGCACGGAGCTGGACGCCCTGCCGGGTGGCGAGGGGGCGCCCGAACTGCTCGCGGGCGTTGGTGTGGGCCACGGCGCGGGCGAGGGAGCCCGCGCAGACGCCCGCCTGGAGTCCGGCGAAGGCGGTGCGGGCGGTGGCCAGGACGTCGGCGTAGGCGCCGGGGTCGGAGCCGAGGCCGGGGCCGGGGCCGGTACCGAGGGGCTCGGCGGGGGCCTCTTCGAGGGTGAGCCGCCCTGCCGACCAGGGCGCGGTCAGCTCGACCTCCTCGATGCCGGTGCCCTCGCCGATCGGCACCAGCCACAGCCTTCGTTCGGCATCGGCGACCAGGACGTGCGTGGCGTCGCGCAGCCACGGGACGACAGGCACGGTGCCGCTCAAACCGCCGTGCGAAGAGGGGCGTACGGCCCCGCCGTGCGAGGAAGGCCGTACCGACCCGCCGTACGAGGAAGGCCGTACCGACCCGCCGTGCGAGGAAGGCCGTACCGATGTCTGTGCCGGAAACGCGCCGGTCACCACCACCGAGCCGTCCCCGATCCCCGGCAGCAGCCGCTCCCGTTGTTCGCCCGTGCCGTGCGCGGCGATCGCCAGCTGCCCGTACACACAGCTCGCCGCATACGGCACCTGCGCCGTGGTGCGCCCCTGTTCTTCGAGAAGCAGCACCAGCCCCAGCAACCCCAGCTCCGCCACCGCGGCCACCAGCCCGGCCGCGGTGAGTGCCTTCCACAGCTCCGGGTCGCTGCCGGTGCCGGCGGCCCGCAGCCGCTCATGGGTGGCGAGGTCGGCGAAGATCCGGGCGGCCAGGTCACGGGCCTCGGCCTGGGCTTCGGTGGGCGTGAAGTCCATGTCATGCCTCCCCGTCCAGGACCCGGAAGACGGGCAGGGTCAACGCCCCGCCGTCATCGTCGTACCGGCGGAACTCCACCCGTACCGGCAGCCCGATCCGCACCTTGTCGTACGGCACCCCCACCACGTTGCTCACCATCCGCACGCCCTCGGCGAGTTCGATCAGGCCGACCGCGTACGGAGGGGCGAAGGCCGGGAAGGGCGGGTGGTGCATCACGACGTACGAGCAGACCGTGCCCTCGCCGGACGACTCGACCGTGTCCCAGTCGAGGGAACCGCAGGCGTTGCAGCCCGGCAGCCAGGGGTGGCGCAGGACGCCGCAGTCCGCGCACCGCTGGATGAGGAGGCGCTCCTCGGCCACGCCCTCCCAGAAGGCGGCGTTGTCCCGGTTGACCACCGGGCGGGGGCGCGGCGGCGGCTTGCGTTTCCGGCCGCTCGGCGCGTACTTGAGGACGCGGAAGCGGTGGGTGCCGACGAGTTCGGGACCGACGCGGACGTCCGTGCGGGTCGTGACGAAGTACCCCGTGCCCAGCTTGGTGGTCTTGCGCCCGGACACCGACTCGATCACCGTGTCGAAGGCGACCTCGTCGCCCGGCCGCAGGGGCCTGAGGTACTCCTGCTCGCAGTCGGTGGCGACGATCGAGGTGCAGCCCGCCTTGTCGAGGAGGGCGAGCATCTCGTCGTAGGCGCCCGTGCGGGCGGTGTGCCCGGAGAGGCCGCCCATCGTCCAGGCCTGGAGCATGGTGGGCGGGGCGACGGCGTCCGGCCCCTCGTACGCCGGGTTGGTGTCGCCCATCGCCTCGCACCAGTGCCGGATCATGGGCAGGTTGACCGGGTCCTTGCCGATGCCCGCGCGGGCCGCCGGCTGCCCCTCGTACACCCTGAGCCGCGCTCCGAGATCATCCGTCCCCGGCCGCGCCCCCGGCTCCTCACTCCCCCCTGCCACTGCCACGGTCGCCACCCCTTCCTGTCCTGCGCATCCCGAGCCGCATCGTCGCGACGATCTCCCGCTGCACCTCGCTCACCCCGCCCCCGAACGTGTTGATCTGCGCCGCCCTGTTGAGCCGCTCCAGCTCGCCGTCCCCGAACGCCCCCGGCGATCCGGACCGGACCAATGCCGCCTCGCCGACGATCTCCTGACACATGCGATACGTCGCGACTGCCGATTCCGTTCCCGCGAACTTCACCCCGCTGGCCTCCGCGGGGGCCACCCGGCCCGCCCCGGCGTCCCCCACCAGACGCCAGCTGAGCAGGCGATTCGCCGCCAGCCGGGCATGTGCCTCGGCCAGCCGAAATCGCACCCAGGGCTCGTCAACACGGCGTCGCCCCGTCACCGGATCGGGGGTGCGGGCGGCGGTGAGCGCGTCCGCGTAGAAGTCCTCGGCCTGCATACCGGTCGCGGCGAGGGCGACCCGCTCGTGGTTGAGCTGGTTGGTGATGAGCGACCACCCGTCGTGCTCGGTGCCGACCAGGTTGCCGACGGGCACGCGGACGCCGTCGTAGTACGTCGCCGTGGTGACCTGGCCCCCCACCGTCTCGATCGGCGTCCAGGAGAACCCTGGCGCGTCCGTGGGGACGAGGAGGATCGAGATCCCGCGGTGCCTGGGCGCCTCGGGGTCGGTGCGGCAGGCCAGCCAGATCCAGTCGGCGTGCTGGGCGCCCGAGGTGAAGATCTTCTGCCCGTCGATCCGCCAGCCGTCGCCGTCCCGTACCGCCCGGGTGCGCAGCGAGGCCAGGTCGGTGCCGGCGGAGGGTTCGCTGTAGCCGATGGCGAAGACGAGGTCGCCGCGGAGGATGCCGGGCAGGAAGCGGGCCTTCTGCTCCGGGCTGCCGTACTTCATCAGCGTCGGTCCGACCGTGTTCAGGGTGACCATCGAGACGGGGGCGCCGGCCCGGTACGCCTCGTCGAAGAACACGAACTGTTCGTCGGCGCCCCGGCCCTGACCGCCGTACTCGACGGGCCAGCCGAGGCCGAGCAGGCCGTCCGCGCCGATACGACGCAGCAGGGCACGGCGTTCGGCGGGGTCCTCGGGGGCGGGCGTCGGGATCAAGCTCCGGAAGTAGGCACGGAGTTCGGCGCGCAGCCGTTGCTGGCGTTCGGTGGGAGCCAGATGCATGGTTTCTGACTGTCCGTCAGATATGGCTCGGTGTCAAGGTCGAACGGGTCGGCGGAGGGGCTGACAGCGAGGGCCTGCCGGAGGGGCGGCGAGGGAGCGGAGAGGGAGCGGAGAGGGGGAAGCGCGGGGGCGGCGAGGGCCGGAGAACGCCTACGCGGCGATGCCGAAGCACCGCCGCGCGGACGCACTGCCCCCCCCATCCCCACAGACCACACCCCGCACCCCGCACCCCACCAGGGCTCAGACGGGGCCTACCACAGCCGGGCGAAGCGGACGGCGACGTTGTCGTTGCCCTGCTGGATCGCAGTCCCCGCGGAGCCCTTGACCTGAGCGGTGCTGCTCTGGTTCGAGGCGCCGTTGCCCACCGCGTTCTGCTGGGTGGTGGAGGAGTTGCCGTTGTTGTCGTGGCCGACGCCGCTGCCGATGACGCCCGCCGTGCCGGCGTTGGCGCTCGATCCGTCGTCCGCGATCGCACCGTTGTCCGCGGCCGCGACACCGGCAAAAAGGGCGGCGGCGAGCGGAAGCGCCGAGACGGCGGCGAGAACGCGGGCGGTACGGATGCTTGCCATGTTGTTTCCTCTCAGAGCCCGGCTGTGCCGGAAATACGTCAAGTAAGGCTTTTTCCGGGGCAGTTGGCCGACCGTCCCGGTGGTTGTCGTCGACGTCGCGAGACCAGAGTTGCCCACCGAATCCCCGGCGAACCATCCCGGAAGCCGCTATTCGTCCTCAAGCGTGATGACAAGTCGATAAACCCCTTTCGCCATCTTTGATCGATTTCGTGACCAGTCGCCACCACTCAGGACACTCACCCCCTCCAGGCCCCTCAAGGGAAAAAACGTTCCAGCCCCGCTCTGCGACGAAGCCACCGGCCCTGCGCGCCCCCGGCGTGTCACACCGGCCCCCTCTTCCCTTTTTCGAACGCACGTACGAACATGGAGTCATGGCCACCACCGATCGGCAGGCCACGACGCTGGCCCTCGCACACGCCCTGTCAGCCGCCGAGCGCGGCCTGGCCGTCATCCCCCTGTCCCGGACCAAACTCCCGGCCCTGCGCTCCCCACACCGCCACGACCCCGAGCCCGCGCTGCCGCCCTGCCACGGCGAGTGCGGCCGCCCAGGCCACGGGGTGTACGACGCCACCACCGACCCGGCCCGCATCCGCGAACTGTTCGCCGCGGCGCCCTGGGCGACCGGCTACGGCATCGCCTGCGGGCTGCCCCCGCACCGCCTCATCGGCGTCGACCTCGACGTGAAGTCCGGTACGGACGCCACGGCCGCCCTGCGCGAACTGGCCCTGCGGCACCTGTTCACCATCCCGCCGACGGTCGTCATCCTCACCCCGAGCGGCGGCCGCCACCTCTGGCTGACCGGGCCGCCGGACTCCGTCGTCCCCAACTCGGCCGGGCGGCTCGCCCCCGGCATCGACATCCGGGGCGCCGGCGGCTACCTGGTCGGCCCCGGCTCCCGCACCGAACACGGCGTCTACGCCACGGCCCCCGGCACCGAGCACCTGGTCCCCGCGCCCTGCCCTCCGTCCCTC
The DNA here is from genome assembly GCF_040686075.1 of Streptomyces sp. NPDC086519. Taxonomy (NCBI): domain Bacteria; kingdom Bacillati; phylum Actinomycetota; class Actinomycetes; order Kitasatosporales; family Streptomycetaceae; genus Streptomyces; species Streptomyces sp. NPDC086519. Next base: position 9,076 of record NZ_JBFBJL010000036.1, read on the forward strand.
CTACGCCTCCTGCTCCCGCCCCCGCGCGCGCCCCACCCCGCGACCCACCCCTCGGTCGGCAACCGCGGCCAGGGCCTGGTCCAGTTCGTCCTCTCCGCCCACGAGGGCCAGCGCAACACCCGCCTCTTCTGGGCGGCCTGCCGCGCCTACGAGAACGGCATCGGCCGAGCCCTGCGAGCCCCCCTGATAGACGCGGCGGTCCACACCGGCCTGACGGAACACGAGGCCCGCGCGACCATCGCGTCGGCGGCCCGCATGACCGGCCACCGCCCCTGAAACATGACCGCCCACCACCCGTCAAACCATGGCCGGCCACCACCCGTGAAACATGGCCGGCCACCACCCGTGAAACACGGCCGACTACCACCCCTGCAAACCGAACACTCCTGGTCGCCCGCCCCCTGGCCTGCCGCTCATGCCCCTGACCCGCGTCGTCCTCGCCTCCGGCCGCCCGATCGGTCTCCGGCGCCTCCGGCTCTCCTCGGCTACCCGGCAGCCGCCGCGGCTGGGAAGTCGTACACATCCCAGTCGGCGAGACCGGCGTATCCGAGGCGCTGGTAGAGGGCGTTGCTGGTCGGGTTGGACAGGTCGGCGAACAGGACGACGTCCCGTGCGCCCGCGGCCAGCGCGGCCCGGCTCACCTCCGCCGTCACGGCACCCGCGTAGCCGCGGCCGCGCAGGTGGGACGGGGTGTAGACGACGTCCACCTGGATCTGGCCGCCGATCATCGGGTTAAGGCCCGCGACGGACACGGGTGTGCCGTCAGGGGTCTCCCAGAGTGTGTAGTCCTTGTCGGCGAAACGGGTGCCGGCCCACGTGCCGGCGTCGATGGTGACGTCCTCCCCGACGGCCCTGGCGAACTCGGCGCACCAGAACATGGCCTGTTCGAGGTCCTGCCCGCCCAGGACGCGGCCGTGGCCCGCCGGCAGCGGGTCGGGTGGGGTGAGCGTACCGAGGCGGTAGAGACGCAACCGTGTGTCACGGAGTCGGGGCGTCGCGCCGGTGTGCCGCTGCCAGGCTTCGGCGAACGCGGTGGCCGTGCCGTGGTCCGCGCTGACGGAGGGGACGGAGTGGCCGAGGGCGGCCAGCCTGGTGGCGAGGGAGTCGGCCTGCTCGGGGGTGAGGGGGGAGAGACCGAAGCCACGGGGCGGGAGGCGGTAGAAGGTGGCGCGGGCCTCACCGGCTTCCTCCAGAACGCCGAAGACGGGAACGCCGGCGCCGAACGCCTCCGCCCCACGCGCCCGCACTCTCTCGGCCCACGTCAACTGCATGACGTGCAGGCCGGGACGCGAGCGCAGGAAGTCCCCGGCCCGGGCGAGGAAGTCGTCGACGTCCTCGGTCAGGTACCAGTCGGCTGAACGCATGCCCGATACCTTTCCCATTCCGACGGCGTACATCCGGACCGCACACGTAAAGAGCAAAAGGCCGTGCGGGCAGTCGGGGTTTTCCAAAACAGGAACCACCCCGCTGCCCGCACACCTCGAACTCCACTGCCTGCACTGCCTGCACTGCCTGCACCGCGTGCGCCGCGTCAGTTGTGTCCGCTGCGTCCGCTGCACAAATGCGGCGCAGGATCGGCCGTCAGTAGGCGACGCTCCCGCTGCTGGACCGGTCGAACTGCAGGAAGAACTTGGTGCCGTCATTGACGTCGGTGGCCGCCAGTCCCCAGGTTCCGGCGGCGATCCAGCGGTAGGAGTTGCAGTAGGAGTCACCGCTCGTGGGGGCGAAACACGTCTTCACGTAGACGCCGCTGCTGGGCTTGACGTTGATGTCGGCGCAGTTGGAGGTGGTGTAGGCCCAGGCGGAACCCTGGGGCCACCAGTTGTTGGAGTCGGTGGAGTAGCCCTTCGCGCTGCCGTAGCAGGACTCGGCGGCGGAGGGTGCCGCCGTCGCCGTAGCCGTGCCGGCGGCGGTCAGTCCGCCGGCGGTCAGTGCGGTGATCGCCAGAATTCTTACGGCTCGTGAACGGATGTACATGATTCCCCCTGTCCCCATTGCTTTTCGACTGGCGTGAACTCATGTTCCCGGCCCCCTCTTTCGCTGTCATGCTCCTACGAACCTGCTGACACATCGCAGGCCGGAGCCCATGACCACAGGGGGAAAAGGATGCTCCGCTTTCATTTCGCGCCGGAAGACCTGACCAGGGTCAGAATGGCGGACGGACCTCACGCACTTTGGGAAATAGCCGCCAGCCTGCACCGTTTCCAGACCCGTGACGGGCGCTGGGCCTATGCCGCCTGGCACCGCGACGCCGTATCCACACTGCGCGGAACGGACCTCGGCCGCGAAGTGAGATCCGTTCTGCTGCCGCTCTTCCCGCGCGCCAGCTACTTCCCCGACTTCCTCACCCCGTCGGCGGGACAGGACGGCCTCGACGCCGGCCTCGACGCCCTCCTGTCCACGCCCGCCGCCCAGGTGGCGAGGGAGACCGCGCTGCTCGCGCAGACCGTCGGCGCCCCCTCCTGGGTCCACCGGCTCGCCGAGGGCGAGACACGCGGCCAGGTGGTTCGCGTCCTGCGCGCCTACCACGACACCGTGATCACCCCGCTTGAGGAAACCTTTCACGCCCACCTGTACGCGGAGCGGGTACGACTCTCGGGCGCCCTCTTCCGTACCGGCATCGAGGAGCTACTCGCGAACCTGGCGCCCGCGGTCCGCTGGCGGCCTCCGGTCCTTGAGATCGGGTCCTACCCCGACGAACGCGACGTCCATCTCGACGGCCGCGGGCTCCTCCTCATCCCCTCCTACTTCTGCTGGAAGACCCCGATCGCCCTGGCCGACCCGGGGCTGCCCCCGGTACTGGTCTATCCGCTCCACCACCGGCTCACCGCACCCCCGCCGGCGGACGACGCACCTCTGCACACCCTGCGGGCGCTGCAAGCCCTGCTCGGCACCACGCGAACCGCGATCCTGCGGGCCACCGCCACCAGCGCCACCACCGGCGAGGCCGCACGCCGCTCCGGGGTCACCGCCACCACGGCCAGCCACCACACAGCCGTGCTGCGCGACGCCGGCCTCATCACCAGCCACCGGCACGCCAACACGGTCCTGCACACCCTCACCCCCCTCGGCGCCGCCCTCCTGAAACAGCACGCCGCACCCTGACCGACCGCTGCCCCCAGACCGCCCCCAGCAGCACAGCCGTAAGGACGCGGCACGGCACGGCACGGCACGGCACCCGGCGGACGTGCCACACGCCAACCCGCGCGGCCGACGCGGCGGAGCGCTTGAGACCACATAGTGCCGCAGGCCCAGGTACTGCTGGGCAAACTGGGCATCACGGAGTACGAGCAGGAGTCGCGAGACCTCAGCCACTCGGGCACCGGCATCAACCTGTCCGTCTTCGGTGACGAGGTCGGCATCCACGAGTGACGTCAACGGCGCCGGACGTCAGCGGTCCGAGGCCGTCCGGCATGGCCGGCGTAGCCAGGTGGCTCCCCGATGGTGCCGCGGGGAGAACGAACTCCTGAAGCGGTTGTTCGCGCCGGCCGCCCTCGTATCCGCCGGGTCGGCGCGACGCCTCTTGTGTGCCATCACCCCCAAGAGGAAGATCCTCCCTGACCGAGGGAGACGTGATGCTGCGGTTCATGGACTGGTCCGTAGTCGCGATGGGGTGCGCACTGGTTCTCGGGAGTCTCGGTAGCCGCTGGTGGGAGCGAGCCAGGATTTCGAAGGGAGACAAACCCGATCCGGGCATGCGTTACCTCTGGGCATGGCTCCCCCTCCTCATGGGTCTGGGAATGATCGGCGCCAGGGTGCCAGGCCTGCTGCACGCGCCCCACCCTGTCGTCGAGATCGTTGATGCGCTCAACTTCGTACTGGCCGTCACGGTGGTGGTCCTCGCCATCCGGTCTGGGCGTCGCTTCTTCCGGCCGCGCAGCAACACGTGACGGCCCGCCGCAGACGCTGACGACGCAGCTACCCGAGTCAGGGAACCGCAGCGGTCCCGCCGTCCGTCTCATAACTCCGCTTCGGCCGACGTGAAGCCGGCCTGTTCCGCCACGCACGTGGGGAGCCCAGCCGACGAGAGCCGCCGGGGGCGAGGCCGCCGCACTGACGACAGCTCCCTCAGGCCATGCCCCTTCCGTGCCCGGAGCACGCACGGCGACGGCCCCCGACCGTCTTGCCTGGTCAGGGGCCGTTCACGTCATGCGGTGGGTGTGGGATTTGAACCCACGGTGACTCTCGCCACGACGGTTTTCAAGACCGTTCCCTTAGGCCGCTCGGGCAACCCACCCCGCGCCGACGGAGGTCGGCGCGGGGAACAGAGTAACCGGTTCGTGCGGGCGTGTGCTGGTCAGTTGTCGCCGACGCGGGAGCCGAGGGTGACGGTGACCGTGTGTTCCGAGCCGCCGCGCTTGTAGGTGATCTCGACCTTGTCGCCGGGCTTGTGGGTCCAGATCTCGCCGATCAGGGTCGGGCCGCTGTCGATCACCGAGCCGTCCAGCTTGGTGATGACGTCGCCGGGCTTGAGGCCCGCCTTGTCCGCGGGGCCGCCCGGCTCCACCGCGGCGGAGCCGCTCGAACCGGAGTCGGTGATCTGGGCGCCGGAGGCGCTGTCCTCCAGCGACACCGACGCGCCGATCTTCGCGTAGACCGGCTTGCCGGTCTTGATCAGCTGCTGGGCCACGTACTTGGCCTGGTTGATCGGGATGGCGAAGCCGAGGCCGATCGAACCCGACTGCCCGCTGCTGCCCAGGCCTCCGCTGGACGCGGACTGGATCGCGGAGTTGATGCCGATCACCGCGCCGGAGGCGTCGAGCAGCGGCCCGCCGGAGTTGCCCGGGTTGATGGAGGCGTCGGTCTGCAAGGCGCTCATGTAGGACGCCTTGCTGGTGGAGCTGCCGTCGCTGGAGGCGACCGGGCGGTTCTTGGCGCTGATGATGCCCGTGGTGACGGTGTTGGACAGGCCGAAGGGTGCGCCGATCGCGATCGTCTCGTCGCCGACGGCCACCTTGTCGGAGTCGCCCAGGGCGAGCGGCTGAAGGTCCGACGGCGGGTTCTTGAGCTTGATGACCGCGACGTCGTAGCCCTGCGCGTGGCCCACGACCTCGGCGTCGTACTTCTTGCCGCTCGGGAACGTGGCGGTCAGCTTGCCGCCGTCGAGGGAGTCGGCGACCACGTGGTTGTTGGTGATGATGTGGCCCTGCTTGTCGAAGACGAAGCCGGTGCCGGTGCCGCCCTCGCCGCTGGTCGACTCGGACTCGATGGTGACCGTGCTGGGCAGCGACCTGGCGGCGACCGCCGCGATGGTGCCGGCGGCACGCTTGACCTGGGTGGCGCCGGTGTCGGAGGACGCGGAGATGGTCGTCGAGCCGCTGTCGTCGTTGTTCTTCGCCAGCGTGTAGCCGAGGCCGCCGCCGAGGCCACCCGCGACCAGTGCGGCCACCAGGACGGCGGCGATCAGACCGCCGCGCCCGCTGCCCTTCTTCGGCGCGTGCTGCGGCTGCTGGAACGGCTGGTGCTGCTGGTACTGGTGCTGCTGGTCGTACGACGAGCCCCAGCCGGTGCCGGCACCCGCGCCGGGGTCCGCGTAGGAGGGGGTCACGGGGGGCGGGGGCGGCCAGGAGCTGTCGGGGGCCTGTGGTGCGGTGCCGTAAGGGTCACCCGCTGGTACGCCGGGAGCCTGGGGCGCCGGCGGGATCGGGGTGGTCGGTGCTTCCCCGCCGTCGGGCGCGGCTGCCTGCGGCGAGGTGGCGGGAGACGCCGGCGGCACGGGAGGTGCCGATGGGGCCGGAGGTACCGGGTTGCCCTCGTTCTCGGTGCTCACAGCTTCTCTCCTCGGTCCACGGCTTTTCTTCTCGGTCGCACTCGGTCACGCTCTTTCACGCTTGCTGTCGGTCCGGCGCGATTCGGCTGTGCATGTGCTTTTGTATGCCGTCAGCTTTTCCCACAGGGCGTCAGAGCACCATAAGCGGTGGCTGTGGGTACACGGACAATCTTTATATAGGGTCTATCCGACAAAAGTTCTCTTTACTGGCATCCATGGTGCCCCCAGACACCCCCGCTCGGTGGCACCATGTCGCGGTGACCCATGCACCACAGCATCGCATCCAGGTCGTCGCGCACCGCGGGGCCTCCGAGGACGCCCCCGAGCACACTCTGGCCGCGTACAAGAAGGCCATCGAGGACGGCGCCGACGCCCTGGAGTGCGACGTACGCCTGACCGCCGACGGCCACCTGGTGTGCGTCCACGACCGACGGGTCAACCGTACGTCCAACGGGCGGGGTGCCGTCTCGGCCCTGGAGCTCGCCGACCTCTCCGCCCTGGACTTCGGCGCGTGGCGGAAGGGCTCGGCCTGGCGCGGACGGGACGAGGAGCCCGACTGGGAGTTCCGGCCCGAGGACCGCGCCGACACCTCCGTACTGACCCTGGAGCGGCTGCTGGAGCTGGTCGCGGACGCCGGGCGGCGGGTGGAGCTGGCGATCGAGACCAAGCACCCCACGCGGTGGGCGGGGCAGGTCGAGGAGCGGCTGCTGGTCCTGCTCAAGCGGTTCGGCCTGGACGCCCCGGCCGCCCCCGCCGAGTCGCCGGTGCGGGTCATGAGCTTCTCCGCGCGGTCGCTCGCCCGGGTCCGGGCGGCCTCGCCGACGCTGCCGACGGTCTACCTGCTGCAGTTCCTCTCGCCCCGGCTGCGCGACGGGCGGCTGCCGGCCGGCGTCCGGATCGCGGGCCCCTCGATCCGGATCGTGCGCAATCACCCGGCCTATGTCGAGCGGTTGAAGCGGAACGGCCACCAGGTGCACGTGTGGACGGTGAACGAGCCGGAGGACGTGGACCTCTGCGTGGAACTCGGCATCGACGCGATCATCACCAACCGGCCGGCGGCGGTGCTGCGCCGGCTGGGGCGGTGCGGGACGGGGGATCCGGACCTGTCCTGACCAGGGATCAGATAAAGAGTCAAGTAAGGACACGTCGTACCTCTTGACCCGAAAGCCCGCTCACAGCATCCTCACTTCTCGGCCACACCATCGAAATCAAGCCATACGAAGCCTTATCTGAAGCCGTATCCGGGGGAATAGGGCGACGGCCCGTCACAGGGGGTGCTCCGGCGCGTTCGGCACGTATTCGTTGGTTGCGAATGCGTCACCGGACATTGACTGGCCGGTTTCCGGTTCAGGCCGATGGGGCATCCACACCGTGGCGTGGGGCGAAGGAGGTCTCGGGGGTGGCGTTGGTGGTGGCACAGGAGGTGCCCACGTCGTCGAGCATGGCCGTACCCCATGGCCCTGCGGGCGTGGGGAAGGCGAGACAGCGCATGCGCGAGCAGTTGCGCACGGGTGGTCTATCGGAATCGGTCATCGACGATGCCGTACTGATCCTTTCCGAACTTTTGAGCAATGCCTGCAAACACGGCCGCCCCTTGGGCGACGCACTGGCCGGGGACGGCGACGTCCGGGCCGCCTGGCGGGTGGACAGCCGCGGCCGCCTGATCGTCGAGGTGACGGACGGCGGCGGCCCGACCCGCCCGGCCCCCATGACCCCGTCGGTCACGGCACACGGCGGCCGCGGGCTGAACATCATCACGGCCCTGGCCGACGACTGGGGGGTCCGCGACGACGCCCGGGGCGAGGTGACCGTCTGGGTCGTGATCCACCGGGACGCGAGCGATCCCGGCACCCGGGACCACCGCGGCACCTTCGCCACGCGCGTCATGGCGCCCTCGGTCCCGGAACTGCCGGGCCTGGACTTGACGGACGCGTTCGACGACCTGGACTGAGCCTTCGGAGTACTTCCCGGACTCTCCACGACTTCGGACGACTTCCGGCGCCTGGCGAAAGCTTCGGACGGCTTCCGGCGGCTTCCGGCGACTCGCGAAAGCTTCGGACGGCTTTCCAGCGACTCGCCGGAAGCTTCCGGCGACTCCCGCGCCTCCGGCGGCTCCCGGCGGCCCCCTGCCGGCGGCTTCCGGCGGCAGGGACCGCCCGGGTACGCGGCGTCGGCTCCGTCCACAGGGACACGGCCGTACGCCCCGTGTCGGCGCCGTCGTCCACAGGTTCCCGTGCCTCAGGGCGGGAACGGCTAGGCTCCCGCCGTACGAGACGAGCCGTAACCGGGAGACACCCAGATGGCCAAGAAGCGACCCCAGACGACGGCCACACGGCCGCAGCTCGGCGATGGAGAGATCCCGGTCGTCGGTGCCCGTGAGCCCTGCCCCTGCGGCAGCGGCCGCCGCTACAAGGCGTGCCACGGCCGGGCCGCGGCGCACGCGGTGACCGAGCTGGTGCACCGCCCGTTCGAGGGGCTGGCCGGCGAGGGCGACTGGGTGGCGATGCGCGAGCTGGTCCCGGCCGCCACGGTCGAGCTGACCCTGAAGGACGGTCTGCCCGAGGGCGTCCCCTCGGTCACGCTCGCCACGGTGCTGCCGATGGCGTGGCCGGCGCTGCGCCGCGACGACGGCTCGGTCCTGCTCGGCCTGCAGAACGACACGGCGTCCGGCGACATCAGCCGCGACCTCGCCGACACCCTCCAGCGCGCCCTGGCCGCCGAACCGGGCACCCCGGTGCAGGGCCGCCGCGCCCCCGCCGGCAGCCCGCGGTTGCAGGACCTGCTCGACCCGAAGGGCCCGTTCGAGCCAGTTGTGCACGACGGCTTCGAGTTCTGGGTGCAGGACGCGGCGAACGCCAGCCCGGACGTGGCCGCCTCCCTGGAGCGGGCCAACGCGGCGGCCATCCCGACGGTGAAGCTGACCGGCGTCGACTCCGCCTACTGGTGCGAGACGCCCGAGAAGAACCATCTGCGGTGGGTCATGCCGTATCCCGAGGAGCAGCTTCTGGACGCTCTCGCCCGGCTGCACGCGGCGGGCCGGTCCAGCCTCGGCGAGGGGACCCGGCTGGTCGGTTCCTTCCGTGCGCACGGTCTCACCGTGCCGGTCTGGGACCTGCCGAGCGGGGTCGGCGCGGAGGACATCGAGAAGCCGGCCGCCGAGTTCGCCGAGCGGCTCGCGACCGCCCTGGCCTCGGAGGCACCGCTCACGGCGGACGAGCGGCGGGCCCGCGGCGGGCTGACCAACCGACAGGTCACGCTCAGCTGACGATCGCTTGTCGATCAGCGTGGACGCAGGGGCGCGGCTGACCGGTCGGTCAGCCGCGTCAGGCCCGTAGCATCGGGTGACTCCTGTCACAACTTCCCTACACGGCAAGCAAATACGTGTCTGAATAGCCGAGATCGAATTTGCGAACCGGCGATCTCTTGTTACCGTCTCAGTAGCCCGGTTGCTGGTGCATCCCCCGTCGCCAGCAACCGGGCCCTTTCATGCCCGCGTCCGGTGTAGGGACCGAGCGGTTCGTCAACTCGGGTCTTCCTGCTGGGAGTTGTCCGCGAACAGGTCCCCGGAGGCTCCCTCGGGGGCACTCCCCGTCGCGGCCCCCGACGTGCTCCGCGATGCGACCCCCGAGCCGTCCCCGGAATCGTCCCCCGAGTTGCTCGCGGAGCGCAGCAGCAGAGGTCCGTCGCCGTCGCGTGCCGCGAACTCCGTGACGGCCGTGTAGGCGTCCAGGGTGCTCCGGGTGCGCTCCCGGGGCGTCTCGCAGGTGGCGGGCTCGTCGTCGGCGTCCGCGGGGCAGTGCGTCTGCACGGTGCGGCCGTGCGGGCCCAGGAGGCTGAGCACGCCCTCCAGGGCCGCCCCGGTGGCGTTGCGGTAGTAGGTGCGCGCCCAGGTGTCCGCGCCCTGGGCCATCACACAGGTCTGCGCCTCGACGCCGTCGGGCGAGGTGAGTTCGGGACCGCAGCGGGCGGCTGTGGCCAGGCCCAGGCCGAGCACCAGCGGGGACCGGACCGGTTCCGGCAGCTTCTCGTCGTCCTGCCGGGCGTGGTGTACGGCATCGCCCACCTGTCCTGCGGACGCCACGGTCAGCGGCAGCGCGACCGCGCACACCATGACGCCCGCGAGGGCGAGTAGACGCACGTTCATGTGCGGAGGGTAACGAGACGGACGCGGCAAGCGGGGTTGTCGCGCCCGACACCCTTACAACTCGGGCGCGCTCACACCCGTACGGGTGAGGGCGTCGACCACGGCGTCCACCACGGCCTCCACGTCGGGCACCCAGGGTTTGGCCGAACCGGGCAGCGGGGCCCGCTCCCAGCGGATGGCGCCCTGGCCGGTCTCGGAGGGCGGCAGGGCGAGGTAGCCGCCCTCACCGTGGAAGCGGAGCGAGCCGGGGACGAAGTCCTGGGCGTAGAGCAGCTCGCCCAACTGCTCCATGGAGTACGGCTTGACGAGCAGCGCCCAGCGGGTGGGCGCCGCGACCACCGGGCCGAGGCGCATGCCGCGGCGGTCGAGGAGGGTGAGGGCGCGGGAGGCGGCCAGGGCCGGCAGGCTCACCGCGCAGGGTGCCTTTCCACCGGAGGCTCCGGTGGCGAGGACGATCGGGGCCGTCGGCCGGTTGCCCCACCACCAGCGGACCATGCGCTCGTCGGTGGTGGCGGCGAGCAGGCCGGGGTCGAAGGGGTGGGCACCGGGCACCGTGCACTCCGGGTCGGGACACGCGCACCGGGCCCGTCCCTGGGGGTCGGGAGCCACACCCGGGAGTACGGGCCACTGCCATTCCGTCGCGAAGGTCAGGGCCGCGCCGAGAAAGTCAGGCCCCTTGTCGTTCCGCTTGGACAGGAGCCTGCGTCGCCTTCCGAGGATCTCGCGCATGAGCGCTCGTTCCTTTCCGTTGCACCGCTGGCAACACCGTGGACCACATCACACCATGTGTCGATCACTTCACTGTGCGTACCTGTTGGCGCATCACACCCCTGCCCTGGGCAAGGGGAACCCCTGGAGGTCGAGCGGAGGCCGCGCCCGCGTTCACAAGAACTGCGTCGTACTGCTCGTACTGCGTCTATCAAAAGCACGGCCACGGCGTGGGGTGGCGAAGTCTGGCGTTTTGCCGTTCCGAGTGTTTCTCTCCGCCTCCGCCACGGGAGGATGGGGCACGGTCGTCGGTGGTTAAGACGCCCGGGTCCGCCGCCAGGTTCCGGGTGCTCCCCCAACCACCCCTGGCCTTCTCCGAGTAGGTACCCATCACGACCGCTGTGACGCTCCGTGGAGCAAGGCCAGTCGACCGCAGTGAACCGCTGCCCGAGTCAGTTTTAAGCCAACTTTGCCATTGCGCAAGCAGTCCGGACGAACACCTCAGGAAGACCCCAAGAGGCCCACGGACACCAGGAATCCCGGCAGGACAATGCTGGACATCTCCTCACGAGTGCGTGTACATGTGGAGACACTGCTAGCGGCGCAGAAGGACATGGGGGTTTGCGATGCTTTTGAGCAATACGCACAGGTCTGAAAGCCGGACGCGATGAACGCCCCGCACCCTCCGAAAGTGGCTGGAATCGATCCAACGATCCCCACTCCCGCCCACACTGTCGCGCCGGTTCCCCCCGCCCCGACCGCACCTCCCGTCCCGAAGACCCCGCCCGCCCCGGCACCCGGCACCCTCCTCCAGGACCGGCTGGCCGGCTGGGTCTCCGACCTCACCACCCTCCACGAACTGACCGAACGGCTCGCCCGGACCGGCACGCTGGAGCCGGCCCTCCAAGAACTGCTGTGCGCCGGTGCCGCCCTCGTGGGCGCCCGGCGCGGTCTCGTGGCGCTGGAGCCCGCCGACGGACTCGGCCCGCACCACACGCTCGGCCTCGGCCTCGGCCGCGCGGACCTCGGCCACCTGGAGACCGTCCCGCGCGGCGCGCTGCCGTACGACAGCGGTACCACCGCCGAGATCGTGCACCCCGACCTGTTCGCCGAGGACGGCCTCGACCCGCGCCACCGCGAGGTCGCCGCCCGCCTCGGCTACGCCGCCAGCTACGCACTCCCCCTCGCCACCGCCGCGGCCGACCGCCTCGGCGCGGTCGCCTGGCTGTACGACGAGCCTGCCCAGCCGCACGAGCGGCAGCGCCACCTCATCGGCCGCTACATCCAGTACGCGGCCGAACACCTGGCCCGGCTGCTGGAAGTGGAGCGCACGCGCGCGTGCATGACGACCATCACCGAGGAACTGCTCCCCTCCCGGCTGCCCCGGGTGGCCGGCGTCCAGCTCGCCGCCCGGCACCGCACCGGCCCGCGCGGCGGCGGCGACTGGTACGACGCGCTGCCGCTGCCCGACGCCGCCCTCGGCCTCGCCGTCGGCTCGGTCACCGGCTCCGGTCCCAGCGCGGTCGCCGCGATGGGACGGCTGCGCGCCTCCCTGCGGGCGTACGCCGTGATGGAGGGCGAGGACCCGGTCGCGGTCCTCTCCGACCTGGAACTGCTGCTGCGGCTGACCGAACCGGCCCGCTCCGCCACCGCCCTGTTCGCCTACTGCGAGCCCGCGCCGCGCAAGGTCACCCTGGCCGGCGCCGGCCACAGCCCGCCGCTGCTGATCGGGGAGCACCGCACCGAGTTCGCGGAGACCTCCGTGTCCGCGCCGCTCGGCATGCTCGCCTGCTGGGAGGCGCCCTGCGTGGAGATCGAGGCGGAAGCCGGGGAAACCGTTCTCCTCTACACCGACGGGCTGCTGCACCGCACCGGCGACCCCATGGACCGCGCCTTCGCCCGGCTGCACGCGGCCGCCGCGAGCATCCCGCGCGCGCTGCGCCACGACCCCGGGGCGATCGCCGACCACGTCCTGCGCACGATGCTGCCGGACGGCCTGGACGAGGCCGACAGCGAGGAAGACGTGGTTCTGCTGGCGGCCCGGTTCGACTGACCGGTCAGTCAGAAGGAGTCGCCGGTCGGTCAGGAGGAGAGCCGGAAGACGGAGCCGGAAGACGGAGGCCGAGACGCCTCACACGGCTGTGGACCCCAGTCCATGGGGCGCCGTTCCGTACGACCGTACGATGGACGACACCCACTGCAGTGTCGAGGAGGATGACCGTGTCCGACGAGCTCACCCCGGAAACTCCGGAGACCCCGGAGACCGAGTCGGAAGAGCCGATCAAGCAGCGCAAGAACGGCCTGTACCCGGGCGTGTCCGACGAGCTCGCCGAGAGCATGAAGTCCGGCTGGGCCGACACGGAGCTGCGTGATCTCAAGCCCGTCGAGCAGGCCGGGCACACCGCCCGCCGCCGTGCCGAGCTGTCCGCCCGCTTCCCGGGCGAGCGCCTGGTGATCCCGGCCGGCAACCTGAAGACCCGCTCCAACGACACGGAGTACCCGTTCCGGGCGTCGGTCGAGTACGTCTACCTCACCGGCAACCAGACGGAGGACGGCGTACTCGTCCTGGAGCCGAAGGACGACGGCCATGAAGCCACCGTCTACCTGCTGCCCCGCTCCGACCGCGAGAACGGCGAGTTCTGGCTCTCCGGACAGGGCGAGCTGTGGGTCGGCCGCAGGCACTCCCTGACCGAGTCCGAGGCGCTCTACGGCATCCCCGCCGCCGACGTCCGCGAGCTCGCCGGCAGGCTGCGCGAGGCCACCGGTCCGGTGCGGGTCGTCCGCGGGTACGACGCGGGCATCCAGGCCGCGCTGACCGACAAGGTCACCGCCGAGCGCGACGAGGAGCTGCGCGTCTTCCTCTCCGAGGCGCGGCTGGTCAAGGACGAGTGGGAGATCGGCGAGCTGCAGAAGGCCGTCGACTCCACGGTCCGCGGCTTCGAGGACGTCGTGAAGGTGCTCGACAAGGCCGAGGCCACGAGCGAGCGCTACATCGAGGGCACGTTCTTCCTGCGCGCGCGGGTCGAGGGCAACGACGTCGGCTACGGCTCCATCTGCGCGGCCGGACCGCACGCCTGCACGCTGCACTGGGTGCGCAACGACGGCCCGGTGCGCTCCGGCGACCTGCTCCTTCTCGACGCCGGCGTCGAGACGCACAGCCTGTACACCGCCGACGTCACGCGCACGCTGCCGGTCAGCGGCACGTACAGCGAGATCCAGAAGAAGATCTACGACGCCGTGTACGACGCCCAGGAAGCCGGGATCGCGGCGGTACAGCCGGGCGCCAAGTACCGCGACTTCCACGATGCCGCGCAGCGGGTGCTGGCCGAGCGGCTCGTCGAGTGGGGGCTCGTGGAGGGGCCGGTGGAGCGGGTGCTGGAGCTCGGGCTACAGCGCCGGTGGACGCTGCACGGGACGGGGCACATGCTCGGGCTCGACGTCCACGACTGCGCTGCCGCGCGGACCGAGACGTACGTGGAGGGTGTCCTGGAGGCGGGGATGGTGCTCACCGTCGAGCCGGGGCTGTACTTCCAGGCCGACGACCTCACCGTGCCGGAGGAGTACCGGGGGATCGGTGTCCGGATCGAGGACGACATCCTGGTGACGGCCGACGGGAACCGGAACCTCAGCGCGGGGCTGCCTCGGCGGTCGGACGAGGTCGAGGCGTGGATGGCTTCGCTCAAGAGCTGACGGATGTGACATGGCCGGGCACCGAGGGGGTGCCCGGCCATCGTCGCGTTCTGCGGGTGAGTTCCGTGGGGAATGGGTGGCTGGTCGCGCCCACGCGGCGGTAGCCGCACGTCGAATACAGCCCCGCGCTCCTAAAGGGGCGCTCCGGAGAGCCCGTCCAGGAACAGTGCGCCGGCCAGCAGGCCCGCGCTACCGCGTGGGCTCCAGCCCTTTTCGTACAGGTCCGTGTCCAGGGTGCGGAGTGCCGTCGCACCCGCCTGAGTCGCGGTGCCACCCGCCTCCAGCACCGCCCGCGCCCCCGCCTGCACCTGACGCAGGCCCAACGGGCCCGCCGTGTAGAGGAGTTCGGTGTCCTGAAGGGTGGACATCACTGTCAGTAACGCGTCGAGGCGCGCCTGGTTCTCGGTGGCGCCGGCCTTGCGGGCTGTCGCCAGCGCGTCCAACGCCCTGCGTACGTGCGGGAATCCGGCCCTCGCCTCGCCCCGGGCGCCGGCCGCGCCGTACTTGACGGAGATCGACGAGCCCCGGGAGGGGCGTCTGGGGGCGCCCTTGTCGTTGAACGCGGCGATCTTCCGTGCGTTCGCGGCGATCTCGCGGGCCTTGGCGCGGGGGTCCAGGGCGGCCGCGGCGACCAGGAAGCCGAGGGCCCACAGGGCGCCCCTGTGGCCGCCGCCGGCCAGGCCGACCGAGTGCTCGGTGCACCGGCCGATCGCGCCCAGTTCCGCCCGCAGTGCGGGCGTGGCCTCGCCGGTACGGCGGGCGGAGGCGGCCATCGCCGCGAGGCCGGGCGCCAGCGCCCTGGCCGACCAGCGCAGACTGTCGTGCTCTTGGCGCGTACTGCGGGCGTCCAGGTCACGCGGGTCGGGCAGGCCCGGCTTGGGAGCCAGTGCCAGCTGACCGGTGAGCGCGGTCACGGCGGCCTGTGCCAGCGCCTCGTCCTCGCGGCTTGTCATGTCCCTTACTTTACGAGGAGGCGGAGGCCGACGGGGAGGCGCTGTCGCCGGGAGCGTCGCTCGGCGGCGTGCCCGTCGGCGTGTCACCGGGAGGCGTGCCGCCGCCACCGCTGCCGGCGCCCGTGTTCTCGGCGTCCGGGTCGACGGCGAGGGTCAGGAAACCCTTGTAGCCCTTCGAGGGGTCCTTCTTGTGCACGGCCTCCAGGGTGAGCAGACCGCTGGAGGCGCCTCCGCCGTCGTACACCATGTCCTTGGCGAGGACGGTGTAGTCACCGGTGTGCCTCGAGTAGGGCGCAAGGGCGAAGATCTCCTCGGCGATGTCGTCGGCGAAGAACAGCTGGCCGGTGTAGTTGACCTTGCCGCCCTCGTAGGTGCCGTCCTCCTTCTCGCCGCCCGTGTGCACCTTCACGTGGATGTGGCAGGTGCGCGGGGTGTACCAGCCCGGGAAGATCGTCTCGAACTTGACGACCCCGTTGGCATTGGCGATCTGGTAGCCGCGCAGGTAGGTGTTGTCGTCGGCGGAGTCGCCCTCCTCGCTCTCCGCGGGGGCGGAGCCGCCGGGGTTGGCGGTGGTGTAGCCGGAGTAGTAGCCCCAGGCGTCGCAGTGCCAGATCTCGACCGCCGCGCCCCTGACCGGGGTGCAGCCGTCGGTGGCGTCCACGACGGTCAGGCGCAGGGTCAGCGGGACGCCGGCCTTGCCCTCGGTGATGTCCTTGCGCACCAAGGCACCATCGAGGTAGTACGGCCCTTCCGTGACGCTGCTCATCAGCGTCATGCACGCACCGCCGGCCGAACTCGCGGTCGCGGTGGCATCCGCTTCGGTGCCGGTGCCGGTCGCGTCGGTGCCGGTCGCGTCGGTGCCGGTGTCGGTCGTGTCGGCGAAGGCCGACTGGAAGCCGGCGACCGCGAGGCCGCCGGCCGCCACCGTGCCGCCGGAGACCGCGAGGGCACGGCGGCGGGTGATCGACGTGTTCTTGTGGTTTCCCGTCATGGCCGACGAAGCTAGGAACCTCGTTTGTCAGGGCCATGGGCGGGAGCTGGCGACAGCCTGTGAACGCCCAGGAAGCTGAACCAGTCGGGAAGCCACTGGTCACAGAGCCGGCGCGCGGTCGTGCAGGATCCGCTGGAACAGCCGGCTGTCCCGCCATTCTCCATTGATGTGCAGATACTGCGGCGCATCGCCGATCGTCTCGAACCCGCATTTCTTCAGCACGCGCTGGGAGGTCGTGTTCTCGATCAGGGTGGACGCCTCGATCCGGTGAAGTCCCACGACATCCCTGGCGATCTCGCAGACCCGCTCCAGAGCGGCGGTGGCCAGACCGCGGCCCTGCTGATCAGCGGCCACCCAATAGCCGACGTAGGAACTACAGAAAGGGCCCAGGGAAATTCCGGAAAGGGTGATCGCCCCGACGATCCGCCCGTCGGCCGACTCCATGATCCAGGGGGCCAGAAGTCCGTCGGCGGCCTGTCCCAGCAGGCCTTCGATGCGCTCGGTCTGGCCCTCGACGGTGAAGAAGGACTCCGGTCTGACCGGTTCCCAGGGTTCGAGATGGCCTCGGCTGCCGACGTATGCGGTGCACAGCGCCCCGGCATCGCCGACGGCAATCGGACGCAATATCACACCCGGGATGAGCAGGCTTTCTTTAATCTTTCTGAGAATCATGCGCGCACACTAGCGCGGGTGTTATGCGGGAGCGAGGGTCATGCCGAAAGCAGGGAAGGATCTTTCTTCCACTTGAGAATCTTGTCGAAGCTGACCACGGTGCCGCCCCGGCCCGGCTTGTTGCCGATGTGGACGTGATCCGCGAGTTCTCTGATGAGACAGAGGCCTCTTCCGTGCTCGGCGTCGGGACGGACGGGTCTTATGTCCTGGGTGCGGGCGAACCCCGGACCGAGCCCCGGCCCCGAATCGGCCACCTCGATACGGCACTTCTCACCGTCCAGGTAGGCGGTGACCCGGTACGCCTCCGAGGTACGGCCCGCCCCGCCGTGCTCGACGGCGTTCGCGCAGGCCTCGCTGAGGGCCACGGAGAGGTCGTAGGAGATGTCGGGGTCGACGCCCGCCGTCTCCATCGTGCCGATCAGCAGCCGACGGGCGAGCGGCACGCTCGCGGCCTCACGCCGCAGATGGAGTGACCACCAGATGCTCATGCTCCAGCCTCCTGGCCGCGGCTCGACATACCGATACCTATTGCCACCCGTGCGCGGGTGTAAGCACTCCGTTCATGTGAGAACGCCCATCCGGGGGATGCGCGGTGGGAGGTTTCGGTGTATGAGCGGGTGGTTCGGGGCAAGAATGATCTTTCGGTTCTTCCTCTCGAACACCTCCTGTCGCGTCTTGCCGCCGTCGGTTCCCCGTCGTTCAGCGCCGTTCAGCGCGGTCCAGCGCGGTCCAGCGCGGTCCAGCGCGGTCCAGCGCGGTCCAGCGCGGTCCAGCGTTTCCGCACGTAACGGAATCTTCCGGACCTGACGTCAAGCGGGCGCGGGTCCAGTGCGATGATGAGCGCGCCATGACTGCCCCCCACCCGCGCGCGGCGCGCACCGGAAGCGGACTGCGGCTCCTGCGGGCCGCGGTGTTCGCCGCGTTCTGCGTCGTGCTGGCCGCGGCGGGGCACACCCTGGCCTCCTGCGCGGCCGTTCCGCTGTGGACGCTCGGCGCGGGCTTCCTGGGCGCCCTGGCGCTCGTCGCCCCGCTGACCGGCCGGGCCCGCTCGCTGCCGGGGACCGTGGCCCTGCTCGCGGTGGCGCAGACCGTGCTCCACACCCTGTTCGGGCTCGGTCAGCACGGCGAGTCGATGTCCACGTCATCGATGTCGTCGTCGATGACATCGATGACGACCATGTCCTCGGCGTCCGTGAGCGACGCCTCGCTGGTGGAGCGGGCCGCACGGTTGGTGTGCGGGGCCGGGGCAGCGCAGATCAGCCCCGCCCACGCGTACAAGATCCTCACGGACGCGCACCTCAGCACCTCCGCTCCGGCCACCGGCACGAGCGGGGCGGCCCACGCCGCGGACGTCGCCGGGGCCTCCGGCTCGCTGCTGCCCTCCGTGCCCATGCTGCTCGGACACGTCCTCGCGGCTGTGGTGGCCGGGTGGCTGCTGCGCCGGGGCGACCTGGCGCTGCTGCGCCTGATCCGGCTGTCGGCCGACTCGGCGCACGGGGTCGCCGAGGGGGCGCTCGTCCGTTCCCTGCACAGGGCGCTCGCGCTGGCGTGCGCCCTGTGCGCCGGGCTCGTGGCCGTACCCGAGGCGCCCGCGCGCGGCCGTCGTAGCGCCTGGGACATACCGGCCGCCCCGCGCACCGTCACCCTCCAGCACTCCGTGATCCGGCGCGGGCCGCCGGTGGCCGCCGCCGTACTCGTTCTCGCCGCCTGACACGACGCGACCAGCGCACTCCCCGGGATCTGCCCGGATCCGGAGGGGCCGGCCGCCCTCGTGCGGCCCGCGCGCGTGCGCTTTCCGATGGCCGCTGTCGCTCTTCGGCTTTCGCTTTCGGCCATCAGCTGTCAGCTGCCAGCTGCCAGTTGCCGGCTATCGGCTTGCCACGTGCCCCTCAACGACAGAACTCACTCGGAGTGGAGTGCTCCCTGCCATGAAGGCTTCCGTCATGTCCGCCAAGAAGACCTCTCGTGTCGCCGCCGTCGCCGCCGTCACGGGCACGGCCGTACTGGCCGTCTGCTCGCCCGCGTTCGCGCATGTCAGCGTGCAGCCCGAGGGCACCGCCGCCAAGGGCGGTTACGCAGTGATCGACTTCAAGGTCCCCAACGAGCGTGACGACGCCTCGACCACCACGGTCGAGGTCAACTTCCCCGCGGACCACCCGATCGCGTCCGTGATGCCACAGCCGATGGCCGGCTGGAAGATCGAGGTCACCAAGTCCAAGCTGGCCAAGCCGCTGGAGATGCACGGCGAGAAGATCGACCAGGCGGTCACCAAGGTCACCTGGACCGCCGAGGACAAGGGCATCGAGCCGGGCTACTTCCAGAAGTTCCCGCTCTCCGTGGGCGCCCTGCCCGAGAACACCGACGAACTGGTCTTCAAGGCGGTCCAGACTTACTCCAACAAGGAGGTCGTCCGCTGGATCGAGGTCCAGCAGGAGGGCCAGGACGAGCCGGAGAACCCGGCCCCGGTCCTCGCGCTGTCCGCCGCCACCGACGACCACCACGGGTCCGCCACGGCCGAGGACACCGCCGAGGAGACGTCGGCCAAGACCGGGACCACCGCTGCCGCCGACTCCGGCTCCGCGGGCGGCAGTGACACCACCGCCCGCGTCCTCGGCGTCGTCGGCATCGTCGTCGGCGCGGCCGGGGTCGCCTACGGCGTCCTCGCCGGCCGCCGCCGCTCCACCACCGGCACCGAGGCCTGAGTTCCACGTCCGTGGCACGCACAGGGGGTCGTGCGGCTGTCGTACTCCCACGACCGTCGTACGACCCCGGTATGCGCCGGATCTCTCACATCTGGGACATTTTCGTATGCGCAAGAAGACGTTCGCCGCGGCCGCGCTGCTCGCCGCCGCCTCCCTGACCCTCTCCGCCTGCGGCAGCGGCGACGACGCCAAGTCAGCCGTCACCGTGGTCTCCGGGTCCACCTCGAACAAGGCAGCGACCATCCTCGACACGCCCTTCGAGAAGCCGGACCTGGTGCTCACCGACACCCACGGCGAGAAGTACGACCTGCGCGCGCAGACCAAGGGCAGGCCGACGCTGATCTACTTCGGCTACACGCACTGCCCTGACGTCTGCCCGCTGACCATGAACAACCTCGCGGTCGCCAAGAAGGCGCTGTCCAAGGCCGACCAGGCGAAGCTGCGGGTCGTGTTCGTGACCACCGACCCGGCCCGCGACACCCCGTCCGAGCTGGGCAAGTGGCTCAAGGGCATCGACCCGGGCTTCGTCGGACTGACCGGCGACTTCGCCACCATCCAGGCGGGCGCCCGCACCCTCGGCATCTCCATCGAGCCGACCCACAAGGACAAGAAGACCGGCAAGGTCGTCTCGGTGCACGGCACCCAGGTCATCGCGTTCTCGCCGAAGACCAACGGCGGATACGTCCTCTACGGCGAGGACGCCACCGTCGACGACTACACCAAGGACCTCCCCAAGCTGATCAGGGGGGAGAACCCGTGACATCCATAAAGCCCATGAAACCCGTGCAACCCATGAAACCCGTGCAACCCGTGCAACCCGTGAAACGCCTTGCCCTGACCGGGATAGCGATCACGGGGGCCCTTGCCCTGGCGGGCTGCGGCAGTTCGAACGTCTCGGGTTCGTCGGGGTCGTCGGGATCGTCGGGGTCGTCGGGCTCCTCGCGCGCCGAGTTGTCCGTCGGCGCCTCCTACATGCCGCAGCCGGTCTCCGCGGACATGGCCGCCGGATTCCTGACCATCACCAACAAGGGCGACACGAAGGACGAGCTGACCTCCGTCACCAGTGACTCCGCCGGTGAGATCACCATGCACGAGACCAACGGCGGGGCGATGGAGCAGGTCAGCTCGTTCGAGGTGCCCGCCCATGGTCAACTCGTGTTCAAGAGCGGTGGCAACCATCTGATGTTCGAGAAGCTGAAGCGCCGCCCGGAGCAGGGCGACACGATCACCTTGAAACTCAAATTCGCCGAATCCGGTCCGCTCACCGTCGAGATGCCGGTGAAGTCCGCCACGTACAACCCGTCGACCGGACACTGAGGGAGGGACCGACCTTGACGCGGACCATCACCCCCCGCCTGCGCACCCTGGTGCTGCTGTTCCTCGCCGTCACCGGCGCGCTGCTGGCCGGCGCCGGGCCGGCCTCCGCGCACGCCGCGCTGACCGGCAGCGACCCCTCCCAGGGGGTGGTGGTCACCAAGGCACCCGACCAGGTGACGCTCACGTTCTCCGAGAACGTGTCGATGAACAACAACTCGATCCGGGTCCTCGACCCCAAGGGTGCGCGGGTCGACCTGGGCAAGCCGGACAACCTGAGCGGGACGACGTACGGCGTGCAGCTCAAGAGCGGGCTGGGCAAAGGCACGTACACCGTGGCCTGGCAGGTCGTCTCGGCGGACAGCCACCCCGTCGCCGGCGCCTTCACCTTCTCCGTGGGAGCGCCCTCCAGGACCGTCGCCTCGGTCGGGGACCAGGACGTCGGCGGCGGGGTCGTCGGCTGGCTGTACGGCTTCGGGCGGTACATGTCGTACGCCGGGTACATCGTGCTCGTCGGCGGCGCCGCCTTCGTCCTCGCCTGCTGGCGGCGCGGCTCCGGGGTGCGGGCCATGCAGCGCCTGGTGGTCGGCGGCTGGCTGACGCTCACCGCCGCCACCCTCTGGCTGCTGCTCCTGCGCGGCTCCTACACGACCTCCGGCAGCGTCGGCGACATCGTCGACCTGAACCTCCTCGGCCAGGTCCTGCAGACCAAGACCGGCGCCGCCCTGGTCTCCCGGCTGCTGCTGCTCGCGGCGGCCGCCCTGTTCATCGCCGTCCTCTTCGGCGCCTACGACAAGCGCGAGGAGGGCGAGGAGAAGCGTGACCTGACCTTCGGGCTCGCCATCGGCGGGACCGTCGTGGCCGCCGGGCTCGCGGCGAGCTGGGCCATGGCCGAGCACGCCTCCACCGGACTCCAGCCGGGCATCGCGATGCCGGTCGACGTCGTCCACCTGCTCGCGGTCGCCGCCTGGCTGGGCGGCCTCACCGCCCTGCTGGTCGCCCTCTACCGGGCGCCCGCCGACACCCCGGTCGAGTCCGTCGCCGTACGCCGCTTCTCCCGGGTCGCCTTCGGATCGGTGCTCGCCCTGGTCGCGACCGGCATCTACCAGTCCTGGCGCCAGCTCGGCTCCTGGTCGGCGTTCACCGACACGACCTACGGCGAGCTGCTGCTGGTCAAGATCGGGCTCGTGGCGCTGCTCGTCGGCATCGCGTCCATCTCGCGACGGTGGACGGGGCGGCTCGCGGACAGCGCGGTGGCGGAGACCGAGGCAGGGGCAGAGGCAGAGGCAGAGGTAGAGGTAGAGGTAGAGGTAGAGGTAGAGGTAGAGACCGAGGCAGGGGCAGCGGCGTCCGAAGAGGCGGAGACGGCGAAGGAGAAGGAGACCGTCAAGGCGTCCGCCGCCACGAAGGAGGCGTCCGGCACGTCCGCCAAGTCCCTCACCGGCTCCTCCGACGCGTCGGTCTCGGGCGTCTCCGGCGTCTCCGGCGTCTCCGGCGTCTCCGGCGTCTCCGGCAAGGTCGCGTCCGCCGATGACGACACCGCCCCCGACCCCGACGCCGACCCCAGCCCCGACGCCGACCCCGAGCGTGCCGCGCAACTGGCCCGGCAGCAGACCGCCATGGACACCGCCCGGCAGAAGCGGGCCCGCGACGCCGACCCCCACCGCTTCGGCCTGCGCCGCTCGGTGCTCGCCGAGGCCGGAGTCGCCGTCGTCCTGCTCGCCGTCACGACCGTGCTCACGCAGACCGAGCCCGGCCGTACCGAACAGGACGCGAAGGCCGCCGCCTCGGCCGCCTCGTCCTCCTCGGCGTCGAACTCGTCCTCGGGCGCGCTGACCCTCGACATGTCCTTCGACACCGGCGGCAAGGACGGCAAGGGCGTCGTCCGCGTCGACCTCGACCCCGCGACCGTGGGCAGCAACGAGATGCACGTCTACGTCCAGCGGCCCAACGGCCGCGCCTTCGACATCCCCGAGGTCAAGGTCGCCTTCACCCTCGCCGCCAAGAACCTCGGGCCGCTTCCCGTGGCCCCCGACCACGTCACCACCGGGCACTGGGCCGCGAACGGCGTGCAGATCCCCATGGCCGGCGACTGGAGGGTCTCCGTCACCGTGCGGACCTCCGACATCGACCAGGTGACCGTCTCCAAGAACGCGCAGATCGGCTGAACCGCACCATGCCCGAACAGTCCCAGTCCGTCACCAAGGCCCGTACCGCAGCCACTGACGCTCCACCGGCCGGGGGTGTCAGCCGACGTGCGCTGCTCGGCACCGCCGGGGCCACCGGGCTCGCGCTCGGCGCCGCGGGCGCCGGCGTCGGCTACGCGGCCGCCCCCGCCCAGGCCACCCCGCTCAGCTCGGTGGGCTCCGGCCGGGCGATGTTTCACGGGAAACATCAGCCGGGCATCACCGAGGGCCTCCAGGCACGCGGCCATCTCGTCGCCTTCGACCTGGCGGCGGGCGCGGGCCGCACCGAGGCCGCCGCACTGCTGCGCCGCTGGTCGGCGACGGCCGAGCGGCTAATGGCCGGCGAGCCGATGACGCAGGACGACACGGACGTGGCCCGGGACGCGGGACCCTCGTCGCTGACGGTCACCTTCGGCTTCGGCAACAGCTTCTTCGGCCGTACCGGCCTGGAGAAGCAACGGCCGTCCGCTCTGGACCCGCTGCCCGACTTCTCCTCCGACCACCTCGACACCTCGCGCAGCAACGGCGATCTGTGGGTGCAGATCGGCGCCGACGACGCCCTGGTCGCCTTCCACGCCCTGCGCGCCATCCAGAAGGACGCGGGCAGCGCGGCGAAGGTCCGCTGGCAGATGAACGGCTTCAACCGCACCCCGGGCGCCACCGCCCACCCCATGACGGCCCGCAACCTCATGGGCCAGCTGGACGGCACGCGCAATCCCAAGCCGACGGACTCGGACTTCGGCCGGCGGATCTTCGTGCCGGCGAGCGGTTCGAGCGATCCGGCGTGGATGGCGAACGGCTCCTACGCCGTCGTACGCCGGATCCGCATGCTCCTCGACGACTGGGAGAAGCTGTCGCTCGCGGCCCAGGAGAACGTGATCGGGCGGAAGAAGTCGAACGGGGCGCCGCTGTCCGGAGGCACCGAGACGACGGCGATGGACCTGGACAAGGCCAAGGCCGGCGGGGAGTACATCGTCCCGGTCAACGCCCATGCCCGGATCACCCGGCCCGACCAGAACGGGGGCGCGGCCATCCTGCGGCGCCCGTTCTCGTACCACGACGGCATCGACGCGGACGGGACACCGGACGCGGGGCTGCTCTTCGTCTGCTGGCAGGCGGATCCGCTGCGCGGGTTCGTACCGCTGCAGCGGAAGCTGGACCGCGGGGACGCCCTGTCGCAGTACATCCGGCACGAGGCGAGCGGCCTGTTCGCGGTACCGGGCGGCGCGGCCGCCGGGGAGTACGTGGGGCAGCGGCTGCTGGAGGGGTGAGCCCGGTTACCACAGTGGTTTCTGATCACTATTGGTGCGTTTCCGGGGTCCAAACCACCCGGTCGAGTGGATCCGATGAGACAAGCGAGCCGCGTCTCCCTGCGGCCATTAGGGTGAGGGACATGCCAGCGAGCTATGCGTATCTCGGTCCCGAAGGCACCTTCACCGAAGTCGCCCTGCGCACCCTTCCGGAGGCCGCCACCCGGGAGCTGATCCCGTACGTCTCCGTGCAGTCCGCGCTGGACGCGGTGCGGGGCGGTGAGGCCGAGGCCGCGTTCGTGCCGATCGAGAACTCCGTCGAGGGCGGCATCACCACCACCCTGGACGAGCTGGTCGCGGGCAAGCCACTGATGATCTACCGCGAGGTGCTGCTGTCGATCACCTTCGCGCTGCTGGTCCGGCCGGGCACCGAGCTCTCCGACATCAAGACGGTCACCGCCCACCCGGCGGCCCAGCCGCAGGTCCGCAACTGGCTGCGGGCGCACCTCCCGGAGGCCGTCTGGGAGTCCGCCGCCTCCAACGCGGACGGCGCCCGCCTGGTCCAGGAGGGCCGGTACGACGCCGCTTTCGCCGGCGAGTTCGCGGCCGCGCGCTACGGCCTGGAGGCCCTGGAGACCGAGATCCACGACGCGGAGAACGCGCAGACCAGGTTCGTGCTGGTGGGCCGCCCGGCCCGGCCGGCCGCCCCGACCGGCGCGGACAAGACCTCGGTCGTGCTCTGGCAGAACGACGACCATCCCGGCGGGCTGCGCGACCTGCTCGGCGAGTTCGCCACCCGGGGCATCAACCTCATGCTGCTTCAGTCCCGGCCGACCGGTGCCGGCATCGGCAACTACTGCTTCTGCATCGACGCCGAGGGCCACATCTCCGACCGGCGGGTGGCGGAGGCGCTGATGGGGCTGAAGCGGATCTGCCGCCAGGTGCGGTTCCTCGGCTCCTACCCGCGGGCGGACATCAAGCCGGGCGAGGCCGCGGCGCCCACCCGGCCGGGGACGTCGGACGAGGAGTTCGTGGCGGCCTCGGACTGGGTGGCGCGCTGCCAGGACGGCCGTTTCTAGCCGGTCGTACCCTCATATCCTGGTTATCCACAGGAGTTATCCACAGGCCATCATCTCGACCTGGGGACAAGTCGACACCGACGCCCGAGTCTGTCGACAAATCTCTCTCCAGCCCATCGGCGCGACTCCGTCCGCCCGCATCACCCTTCGTCCACTCGTTTCCCTTGGTTCATCTTTTGGAGCGATGACTTTCCACTCGAAAGAGGGTGTTGTCCCGGTTTGGGGCGGGAATCCCCCTCTTCGCGCACCGCGTGCGGAGTGATCAATTCCGAAGTCCACACCTCATCCACACACCCTGTGGATAACTCTCGGGAGGGCGCGGATTCCTGTGGACAACGGCACCCCCAAGTGCCGTTCTCCCCAGGGAAATCCAGTCAACCGCGGGCCGCGCGCTTGCCCCGTCCCAGGGAGTGAGACACTTTTTATTGACACGCCCGGCAATTCCCTCATAGCGGAACGTAAGCCACTATTCGGAACACGTGTGAATAGTGATTCGTGGGGGGCAACCCCGCACCGGTAGCCTTGACTCCGTGATTGACCTTCGCCTGCTCCGTGAGGACCCCGACCGTGTGCGCGCGTCCCAGCGCGCCCGTGGAGAGGACGTCGCGCTCGTCGACGCCCTCCTCTCCGCCGACGAGCGGCGCAGGTCGTCCGGCGTCCGCTTCGACGAGCTCCGTGCCGAACAGAAGCAGCTCGGCAAGCTCATCCCCAAGGCCGCCGGCGAGGAGAAGGCCGAGCTGCTGAAGAAGGCCGGCCAGCTCGCCGCCGACGTCAAGACCGCCGACGCCGAGCGCGACACGGCCGACGCCGAGACCCAGGAGCTGCTGCTCAGGCTCGGCAACCTCGTCCACCCCGACGTGCCCGTCGGCGGCGAGGAGGACTTCGTCACCCTGGAGACGCACGGCACGATCCGCGACTTCGGCGCCGAGGGCTTCGAGCCCAAGGACCACCTGGAGCTGGGCCAGCTCCTCGGCGCGATCGACGTCGAGCGCGGCGCCAAGGTCTCCGGCTCCCGCTTCTACTTCCTGACCGGTGTCGGCGCCCTGCTGGAGCTGGCGCTCGTCAACGCGGCGATCGCGCAGGCCACCGAGGCCGGCTTCACGCCGATGCTGACCCCGGCGCTGGTCCGCCCGCAGTCCATGGCGGGCACCGGCTTCCTCGGCCAGGCGGCCCAGGACGTCTACCACCTCGACAAGGACGACCTCTACCTGGTCGGCACCTCCGAGGTGCCGCTCGCCGCGTACCACATGGACGAGATCATCGACGTCGAGCGCCTCCCGCTGCGCTACGCCGGTTTCTCGCCCTGCTTCCGTCGCGAGGCCGGTTCGCACGGCAAGGACACCAAGGGCATCTTCCGCGTCCACCAGTTCGACAAGGTGGAGATGTTCTCCTACGTCGTCCCCGAGGACTCGGAGGCGGAGCACCAGCGTCTGCTGGCCTGGGAGAAGCAGTGGCTGACCGCGCTGGAGCTGCCGTTCCGGGTGATCGACGTCGCCACCGGTGACCTCGGCGCCTCGGCCGCCCGCAAGTTCGACTGCGAGGCGTGGATCCCGACGCAGGGCAAGTACCGCGAGCTGACGTCGACGTCGGACTGCACCGAGTTCCAGTCCCGCCGGCTGTCGATCCGGGTCCGCGACGGCAAGCAGGTCAGGCCGCTGGCCACGCTCAACGGCACGCTGTGCGCCGTACCGCGCACCATCGTGGCGATCCTGGAGAACCACCAGCAGGCCGACGGCTCGGTGTACGTGCCCGAGGTGCTGCGCCCGTACCTGGGCGGCCGGGAGGTCCTGGAGCCGGCGTCCCGGTGAGCTTCCCCTACGGGCTCATCGCCACCGACCTCGACGGGACCCTGCTGCGCTCCGACGAGTCGGTCTCCCGGCGCACCCGTGACGCGCTCGCCGCGGCCACCGCGGCGGGCGCCGCGCACATCGTCGTCACCGGCCGCGCGGTCCCCTGGACCCGGCACATCCTCGACGACCTCGGCTACGACGGCCTCGCCGTCTGCGGCCAGGGCGCGCAGGTGTACGACGCCGGAGCGCACCGGCTCCTCACCTCCGTGACGCTGGACCGGCAGCTGGCCGCGGTCGCCCTCGCGAAGATCGAGGCGGAGATCGGCCCGCTGTACCTCGCGGCGAGCCGTGGCGGCCTGGACGGCGAGGTACTGGTGGGGCCGGGGTACACGGTGACGGGCCATCTCCCGTCGACCCCCTTCAGCGACGCGGCCGACCTCTGGGCGGAGCCGCTGAACAAGATCTACATACAGCACCCGGGGCTGTCCGACGACGTGCTGGCGGAAGCGGCCCGGCAGGCGGCCGGGGGCTTTGTCAGTGTCGCCATGGCGGGCGAGGGCATCGTGGAGCTGCTCCCGCTCGGTCTCTCGAAGGCGACGGGCCTGTCCCTGGCCGCGCGCCGACTGGGCCTCAAGCCCGCCGACACGATCGCCTTCGGCGACATGCCGAACGACATCCCGATGTTCACCTGGGCGGCTCGGGGGGTGGCCATGGCCAACGCTCATGAGGAGCTGCAGTCCGTGGCCGACGAGGTGACGTCCTCCAACGAGGAGGACGGGATCGCGGTGGTCGTGGAGCGTCTGCTCGGCTGAGGTCGTCGGCCGGCCGCGGGTGCGCGGGGGCTGAGCGCAGTTCCCCGCCCCCCTGGGGCGGGACCACTCACGCGCGCTCAAGAATTCTGCGGAGGATGCACGGATCGAACGTGCGCGGGCTTTCCAGGCCCGACCATGGCTTAGCAAGCCAGTGCCTTACCACTCGGCCAATCCTCCGGGTGGGCGGCCCACGCGAGAGCGACCATCGCGTGCTCGAAGCGGCCGCCCCGGGCAGCTACACGGCGATCCGCCTCTGGCTGCCCTGACGGGAGCGGGACGTACTGTCGTGCATGGACATCGTCCGGCTCCTCTCCCGGTTTGTGGCGATGCAACGAGTGTGTCCTGGCATCGAGTTGGGCGCCATCGAATTAACCGGCGTCAACCGGAGCGCCACGTAGGGAACCGGAGCGCCCCCCAAGGGGCGCGGGGCTGTGTGTGACCGAAGAACCGCCTACCGGCGCCACCACTTGCGCCGGCCCCTGCTGAAGAACCACCCCGCCGGCGGCTCATCCGATCGCCACGGCTGAGGTTCCGGCGCCTCGGCCCGCCACTTCGCGGCCAGCATCCGAGTCCGCGCGGACGGCTCCGCCGCCCCCGCGGACCGTATGAACTCCTCGTCCAGCACCACGCCGTCCCAGTCCGCGTCGGCGTCGGCGTCCCGGAAGCCCTCAGCCATCCCCGTTCCTCTCCGCAGAACATCCCCTTTGCCCAGTGTGCCCGGGCCCGGATGAAGCCCCTGTCAATAAGGCGGGCGTCTACTCCTCGCCCGCCAGCGTCAGCGAGCGCAGCTTCTGGCCGGCGTACCAGGTGGCCAGGACGGTCACCACGACCAGCAGCACCGTGCCCGTCGTCAAAGACACGTCGGACGTGACCAGCTCGCCGCCGGTCACCTTGTGGGCGACCGCCAGGGACCACTGCTGGACGCTCAGCGTCCGCGCCCCCGGGACCAGGGAGCCGAACAGGGCCTCCCAGACCAGGGCGTAGACGAGTCCGAAGACCACGGCGTGCCGGGACACCGTCCCGAGGAGCAGGAAGAGCGCGGCGTAGGCGATGGAGGCGACCAGCGCGGCGACCGTGTAGGCGACGGCGATCTGCTGGCCGTTGCCGTTCAGGATGAAGCCCGCGACCAGGGTCGGCAGGGCCGAGAAGACCATCGTCACGGCGATCGCCACGATCAGCTTGGTGAGGATGATCGTCGGCCGTTTGACCGGCTTGGACAGCAGGTACACCACCGAGCCGTCGTCGATCTCCGGGCCGATCGCACCCGTGCCGGCGATGACGCCGATGATCGGCACCATGGTCGCGAGGGCGAGGCCGCCGAGCAGGTCGGCGGCCGTCTGGTCGTCTGCTCCGGCCAGGCCTCGGACGACGACGGAGATCGCGATCAGCAGCATGGGCAGCGCGCCCAGGATGAGGGCCCGGCGCCGGCCGAGCAGGGCCCGGTAGGTGAGTCGGGCGACTGTGGGGTCGTACATCTTCGGCCTCCTACGCCGCGACCAGATACGAGAACACGGATTCGAGGGACTCGTCGGACGGCGAGACCGTGAGCAGCCGGATGCCCTGGTCGCGGGCGACCTTGGGCAGCAGCGTGGTGAAGCGGCCGAAGTCGACGGCCTGGATGCGCAACGCGCCCTCGGCGAGGTCCACTTCGATGCCCGAGGTGGACGGGTCGGCGATGAGGGCGGCCGCGAGGGCGCGGTCGTCGCTGGAGCGGACCAGGTAGCGGTGCGGGCGGTCGGTCATCAGGCGGCGGATCTTGCGGAAGTCACCGCTGGCCGCGTGCCGTCCGGCGACCACCACCTCGATGTGCCAGGCGAGTTGCTCGACCTCTTCGAGGATGTGGGAGGAGAACAGGACCGTGCGGCCCTCGTCGCCCATGCGCCGCAGCAGTTCCATGAGCTGCATGCGCTGGCGCGGGTCCATCCCGTTGAAGGGCTCGTCGAGGAGGAGCAGGGACGGCTCGTGGACGAGGGCGGACGCCATCTTCACGCGCTGGCGCATGCCCTTGGAGTACGTCGAGATCTTGCGGTCCTGCGCGTACTCCATCTCGACCGTGGCGAGGGCCTTCTGGGCGGCCTTGGCGCCGAGACCGTGCAACTCGGCGTTGGCGACGACGAATTCGCGGCCGGTGAGGAAGTCGTACATCGCCTCGCGCTCGGGGACGATGCCGATGTGCTTGTAGATGGCCTCGTTGCGCCAGGTCGGCTGCCCGTCGAGGGTGACCGTGCCGGTGGAGGGGGCCAGGAAGCCGCCCATCATGTTGATGAGGGTGGACTTGCCGGCGCCGTTGGGGCCGAGCAGGCCGGTGACGCCGGGGCCGATGGTCATGGTGATGTCGTTGACGGCGACCACGTTGCCGAACCAGCGGGAGACGTGGTCGATGGAGAGCGTGGTCACAGTCCCACCTTCTTGTAGCGGCGCAGCAGAAGGCCGTAGCAGGCGGCGATGAGGCCGACGATGACGAGCAGGTACACCGCGCCCTGGGCGTGGGAGGGCCCGTCGCCGCCCGGGAAGGTGTTGGTGCCGCCGAGGAGGGCGGTGCTCACGCCGCCGATCAGGGTGACCGGCGAGAACAGGCCGATCCACGGGATGGCACTGGTGCTGCCCTGGGAGTCGGCGATGGCCTGGAGGGTGGAGACCGCGCCGTAGGAGATGGTCAGGACGGCGATCACGGCGGCGATGCCGAAGCCGCGGCGCGGGGTGACCGCCGCGATGACCAGGCCGATGCCGGCGAAGAGGAGGGACAGCAGGGCCACCGAGAGCAGTCCCTGGCCGAACCCCTTGGTCTGGTGGGCGAAGTTCATCTTGGAGAGCAGGGCTCCCACGTACAGCACGACCAGCGGGGCGCCGGTGAGGATGAACATCGCGGAGGCCAGGGCCGCGAACTTGGCCTGGACGTAGTCGGCGGTCTCGATGGGCCGCGAGAAGTACAGCGGGATGGTCTTGAAGCGCAGGTCGCGGGAGACGGCCTGGGGCGCCTGGGAGGCGACGTACAGGCTGATGACGGCCTGCATGATGATCGCGTATCGCGTGTAGGACACCGGCAGGTCGTGCGCCTTGGTGGCGACGGCGACGGCGACCATGATGGCCGCCGGCACGCACATCACCGCGAAGAGCAGCATCGGCAGCGCCTTGGACTTCACCGAGCGGCCGAGGCCGTAGGAGCCGCGCAGGGTCTGCGAGTAGAGGGACCGGCGGGCGTACGCGCGGCCGAGGCGCGGGCCGTCGTAGCCGCGGTAGCCGATGTCGTGGATTCGGGACTGGTCACCCGCGGGGGTGGCCAGGGGATGCTCAACCGCCATGGACGGTCGCCTCCTTCCGCTGCTCGTCGTTGCTGGTGAAGACCTCGGAGATGTGGTGCCGGCGCTGCTCCATGCGCACCAGGCCGAGGCCGAGGTCGGCGACGACGTCACGGACGAGGTCGTACGTCTCCTCGCCCTGCGCGGTGAGCAGCAGGATGCGGCCGGCGCCGGGGAGGCCGCCGCCCTCGTTGTCCGTGTCCACCCCGCGTGCCTGGAGCGCGTCGCGCACCGCGCGGTTGCCGTCCGGGTGTTCGTCGCTGTCGGTGACCTCGATGGCGAGGGTGGTCGTGGACTGGGTGAAGTCGGTGGTGGAGCTGGAGCGCAGCAGCTTGCCGCCGTCGACGACGACCACGTGGTCGCAGGTGCGTTCCAGTTCCCCGAGCAGGTGCGAGGTGACCAGGACCGAGATGCCGAAGTCGGTGTGGATGCGGCGGATCAGGCCGAGCATCTCGTCGCGGCCGACCGGGTCGAGGCCGTTGGTCGGCTCGTCGAGGAAGACCAGCTGCGGGTCGTGGACCAGGGCCTGGGCGAGCTTCACGCGCTGCTTCATGCCGGTCGAGTAGCCGCCGATGGGGCGGTACCGCTCCTCGTAGAGGCCGACGTGGCGCAGGGTGTCGGCGGTGCGCTCGCGGGCGGCGGTGGGCGGCAGGCCGGACATGCGGGCCATGTGCACGACGAACTCGGTGGCCGAGACGTCGGGCGGCAGGCAGTCGTGCTCCGGCATGTAGCCCACGCGCTCGCGGATGGCGGCGCCCTTGGTCGCTACGTCGAGGCCGAGCACTTCGGCGCGGCCCTCGGTCGCGGGGGACAGACCCAGCAGGATCTTGATCAGGGTGGATTTGCCGGCGCCGTTGGCTCCGACGAGTCCGGTCACACCGGCTCCGATGTCCACGGACAGCCGGTCGAGCGCGGTCACCCGGGGGAACCGCTTGCTCAGGCTTTCGGTCGCGATCACAGTCACGCCCTAGACGGTAGTGACCCGGGCCACTGCGGTCGTCAGACCTCGGAGCAGTCTTCTCGTCAGACTCCAGTATTACGGGGCCCTAGGGGAATCCCCTCCTTGAGAGCTACGCAGAGTTATCCACAGGCCGCATCGCGCCCATTGACGTCATCTCTAACAACTGTCACATTCGCCAGTGTCACGTTACGGGCACGTACCGCAGTCGACGGGGCGAGGGATGGGCGAGGCGCGGTGGCCGGCGGCGCCGGACCGGCTTCAGGGGCACGGGCGCCGAGTTCGACGAGACCTCGTGGTCACCGACTCCCGGGCCCCCGAGCAGAGTGCCTTCTGGCTGGACGACGATCTGCCGCACACGCGGCGCTGGACGGAGGACGGGTGACGGACATCGAAGGCGCGCGCGAGCGACGGGTGCGTACGGGCGGCGTCGACCTGTGCGTGGCGGAGCTGGGCGACCCGGCGGCCCCGACGGTCGTCCTCGTCCACGGCTACCCGGACAGCAAGGAAGTGTGGTCCCAGGTCGCGCCCCGGCTCGCCGCCCGCTTCCACGTCGTCCTGTACGACGTCCGCGGCCACGGCCGTTCCACCGCCCCGAAGCCCCTGCGCGGCGGCTTCACCCTCGCCAAGCTCACGGACGACTTCCTGGCGGTGATCGACGAGGTCAGCCCGGACCGCCCGGTGCACCTCGTCGGCCACGACTGGGGCTCGGTGCAGTCCTGGGAGTTCGTCACGGTGGGGCGTACTCAGGGCCGTATCGCCTCTTTCACGTCGATGTCCGGGCCGTCCCTGGACCACTTCGGGCACTGGATCAACGCGCGCGTGCAACGCCCCACGCCCCGGCGGGTGGGCCAGCTCCTCGGCCAGGGCGCCAGGTCCTGGTACGTGTACCTGCTGCACACCCCCGCCCTGCCCGAACTGGCCTGGCGCGGCCCCCTCGGCAAGGCCTGGCCGAGGATCCTGCGACGGTCCGAGAGGCTGCCCGCAGGGAACTACCCGACGGCCTCCCTGCCCTCCGACGCGGCACACGGCGCCTGGCTGTACCGCGACAACGTTCGGGCCCGGCTGCGCCGCCCGCGCGAGGACGCGTACGCGCACGCGCCCGTGCAGCTCATCACGCCCCTCGGCGACGCGTTCCTCTCCGAGCGGCTCTACGACGATCTGGAGCGCTGGGTGCCCCGGCTCACCCGCCGCACCCTGCCCGACAAGCACTGGATCCCACGCACCCGGCCGGACCAGGTGGCGTCCTGGATCGAGGAGTTCGTGATGTCGGTGGAGGGCGGCCGGGAGGCGGAGCCGAAGCCCGCCGACCGCCATGCCCAGCGGTTCGGGGGCCAGTTGGTCCTGGTCACCGGCGCGGGCAGCGGTATCGGGCGGGCGACGGCGTGCGCGTTCGCGGAGGCGGGCGCGCGGGTGGTGGCGGTGGACCGGGACGCGGAGGCGGCCGCCCGTACCGCCGAGCTGTCCCGGCAAGCCGGCGCGGCGGACGCGTGGGCCGAGACCGCCGACGTCTCCGACGAACAGGCCATGGAGAAACTCGCGGAGAAGGTCCACCGCGAGTACGGCGTCCTGGACGTGCTGGTCAACAACGCGGGCATCGGCCTGTCGGGATCCTTCTTCACGACGACGACGGAGGACTGGCGCCAGGTCCTGGACGTCAACCTCTGGGGTGTCATCCACGGTTGCCGCCTCTTCGGCGCCCGGATGGCAGAACGCGCCCAGGGCGGCCACATCGTGAACGTCGCCTCGGCCGCCGCGTACCAGCCCTCCCGCGCCCTGCCCGCCTACAGCACCTCCAAGGCGGCGGTCCTGATGCTGTCCGAGTGCCTGCGCGCCGAACTCGCCTCCCGGCGCATCGGGGTGACGGCGATCTGCCCCGGCTTCATCAACACCGACATCACGTCGACGGCCCGCTTCACCGGGGTCGACGAGGAAGAACAACGACGCCTGCAGAAGCGCTCCGCCCGGCTGTACGGCATGCGCAACTACCCTCCGGAGAAGGTGGCTTCGGCGATCCTGGAGGCGGTGGCGCACAACCGCGCGGTGGTACCGGTGACTCCGGAGGCACGGGGGATGCGAGTGCTGTCGCGGCTGGCGCCGGGGGTTTTGCGGCGAATCGCAAGGGTGGAGCCGAAGTTGTAGCGCGTCGTGGCCCAACTGCGGGCCAACTGCGGGCCGACGACGGCTGGTCGCACAGTTCTCCACGCCCCTACGGGGCGCTCCACCGGTCGTCGCGGCTACATGGCTGCGGGTAATCGTGCCGCTGGCCGCGGAGTTGGACACGGCCGGCATCCCCCTCTCCGCGATCGCCGAGGAGCTACGGGAGTTGAGGGTTCAGGTCGAGCACATCGCCCTGCGTTGCGTGGAGTTCACCACCGAGCACGTCTTCGCCCGCTACCTCGACGCCCCGGACACCGCACCGACGTCGGCGCGGCCGAAGCGGCCTCGCTCGTACGCCGCCTTCGTCCCCTGGCCCAGCAGACGGTGGACGCCGAACTGGCCCGTGCCATGCGCCTGTTCGCGACCCGCGAGGTGCGCCGACGCCTCGGCGCGGGGGAGCCGCCGAAAACCCCGGACGCGACGCGTTCGGTGCCTCTGCGCGCCGAAACGATTCAGGCCGTACGACGCCCCGTTGGCCCGGACCGTGTCGCGGAGTCCGTCGCCGTCGCCGCCGAACGGGAGCTGAGGGCAGGGCACTTGGACGCCTTCGCCGCAGATCACCGCCCTGTTAACGATCTTGACGAACCACCGTGAATCGCCCAGCACTTGTCCACAGCCCGGCCAATTTCCTTGTGGATAACCGCACTTGGTTGTGGATCAAACCTGCGGAGAAAAATATCTGCGTGATCCGCGTCTCGCCCGGCACGCTGGTGGCATGAACGCGAGACACAACGAAGGAGCACAGGACGAGCGGCGCACCGTGAAGGTGTCGAAGTACCTCTCGAAACACCTGCGCCACCAGCCCGAACGCATCGGGCTCCGCGTGGACGAAGCGGGCTGGGTGGAGATCGACACGCTGCTCGCGGCGGCAGCCGCACACGGCTTCCCGGTCACCCGCGAGGAACTGGACCACGTCGTCGCCGCCAACGACAAGCAGCGGTTCGCGATCGAAGGCACCCGGATCCGCGCCAGCCAGGGCCACAGCATCGACGTCGACCTCGGACTGCCCCCGGCGACCCCGCCGCCGTACCTCTACCACGGCACCGTCGCGCGGAACCTGGACGCGATCCGGAGCGCGGGCCTCAGCCCGATGAACAGGCACGACGTGCATCTGTCGGCGGACTGGGAGACCGCGACGCGGGTCGGTGCCCGGCGCGGGCGCCCGATCGTGCTGTCGGTCGACGCGGGCGCGATGCACCGGGACGGGTACGTCTTCCACGTCAGCGCGAACGGGGTGTGGCTGACACAGGCCGTACCGCCACGCTATCTGCGTTTCCCCGATCCGCACTGACCCCTGCGTCATGAGTGGTGTGGACCACTCCGGGCCCGGGCCCGCCGCTTCCCGCCCGCGGCCTCGCTGGTCGTGCCGCTGCCCGGGAACCGCACGCACGAGGAGTACCTCGCCGCCCACCTGCTCACGCCGTGGCTGAGCAGCCGCCCACGGTGACCGTTTCTCCCCCGGTCGGTGACCGTTTCGTCCGCTGACAGCGGGTCCCCTTAGTCTCGGACCCATGAGTCTGCGTCTGAGCACCGTGATCCTCCCGTACCGCCGCTGGAGCGAGGGCGGCCGTTCCGCCTGGACGCGCGCGGAGGAGCTGGGCTTCCACACCGCGTACACGTACGACCACCTGTCCTGGCGCAGCTTCCGCGACGGGCCGTGGTTCGGTGCGATACCGACGCTGACCGCCGCCGCCTCCGTCACCGACCGGATGCGGCTGGGCACACTGGTCACCTCGCCGAACTTCCGGCATCCGGTGACGCTCGCCAAGGAGTTGATCTCCCTCGACGACGTCTCCGACGGCCGGGTGACGCTCGGCATCGGCGCCGGCGGCACCGGCTTCGACGCCACCGCCCTGGGCCAGGAGCCGTGGACCCCGCGGGAACGGGCCGACCGGTTCGCGGAGTTCGTGGCACTGCTCGACCAACTGCTCACCGAGGATGCCGTGACCTACCAGGGCGGGTTCTACTCAGCCACCGAGGCACGCAACATCCCGGGCTGCGTGCAGCGGCCCCGGCTGCCCTTCGCGGTGGCCGCCACCGGCCCGCGCGGGCTGAGGCTGGCCGCGCGGTACGGCCAGGCGTGGGTGACCACCGGTGACCCGAAGCTGTACGAGACGGGCACGCCCGAGCAGTCGTTCGAGGCACTGCGCGGACAGCTGGGCAAGCTCGTCGAGACCTGCGCGGCGACCGGCCGGGACGCCGCGGAGCTGGACAAGGTCCTGCTGACCGGGTTCACCCCCGACCGCGGCCGTCCACTGGAATCCCTGGACGCCTTCGTGGACTTCGCGGGCCGTTACCAGGAGCTGGGCTTCACCGAGCTGGTGATCCACTGGCCCGTCCCGGACTCGATGTTCGCGGCCGAGGAGAAGGTCTTCGAGCTGATCGCCATGGAGGCCCTGGGCCAGCTGGGCTGAACATCGTGCACGTGCTGCCCGGCTGGGCAGCACAGCTGAACAGGGCGGCGGTGGCGGCGTCGTGGAGTCGTCTGTGTCTCATCTGTGCGCACGCCTGCCCGGCCGTGCGGGCATATGCGCGAGAATGGGCCGGTGACCTCAGCGACCCGACAGCCCGAGACCCCTGCCTTCGCGACCCCGCCCCGGCTGATCGCCACCGATCTCGACGGCACCCTGCTGCGCGACGACAAGTCGGTCTCCCCGAGGACGGTCGCCGCGCTGGCCGCCGCCGAGGAGGCGGGTGTCCAGGTCTTCTTCGTCACCGGCCGCCCGGCCCGCTGGATGGATGTCGTCAGCGACCACGTCCACGGCCACGGCCTGGCGATCTGCGGCAACGGCGCGGCCGTGGTCGACCTGCACGGCGGCCCCGGCGCCCACCGCTTCGTGAAGGTGCGCGACCTGGCGAGGGGGAACGCGCTGGACGCCGTACGCCTGCTGCGCGACGCCGCGCCCGGCACGGTGTACGCGATCGAGCAGACGTACGGCTTCCACCAGGAGCCGGCCTATCCCAAGCTGCACCTGGAGATACCGGACCATCTGCTGCCGGCCGAGGAGATCCTGGCGACCGACGGTCCGAGCGCCGGCGAGCCCGTGCTCAAGGTCCTCGCCTACCACCCCGCCCTCGACCCGGACGCCTTCCTCAGCCTCGCCCGCCTGGCCGTCGGCGACCTCGCCACCGTCACCCGGTCCAGCCCCAGCGCCCTGCTGGAGATCAGCGGCCCGGGCGTCTCCAAGGCCAGCACGCTCGCCCTGGAGTGCGCCGAGCGCGGCATCTCGCACGAGGAGGTCGTGGCCTTCGGCGACATGCCCAACGACGTCGAGATGCTGACCTGGGCCGGCCAGTCCTACGCCATGGGCAACGCCCACCCCGCCGCCGTCGCCGCCGCCTCCGGCCGTACGGTCGCCAACAACGAGGACGGAGTGGCCGTCGTGATCGAGGAGATGCTGGCCGCCCGCGCCTGAGACCGGCCGCCGCGGCCGGACTACCGCGCTCCCGCCGACGACTGCGCCGCCGCCTCCCGCTCCGCCAGGTCACGCAGCGGTCCGGCTCCGGCGGCGAGTTCCAGGTAGGTCCCGCGCTGCACCACCCGGCCGGCGTCGAGGACGATCACCTCGTCCACGGCCTCCAGGCCCGCCAGCCGGTGCGTGATGAGCAGCGTCGTACGGCCCTCGGTGGCGGCCAGCAGATCCGCGGTGAGCGCGTCGGCCGTGGGCAGGTCGAGATGCTCGGCGGGCTCGTCCAGCACGAGCACCGGGAAGTCGGCGAGCAGTGCCCGGGCGAGCGCCAGCCGCTGCCGCTGCCCGCCGGAGAGCCGCGCCCCGTGCTCGCCGACCAGGGTGTCGAGCCCGTCGGGCAGCCCGTCCACCCAGTCGAGCAGCCGGGCCCGGCCCAGCACGTCGCGCAGGTCCTCCTCGGTGGCGTCCTTCCGGGCGAGCAGGAGGTTCTCGCGTACGGAACTGTCGAAGAGGTGCGCGTCCTGGGCGCACAGCCCGACCAGCCGCCGCACGTCATCGCTGTCCATGCCGTACGCGTCCACGCCGGCGAGCGTGTAGGAGCCCGCGGCCGGGTCGAGGAACCTCAGCAGGACCTGCGCGAGCGTCGACTTGCCGGCGCCGGACGCACCCACCACGGCGACCCTGCGCCCCTCGTGCAGGGCGAGGTCCACGTCGTCGAGCGCATCCCTCGACTGCCCCGGGTACCGAGCCGTCAGGCCCTTCAGCACGACGGGGAAGGGCGCGGCGGGCGCCTGCCGCGGCCGCTCCGGCTCGCGTACCGGCTCGGGCGCGTCCAGCACCTCGTAGACCCGCTCGGCGCTCCTGCGCACCCGCTGCCGGTGCCGCGCGGCCAACGGCAGCCCCAGTACGGCCTCGAAGGCGGCCAGCGGAGTGAGGACGACGACCGCCATCGTCACCCCGCTCAGCCAGCCGTCGGCGACCGCCTGGGCGCCCAGCAGCGCGGTGGCCACGACGGTCAGGCCGGTCAGCAGTGCGGTCAGCCCGTCACCGAGCGCGGTGGCCGTGGCTCCCCGCGAGGCGATCCGGGTGAGCGTGCCGTCGGCCCGCCGGGCCTCGTCGGTACGGGCGGGCAGCGCGCCGGCGACCGTCAGCTCGGCGGTGCCGGTGAGCAGGTCGGTCACCCGCGTCGCGAGCAGTCCACGAGCGGGCGCCAGCCGGTGCTCGGCCCGCCGGGCCACCGCGGAGGTCACCAGCGGAACACCGACACCGGCCGCCAGCAGCCCCACCGCGAGCGCGGCACCGGCCTCGGGCAGCAACCAGGCCGTGAACGCCACGGACCCCGCGGAGACGGCCAGCGCGACCCCGGCAGGCAGCAGCCACCGCAGCCAGTAGTCCTGTAGCGCGTCCACATCGGCGACCAGCCGTGTGAGCAGGTCACCCCGCCTGGTCGTCCGCAGCCCGGCGGGCGCGAGCCGCTCCAGCCGCCGGTACACGGCGACCCGCGTCTCGGCCAGCATCCGCAGCACGGCGTCGTGCGACACCAGCCGCTCGCCGTACCGGAACACGGCCCGCCCGATCCCGAAGGCCCGCGTGGCCGTCACGGCAACCATCAGATACAGCACCGGCGGCTCCTGCGAGGCCCGCGAGATCAACCACCCGGAGGTCGCCATCAGCCCGACAGCGCTGCCGAGCGCGAGAGCTCCGAGCAGCAGCGCGAGCAGCAACCGTCCCCGCCGGGCCCCGGAAGCGGCACGCACCCGCCCAAGAACACTCCGCCCGCCCTCGGCCACCGCCTCCACGGGACCACCCACAGGCAGCCCGAGCCCCTGCGCGGCCTCACCCTCCAGCTGATCTGGTCGGTCTGTCGTCCCGCTCTCCGCACGACCGAGCCGCTCCGCGGCCTCGCCTTCGAACTGATCGAGTCCGGTGGTGGATGGGCAAAGATTCTGGGGATCCGTGGGGCGAAGCCCACTGGGGATCTCGCTGCCGGAGAGGCGCACCACCCGGGACGCCGCCGAGAGCAGCGCCGGCCGGTGCACCACCAGCAACACGGTCCGTCCCACGGAGAGCCGCCGTACCGCCGCCACCACCTCCGCCTCGGTCGCCCCGTCCAGCGCGGCCGTCGGCTCATCCAGCAGCAGCACAGGCCGGTCGGCCAGAAACGCCCGCGCCAACGCCAGTCGCTGCCGCTGCCCGGCGGAGAGCCCGGCCCCGTCCTCCCCGAGAACCGTCTCCGCTCCCTCCGGCAGCGCATCCACGAACTCCAGCGCCCCCGCGTCCCGCAACGCCCCCCGGACGGCGTCGTCGTCCGCGTCGGGACGCGCCAGCCGTACGTTCTCGGCAATCGTCCCGGCGTAGAGATGGGGCCGCTGCGGCACCCACGCGATCCGCGACCGCCACTCCTCCAGGTCGAGGCCGGCGAGGTCGGCTCCCCCGACCCGCACCCGCCCCTGCGCCGGCCGTACGAACCCCAGCAGCACGCTCAGCAGCGTCGACTTGCCCACGCCGCTCGGGCCGACCAGCGCGACCGTCTCCCCTGGTTCGACGGTGAACGAGACGTCGGTGACCGCGTCCGCCGACCGTCCCGGGTAGCGGACCGTCACTCCCTCGAAGGCCAGGGAAGCGACGGAAGGCACCGCACCCGCCCCGGACGCCGGCAGCGGTGTCTCCAGCACAGCGAAGATCTCCTCCGCCGCCGCCAGCCCCTCCGCCGCCGCGTGAAACTGGGCGCCCACCTGCCGCAACGGCAGATACGCCTCGGGCGCCAGCACCAGGATGACCAGCCCGATGTACAGGTCCATGTCGCCGTGCACGAGCCGCATGCCGATGGTCACGGCGACCAGCGCCACCGACAGCGTGGCGAGCAGTTCCAGAGCGAAGGAGGAGAGGAAGGCGATCCGCAGGGTCCGCATGGTCGCCTGCCGGTACTCGCCGGTGATCCGGCGGATGGACTCGGCCTGCGCCTTGGCCCGGCCGAACACCTTCAGCGTGGGCAGCCCGGCGACCACGTCGAGGAAGTGGCCGGAGAGCCGGGACAGCAGCTGCCACTGACGGTCCATCCGGGACTGGGTGGCCCAGCCGATCAACACCATGAAGAGCGGGATCAGCGGGAGGGTTCCGACGATGATCGCCGCGGACACCCAGTCCTCGGTGACGATCCGCGCCAGCACCGCGACCGGCACGACCACCGCCAACCCCAACTGCGGCAGGTAGCGCGAGAAGTAGTCGTCGAGGGCGTCGACACCGCGCGTGGCGAGGGTGACCAGTGACCCGGTCCGCTGGCCGCTCAGCCAGCCGGGACCGAGCGCCACCGCCCGGTCGAGAAGACGCCCCCGCAGCTCGGACTTGACCGCCGCGCTCGCCCGGTGCGCGGCCAGCTCGGTGAGCCAGGAGACCAGCGCGCGGCCGACCGCCACGGCCGCCAACAGCAGCAGGGGCGTGCGCAGTTCGGAGACCGAATGACCGTGCTGGAAGGCACCGACCACTACCTCGGCGATGAGCATGGCCTGAGCGATGACCAGCCCGGCGCCGACGGCACCGAGGCCGACGACGGCCACCAGAAAGAGGCGGGTGGCACGGGCGTAGCGCAGCAGCCGGGGATCGATTGGTTTCACGTGAAACATGCCCTTCGGCCCGGAGAGGGTGTTTCACGTGAAACATCACGAACCAACGCGATCAGCACCATGAGACACCCTCCCCTCGGACTCAGTGGGCGGCTTCGGCCGCTATGTGCTGCGTGCCGATCCGCTTGCGGAACACCCAGTAGGTCCATCCCTGGTAGAGCAGGACGAGCGGCGTGGCGATCGCGGCCAGCCACGTCATGATCTTCAGGGTGTAGGGACTCGACGAGGCGTTGGTGACCGTGAGGCTCCAGTCGCCGTTGAGCGACGACGGCATGACATTCGGGAAGAGCGACAGGAAGAGCATCGCCACGGCGGCCACGATGGTCACGCCGGACAGGGCGAACGCCCATCCCTCGCGACCCCGCAGGTTGGCCCCGAGGGCGGCCAGCAGTGCGACGACCGCCACCACCAGCGCCACCAGGCTCTTGCCGTCACCGCT
Organism: Streptomyces sp. NPDC086519; assembly: GCF_040686075.1. Classification (NCBI taxonomy): domain Bacteria; kingdom Bacillati; phylum Actinomycetota; class Actinomycetes; order Kitasatosporales; family Streptomycetaceae; genus Streptomyces; species Streptomyces sp. NPDC086519. The sequence goes on from NZ_JBFBJL010000036.1 coordinate 51,026, forward strand.
GTCGATCTGGGTCCACAGCAGGAAGACCAGTGCCAGCGCGGCGGTGAGGACACCGACCTTGGTCGCCAGCTTCCGCGCCCGTACCCGGATGTCGCCGACCGTCTTGAGCGCGGTGAACACCGCGCCGTGGAAGGTGAACAAGGTCAGCGTCACCAGTCCGCCGAGCAGGGCGTACGGGTTGAGCAGGTTCCAGAAGGTGCCGACGTACTCGAAGTTCCGGTCGATCTTCACACCGTGCACGATGTTCCCGAAGGCCACTCCCCACAGGAACGCCGGGACCAGCGAGGTCCAGAAGATCGCGGTCTCCCAGTTGCGCTGCCAGTTCTCCTCGGGCCGCTTCGCCCGGTACTCGAAGGCGACGCCCCGGACGATCAGGCAGACCAGGATGACCAGCAGCGGCAGGTAGAAGCCGGAGAAGAGCGTGGCGTACCACTCGGGAAAGGCGGCGAAGGTCGCGCCACCCGCGGTGAGCAGCCACACCTCGTTGCCGTCCCAGACCGGGCCGATCGTGTTGATCAGCACCCGCTTCTCCAGGCGGTCCCGGGCTAGCAGCTTGGTGAGGATGCCGACCCCGAAGTCGAAGCCCTCCAGGAAGAAGTAGCCGATCCACAGGACGGCGATCAGGACGAACCAGACGTCGTGAAGTTCCATGACTGCGTCTCCCTCGGCCTAGTACGAGAAGGCCATCGGCTTGTCGGCGTCACGGGTCTCGCCGCCGATCTTCGTGGGCGGGTTGAGATCGTCGTCGGTGAGCTCCGGCGGGCCGGCCTTCACGTACTTCACGAGCAGCTTGACCTCGACGACGGCGAGGACGGCGTACAGCGCGGTGAAGGTGATCATCGATATGAGGATCTCCGTCTGGGAGACCCCGGGGGAGACCGCGGCGCTGGTCGTCAGGACGCCGTAGACGGCCCAGGGCTGACGGCCCATCTCGGTGAAGATCCAGCCCCAGGAGTTGGCGATCAGCGGGAAGCCGAGCGTCCAGATCGCCGCCAGCCAGTACAGCCTGCCGAGCTTGGGGCTGAGCGCCTTGTTCTTGAAGAGGACCAGGTTCGGCACCTCGTCCTCACCGACCCTCAGGTGCTGCGGCAGCATGAACTTCTTGCGGGTCAGCCAGAGCCCGGCGAGGCCGATGGCGAAGGACGCCATGCCGAAGCCGATCATCCAGCGGAAGGCCCAGAAGGTGACGGGGATGATGGGCCGGTAGTCGCCGGTGCCGTACTTCTGCTGCTCGGCCTTGTTGGTGTCGTTGATACCGGGGACGTGCGAGTTGAAGTTGCCATCGGCCAGGAACGACAGCAGGCCGGGGACCGAGAGTTCGACGGTGTTGTGGCCCTTGCTGACGTCGCCGTAGGCGAAGATCGAGAAGGGCGCCGAGTCCTGGCCGTCCCACAGGGCCTCGGCGGCGGCCATCTTCATCGGCTGCTGCTTGAACATGACCTTGCCGAGGGTGTCACCGCTGATCGCGGTGAGCAGGCCGGCGATGACGACGGTGACCAGACCGAGCCGCAGCGAGGTCTTCATCACACTGATGTGCTTCTTGCGGAACAGGTGGAAGGCGGCGATACCGATCATGAACGCGCCGCCGGTCAGGAAGGACGCGGACAGCGTGTGGAAGACCTGGGCCACCGTGGTGTTCTGGGTGAGGACGGCCAGGAAGTCGGTGAGTTCGGCACGCCCCTTCGCCTTGTCGATCTTGTAGCCGACGGGGTGCTGCATCCACGAGTTGGCCGCGAGGATGAAGTACGCGGACAGGATCGTGCCGATGGAGACCATCCATATGCAGGCCAGGTGGATCTTCTTGGGCAGCTTGTCCCAGCCGAAGATCCACAGCCCGATGAAGGTGGACTCGAAGAAGAAGGCGATCAGGGCCTCGAAGGCGAGCGGGGCACCGAAGATGTCACCGACGAAGCGCGAGTAGTCGGACCAGTTCATGCCGAACTGGAACTCCTGCACGATGCCGGTGACCACACCCATCGCGATGTTGATCAGGAAGAGCTTGCCCCAGAACTTGGTCGCCCTGAGGTACTTCTCCTTCTCCGTGCGCACCCAGGCGGTCTGCAGGCCGGCCGTGAGGGCGGCCAGCGAGATCGTCAGGGGGACGAACAGGAAGTGGTAGACGGTGGTGATGCCGAACTGCCAGCGCGCCAGTGTCTCCGGCGCCAGAGCCAGGTACACGTCGTCAGTCTCCTTACGTCGCCGTGATACAGCGGCACTCTGCCCCTTTTGTCGCGTGCATCACGGGACTAATGGGACACGCTTGTGAATGCATTCACATTCACAAACCATTATGACGCACTGATTGTCGAAGCTCGAAGGGGGGTCGCACTTGGGCCGTTCGGCACCTTCTGGACGCGCGTACGGGGCCGCCCGGCCCTCATCTCGGCCGTGCGACCCCGTACGCGCGTGAATCCCGGGGACGGCGGGAAGACCCCACTCGCCCCGCCGGCGCTACAGCTCCTTGCGGAAGGCCTCAGCCACCTTCAGGAAGATGTCGTTCGCCTCGGTCTCGCCGACCGTCACCCGCACACCCTCACCCGGGAACGGCCGGACGACCACGCCGTGCTCCTCGCAGAGCTGCGCGAAGGCGGTCGTGCGCTCCCCCAGCCGCAGCCACACGAAGTTGGCCTGGGTCTCGGGCACCGTCCAGTCCTGGCCGCGCAGCCCTGCGACCACGCGCTGCCGCTCGCACACCAGCGAGCCGACCCGGCCGAGCAGCTCGTCCTCGGCCCGCAGCGAGGCGATCGCCGCCTCCTGGGCGAGCTGGCTCACACCGAAGGGGACCGCCGTCTTGCGCAGCGCGGCCGCCACCGGTTCATGAGCGATCGCGAAGCCGACGCGCAGTCCGGCGAGGCCGTAGGCCTTGGAGAAGGTCCGCAGCACACAGACGTTCGGCCGCTCGCGGTAGATCTCGACGCCGTCAGGCACTTCGGGGTCGCGGATGAACTCCCGGTAGGCCTCGTCGAGCACCACCAGCACGTCCCTCGGCACCCGGTCCAGGAACCGCTCCAGCTCGGCCCGCTTCACGACCGTACCGGTCGGGTTGTTGGGGTTGCAGACGAAGATCAGGCGGGTGCGGTCGGTGACGGCGTCCGCCATCGCGTCCAGGTCGTGCACATCACCGGGCGTGAGCGGCACCTGGACCGACCGGGCACCGCTGATCTGCGTGATGATCGGGTACGCCTCGAAGGACCGCCAGGCGTACATCACCTCGTCGCCGGGGCCGCTGGTGGCCTGGACCAGCTGCTGGGCGACACCGACCGAGCCGGTGCCGGTGGCGAGGTGGGTGAGCGGGACGCCGAAGCGGTCCGAGAGCTCGTTCATCAGCGCCGTGCACGCCATGTCCGGGTAGCGGTTGAAGGAGGAGGCGGCCGCGGTGACCGACTCCATCACGCCGGGGAGCGGGGGATAGGGGTTCTCGTTGGAGGAGAGCTTGTACGCGACCGGTCCGTCGGCCGCCGCCGGCTTGCCCGGCTTGTAGGTGGGGATACCCTCCAGCTCGGCGCGCAGCTTGGGGCTCGTCTCGCTCACCGCAGTCCTCCTCGCGACCACCGGCGGACCGTCCGCGCCGCCGGCATCCAATACTGCTCACCTTATGAGGATTGGGCCCCGCCGCGTACAGCGGAAGAGCGCGCGCTGAGCCGGAGCGGCGCACCAGCCGGTGGGCGAGGAACCGAGACCGCGAACCTCATCCGCCCCACAGGCATCACGGGCATCACCACACGAAGGCGCATTTATCGGGGGCGCGCCCTACATATATCTACGCGCCGGTGGCTCACGCCCTGGCGCGCATCACCCGTGCAGGTGAGTTGAGACCTCTTCGAAACATCGGGCACTTGGCAGGCCCATCCCTGCCGACACGTCACGTCTCACCATTGGATCGTTCAACTGACTTTCTTTCTAAGGCAGTTGACCCCCATTGGCCTTGCAGAAACGTGCCTGTTAACGCGTGCATATGCGTCCGCACTACCCCACCGCATGAGCCCTACTATCGGCTCGCCATGACAGCAGCAGGGAAGCACCAGGTGAGCCGCGCGGAAACCTCTCGGCGAGGCAGCCGGCCGGGCCGGGCCGGCATCAGAGACGTGGCCGCCGCCGCCGGAGTCTCCATCACGACCGTCTCCGACGCCCTGAACGGCAAGGGCCGGCTCCCGGATGCCACCCGGCGCCACGTCCGCGAGGTCGCCGACCGGCTGGGCTACCGCCCCTCGGCCGCCGCCCGCACCCTCCGTACCGGCAAGTCGGGACTCATCGGCCTGACCGTGACGACGTACGGGGATGAACCTTTCACCTTCACCGAGTTCGCGTACTTCGCCGAGATGGCGCGGGCCGCCACCTCGGCCGCGCTCGCCCGCGGCTACGCCCTCGTGATCCTCCCCGCGACCTCACGCCACGACGTGTGGTCGAACGTCGCCCTGGACGGCACGGTCGTCATCGACCCCTCCGACCAGGACCCGGTGGTCAGCGAGCTCGTCCGGCAGGGGCTGCCGGTGGTCTCCGACGGCCGCCCGGCCGGCGCGCTCCCGGTCACCGCCTGGGTGGACAACGACCACGAGGCCGCCGTCCTCGGCATCCTCGACCATCTCGCCGACGCGGGCGCCCGCCGGATCGGACTGCTCACCGGCACCACGACGGACACGTACACGCACCTGTCGACCACCGCCTACCTGCGCTGGTGCGAGCGCGTCGGCCAGGACCCGGTCTACGAGGCGTACCCGGCGCACGACCCGTGCGCCGGCGCCGTCGCCGCCGACCGGCTGCTCGCCCGCCCGGACCGCCCCGACGCCGTCTACGGCCTCTTCGACCCCAACGGCACCGACCTGCTGGCCGCCGCCCGCCGCTACGGGCTGCGCGTCCCCGACGACCTGCTCCTGGTGTGCTGCAGCGAGTCGACGGTGTACGCCAACACCGAGCCGCCCATCACCACGCTCTCCCTCAAGCCGCGCCGCATCGGCACGGCCGTGGTGCAGTTGCTCATCGACGCGATCGAAGGCGTCGATTCGGACCAGCCGGTCGAACAGGTGATACCGACCGAACTGATCGTGCGTACCTCCTCCCAGCGACGCCCGCAGCGCACCACGGTCAGCCCGCCGCGGGCACCGGAGGAGGAGTAGCACGAGCGCGCGGAGAGCGGGGCGGCCGGGCCGCCGGGCGTCGTCCGACGGCGGCCGGCAGCTGAACGGCGGGTGGTCGAAGCCCTGCCCAACCGGGGCGAAAGCCACGCTGAACTGGAGTCCTGCCCGGATTCACCACCCCTGGGTCATCACACGGCGCGACGGGCATTCCTATGATGGGCCCACGACACCGCGGGCCGCTGCGACCAGGCAGTCCGAAGCGGTGCAGAGGCGGCGCGATGGTGGAGGGGTCTGATGACTCAGGGGGCCGGTCAGGGACCCGAGGCGGAGCGGACGGCGACGTTGCGCGACTTCCGGGTGCCCGGGTACGTCAACGAGACCGGCCCGTACGCCCCCAGCACCCACCCCGGCGATGTCGTCCCGCCCCTCGATGACGTGTACCCCGAGGGATATCCGGACGGGTACACGCCCACCCAGCGGGACCTGCCCGTCATCAACCGCGGCGACACGCTCCAGATGCCCGTCCAGCCGGCCGCGGACCCGGCCGCGCAGCCCGGAAACGGCCCCGGCCCGCTGTACGTCGTCGGTGACGTGCACGGTTACTTCGACGAGCTGGTCGCCGCGCTGCGTGAGCAGGGCCTGATCGACGCGGACGGCCACTGGTGTGCGGGCACCGCCCGGCTGTGGTTCCTCGGCGACTTCACCGACCGGGGTCCGGACGGCATCGGCGTCATCGACCTGGTGATGCGGCTGTCCGCCGAGGCAGCCGCGGCCGGCGGCTACTGCAAGGCCCTCATGGGCAACCACGAGCTGCTGCTGCTCGGCGCCAAGCGGTTCGGCGACACGCCCGTCAACTCCGGCGCGGGCACCGCCACCTTCCAGGCGGCCTGGCTGCTCAACGGCGGCCAGAAGACCGACATGGACCGGCTCCAGGACCACCACCTCCAGTGGATGGCGCGCCTGGACGCCGTCGAGGCAGTCGACGGCTACCTGCTGGTCCACTCGGACACCACCGCCTACCTCGACTACGGCGACTCGATCGAGGCGGTCAACGACACGGTCCGCGAGACCATCACGCGTAATGACGCGGACGAAGTCTGGGATCTGTTCCGTAAATTCACCAAGCGCTTCTCCTTCCGCGACGAGGGGGGTGCAGACGCCGTCCGTTCCCTTCTCGATACGTACGGCGGTACCCGTATCGTTCACGGACACAGCCCCATTCCCTATCTGCTGGGCGAAGTCGGCTCCGAGGACGGCGAAGAGGGCACCGGCCCGGTTGTGGAGGGGCCGCACATCTACGCCGACGGGCTGGCCATCGCCATGGACGGCGGCGTGACCATGGCCGGAAAGCTGCTGGTGAGGCAACTTCCACTGGACACCTGAGCGTTCGCCGGGCTGTTCCGTCCTCCCGACGTCACACGCGGGCCACCCCCAATTTCCGGCAACCCCCTGTCACCGCGTGCCGTAACGGCTCTACCATCGGTTTATCCGTAGCAGGCTCCCCTCCGTTTCTGCCCGACGGCTCGCCGGCGTGCGAGCCACCAGCCCTACGGAGCATCGGGGGATGCACATGAACAGCGTTCCGCAGCACCTGCACAGCGAGGACCGCCAGGAATACGAGCGGATCCTCGATGAGGCGCTGCGCTCCGCCCAGTACCGTCCCGAACTGGCCGGTATAGGCCGGCGTTTGAACACCGAACAGCTGCGCACCATGGCGCTCAACGCCACCACACTGATCACGGCGGCCGCGGCGACCGAGTACCAGCACTATGTGAAGGTCCGCGAGGAACTGCGCAATCCGGCGCGGTCCACCCCGGCCACCGTCCAGGACTACGGCTCCGCGGAGCCGGGCCCGGGCGGCGCGATGGGGCTCGCCACCACCCTCGGCGAGGCCGCCGAGACCACCGGCGCCGGAGGCTTCGCCCTCGCCCTGGTCCTGGCGCCCGTCCTCGCCGGCACCGCCGCGGCGATCTTCCTGCTCGTCGGCTACGTCCTGAAGATGCTGGACCCGGCCCCGGCGTTCGCCCAGACCATGCTCACCGCGGGCTGGGTGTTCGGCGCCGTGACCGCGGCCACCATTGTCATGGCCGGCGCGGGACTGCTGCTCACCGCACTGCGCAACAGCCCCTCGCTGGAGGCCGGAGCCTACGGCGAACCCGGCGGGGAGGTGGCCAGGGCCCGGGAGGCCTGGCGGGACGCCCTGCTGGAGCGCGGCATCCTGCCCTTCCTGCGGGAAGCGCTGGCCGCCGACACCGGCGCGGCCGGACTGCGCAGGACCGCTCCGTCGGGCCCGGCGGGCCGGATGCCGCGTCTCGGTTACGACCGCCCCGGCTTCAGCACCGACGACGGCGCCGCCCCCGCCCCCCGCCCGAGCTTCACCAGCCCGGACTACACCAGCCCGGACTTCGGAGGCCCGGAACACCAGCCGGAATAACCGGCCCGCGCCCCCGGCCTGGGGGCGCAGGCCGGACACCCGGTCTACGAGGCCACGCCGGGGGCTGACGGGCGGCGCACCCGTCGAACTCCTGCCGTACCGCCCCCATGGCGCCACGTTCGCCTGCGACCAGTCGGTGATGCGCTGCACGAGCCCGACCGCCTCCCGCTCCAGCCCGGTCAGCCGGTACTCCACCCGCGGCCGCACCGTCGGCTACACCATGCGGGTCAGCGGTTTCTCCCGCTTCAGCGCGCGGGGTCTGCGTCAGCCGTCAGCCCCTTCGACGCCGCGCCGTCCAGACTTCGAGCCGGTCCGGATCCCGCAGGATCGGCCCGCCGTGAGCGCACTCGGCCTGCACCCACCCGCACCGGCCGCGTACGGCCTGGACCACGGCCTGGACCCACGGCGGGGCCTGGCACGCCCGACAGCCAGGGCACGTGCCGGAACCCGCTTCCCTGGGCTCCGGCACGCTCCCGGGCCCCCGGTCAGTCCGCGATCGGCAGGTAGACCCGGTTTCCGCTCGCCGCGAACTCCTTCGACTTCTGGAGCATGCCCTCCGCGACCTCCTCAGGAGACGCTCCGTCAGCCGCCGCACCACCGAACCGCGCCGTGATGCTTTGACTGATCTTCATCGAGCAGAACTTCGGGCCGCACATCGAACAGAAGTGGGCCGTCTTCGCCGGCTCCGCCGGAAGCGTCTCGTCGTGGAACTCACGGGCCGTGTCCGGGTCCAGGGCGAGGTTGAACTGGTCCTCCCACCGGAACTCGAAGCGGGCGTCGGAGAGCGCGTCGTCCCACTCCTGCGCGCCCGGGTGGCCCTTGGCGAGGTCGGCCGCGTGCGCGGCGATCTTGTAGGTGATGACGCCGGTCTTGACGTCGTCCCGGTTGGGCAGGCCCAGGTGCTCCTTGGGGGTGACGTAGCAGAGCATCGCCGTGCCCCACCAGGCGATCATCGCGGCGCCGATGCCGGAGGTGATGTGGTCGTACGCCGGTGCGACGTCCGTGGTCAGCGGGCCGAGCGTATAGAACGGAGCTTCATCGCAGATCTCCTGCTGAAGGTCGATGTTCTCCTTGATCTTGTGCATCGGGACATGGCCCGGGCCTTCGATCATGGTCTGTACATTGAAACGCCTGGCGATCCGGTTGAGTTCCCCGAGCGTGCGCAGTTCCGCGAACTGTGCTTCGTCGTTGGCGTCCGCGACGGAGCCGGGGCGCAGACCGTCGCCCAGGGAGTACGTGACGTCGTAGGCGGCGAGGATCTCGCAGAGTTCCTCGAAGTTCTCGTACAGGAACGACTCCTTGTGGTGCGCGAGGCACCAGGCCGCCATGATCGAGCCGCCGCGCGAGACGATGCCGGTCTTGCGGTTGGCGGTGAGCGGCACGTACGGCAGGCGCACGCCCGCGTGCACGGTCATGTAGTCGACGCCCTGCTCGGCCTGTTCGACGACCGTGTCCTTGTAGATCTCCCAGGTCAGTTCCTCGGCCCTGCCGTCGACCTTCTCCAGGGCCTGGTAGAGCGGCACCGTGCCGATGGGGACGGGGGAGTTGCGCAGCACCCACTCGCGGGTGGTGTGGATGTTGCGGCCGGTGGAGAGGTCCATGACGGTGTCGGCGCCCCAGCGGGTCGCCCAGGTCATCTTCTCGACCTCCTCTTCGATGGAGGAAGTGACCGCGGAGTTGCCGATGTTGGCGTTGACCTTCACCAGGAACCGCTTGCCGATGATCATCGGCTCGATCTCCGGGTGGTTGACGTTGGCGGGCAGTACGGCCCTGCCCGCCGCGATCTCTTCGCGGACCACCTCGGGAGAAACGTTCTCGCGGATGGCCACGTACTCCATCTCCGGGGTGATCTCGCCCCGGCGGGCGTACGCGAGCTGCGTCACCGCCTCGCCGTCCCGGCCGCGCCGCGGCTGGCGTGGGCGGCCCGGGAAGACCGCGTCCAGGTTGCGCAGGCCTCCGCGCGGCGAGGTGTGCTTGATTCCGTCGTCCTCGGGACGGACGGGCCGGCCCACGTACTCCGCGGTGTCGCCGCGGGCGATGATCCAGTTCTCCCGCAGCGGCGGCAGGCCCCTGCGGACGTCGGTCTCGACGAGCGGATCGGTGTACGGGCCTGAGGTGTCGTAGAGCGTGACCGACCGCCCGTTGGTGAGGTGCACCTGACGGACCGGCACCCGCAGATCGGGGCGGGAGCCCTCGACATACCCCTTGTGCCAGCCGATGGACTTCCCGACCCCCCGGGACGGTTCGCCCGCAATGGGCTGTTCGTCCCGACTGGAGGCAGGCGTGCGTGCGTCCTTGTTGGTCATGAGACCTACTCCCTACGCCGGCATTACCCGGTAACAGGTTCGGCGGTCGACGCAGCGGCTTCCGTCGGGCGGCGTTTCCTGTGAAACATCACTCGTTCCACGTGAAACATCGCGAATACGGAGGTCAGCGCCCTCTCAGCCCGGTGCTCCGAGCTCCCGCGTGTGCAAAGGTGCCTCCACGCTAGCGTCAATTCGGGCGCGGTGAACAGAGGGCCCCTGCCGTTCTTGCGATGATCGGGCGGTGACCTCGACACAGCAGCACCCTCCGCCCCCCGAGCCGCGGCACGGCAACGGCGCCTCGCCGGGCGGCGGACCCGGCCAGGGGGGCCATGGTGCCGGTGACGGCCACATCCACGGGCAGGGCGGGCGGTACGACCACGAACACACTGCCGGGCACGCCCACCATGACGAAAACGGCCACCCCCACGGCCCCGGCCGGCCCCATGACCGCTCGGCCCACGGCCAGGCCCCAGGTCATTCGCACGGACACAGCCACAGCCATGGCCCCGCCGCACCCGTCTCGAAGCATCTGCGCAAGGTCATCGCGGCGATCCTCATCCCCTTCACCGCCGCGGTCGTGGTCGGTCTGGTGGTGCTGTGGCCCGGCGGTGCTCCGCCGCACGAGCGCACGGGGGTCGGCTTCGACCGCCAGACACAGGCGGCTACGGTCACCAAGGTCGTCTCGGTCAGCTGCAAGTCGGTCAACGCCTCCGGAAGCGGCTCGATCGGCGACACCTCCACCGCCGACGGCACCTCCTCGAAGCAGGAGGACGGTGGCAGCTGCAAGAAGGCCACGGTCCGGGTCGACGCCGGCAAGGACAAGGGCCGTACGTTCACCGAGATCGTGCAGCCCGACCAGTCGCGGCAGTTGCACGAGGGCGAGAAGGTCGTGGCCGCGTACGAGCCCTCCGCGCCCAAGGATCTGCAGTACTCGGTCACCGACGTGAACCGGAAGTTCCCGATGGCCCTGCTGGCCGGGATCTTCGCGCTCGCCGTCGTGGTGGTGGGCCGGCTGCGCGGTGTGATGGCGCTGGTCGCGCTGGCCGTCAGCTTCCTGGTGCTGACCCTGTTCATCCTGCCGGCGGTCCTGCAGGGCTCGAATCCGCTGCTGGTGGCGGTGGTCGGGTCGAGCGCCATCATGCTGATCGCCCTGTACATGTGCCACGGGCTGTCCGCCCGGACCTCGGTCGCGGTGCTCGGCACGCTGGTCTCGCTGTGCCTGATCGGCCTGCTCGGCTCGGAGTTCATCGACTGGGCCGCGCTCACCGGCAACACCGACGACAGCACCGGCCTGATCCACGGCCTGTATCCGTCGATCGACATGAGCGGTCTGCTGCTGGCCGGTGTCATCATCGGCTCGCTGGGTGTCCTGGACGACGTGACGGTGACCCAGACCTCGGCCGTCTGGGAACTGCACGAAGCCAACCCGACGATGGGCTGGCGCGGGCTGTACCGGGCGGGCATCCGCATCGGCCGCGACCACATCGCCTCCGTCGTCAACACCCTCGTCCTGGCCTACGCGGGCGCCGCGCTGCCGCTGCTGCTGCTCTTCTCGATCGCGCAGAGCAGTGTGGCCGCGGTCGCCAACAGCGAACTGGTCGCCGAGGAGATCGTGCGCACGCTGGTCGGCTCGATCGGCCTGGTCGCCTCGGTGCCGGTCACCACGCTGCTCGCGGCCCTGGTGGTGTCGGCCGACCGGCCGGGCACGGAGACGTCCGCGGCCATGGAGGCCGCGTCAGCCGGGGCGACCGCGCCGGCCTCGGCGCGCGGTGGACGGGGGCGGCGCCGGAAGCGGTGAGGCACGGACGGCGCGGGTGAGGCACGGACGGCGCGGGTGAGACGCCAACGGCGCGGGTGACGAGACGAGCCGTCGGCGTCACCGGACCGCAGGCAGGTCTCGCGGACGCGCAGAAGCGTTCCTGCGCGTCCCCACGCGTCTCGGCGGAGCGGTGCGCGCCCCGTGCCGTAACGCTTCAGCCGGCGCTCTGTTCCTCGGCCAGGATGCGGTCCAGAGCCTCGTCCAGGTGGGCGTCGAAGTCGGCGAGGGAGCCCTCCTGACCGAGCGGCACCAGCTTGTCCGTACGGTCGAGGAAAGCCACCAGCGGCGGCGCGGAGGACCGGAACATCGCCTGGTCGCCGCCGACCTGAAGCCGGATCAGCACCTCGCCCAGCACCTCGGAGTCGGCGGGCGCGATGTGCACATCTCCCTCGCCGCACGGCCGCCCCACCCCGTCGATGAGGAGCTCCCGGCCGAAGGCCCAGGTCACCGGCGCGTCCCCGGGCAGGTGGAAGGTGAGCCGGACGGCATAGGGATCACAGGTCTCGTAGCGCAACTCCACGGGGATGCGGAAGGAGAGCTCCTCCGAGACGAGAAAGCTCATCATGACTTCTGCTTGTACGGACTCGCGCATTGCCTACCCCGTCATATGACACCGACTGGCCGGGATTTATCCCTTGATGGTGGTCAAATCTTGCTGAAAGTACACAGCAGATCACAAGGAGTGAGTTTTCAGATACTGATAGCGAGCGCCAGGGACCCCAGATGCCGGCCTACTTCGGCCTGCAACTGCCGCACGGCCGGCAGCAGCCGGTCGGCCTGGTGGAGGGGGAGGGAGATGGCGATCGTGGCGGCCGTGGTGCCGACGGTGAGGGGGATCGCCGCACAGACCGTCCCCAGCGTGTACTCCTGGCGTTCCACCACCGGGTCCATCCGCCGCGTCCGCTCCAGCCGTCGCAGCAGCGCCTGGCCGTCACGAACCGTGTACGGGGTGAGGGGTCGCACGGGATAGCGGCCGAGATGATCGCGGCGGACGTCCTCGTCCAACTGGGAGAGGAGACACTGGCCGACGGCGTGCGCGTGTCCGGTCTCGCGGAAGTCGGCCCACTCCTCGACCGCCGGGGCCCCCGGGGAGTCGGAGACGCACATGACCTCGATCTCGCCGTCCCGGTACAGGGCGTAGTACACCGGGACTCCGATCGAGTCCCGCCAGTGGGCGAGGGTGTCGACGACCGTGCTGCGACGTTTCTGCTGCGCTCCACTGCTGCTCAGCCGCTCCGCCGCCTCACCGAGGAAGAACAGCCCCTTGTCACGGCGCAGGTAGCCCTCGTGGACCAGGGTGCGCAGCAGGTGGTAGGCGGTGGGCAGGGCGAGGCCGGTCTCCCGGGCCAGTTGTTTGGCGGGGGCACCGTGTTCGTGTCCGGCGACGCACTCCAGCAGGCGCATCGCACGCTGCACGGAGCCGATGAGGGTGGCCGAATGCGGCTGTGCGGGGCCGGCCGGGGCGGCCGGCCGCTGCACGGGCGGCGTGCCGGAACGGCGTTGGATCGGGGGTGGGGGAAGTTCCGTGGGTACGGGGGCGGCGTCAAGCGTGGCCAAGGGTCACTCCCGGAGCGCGAGGGGGTCAGCGACTCTAACCGTCCGCCGCCGCTCTCGGTCGGCCCCTGCGGGAAACTTCCCTCCCCCGAGGGAACCGGTGATTCCTGTTACCGGTCACCGATTCCCACAGGTCTCACCAGTCGCTCTTCGACGAGGAGTTCGACATGAACTTCCGCACGATGTAGATCAGTCCGCCGACCAGCGCCACGAAGATCAGCAACTTGAAGAGCAGGAAGACCACCCAGCTGATCACGGCCGTGATGAGACCGCCGAACACCACCAGCGCGATGACCGGCACCGCGATCCACTTCACCCACCACGGCAGACCTGTGAAGATCTCTCGCATTGCCCTGTCCTCCGCCTTCTCGTGCGCTCCGGCACGTACGGTCTCGTGCGTCCCGCACGATGCGATGTCCTGCACCCGATGCTAGAGCCGCGAAGGGGTCGTACGGGGGCCCCGGATCCCTTGTCCTCCCCTGACCCTTCCCCTAGGGAACCCCGAGGGCCGAGGTCAGGCCTCGGGGGGAGAGAAGACGACCAGGACCCGCAGATCCTCGCTGATGTGATGGAACTTGTGGGCCACCCCGGCCGGCACGTACACCACGCTGCCCCGCGCCACCTGCGTGGTCTCCAGGCCGACGGTGATCGCGGCACGGCCGCTGACCACGAAGTAGACCTCGTCCTGGTTGTGCGGCTGCTGCGGGTCGTGCGAGCCCGCGTCGAGGGCGTAGAGGCCGACCGACATGTTCCGCTCCCGCAGGAACTGCAGATAGGCCCCGTCGTTGGCGGCGCGTTCCGCCTCCAGTTCGTCCAGCCGGAATGCCTTCATCGCGTTTGTCGCCCTCGCCCCACTGCTCGTATCCGATCTCTTCTGCCACGATCAGACACATGATGAATTTCGTAGTCAAGACGATCGCCAACGCGGGCGCCCTGGCGGTCGCCGTGTGGCTGCTCGACAAGATCACCCTGACCGGCGACAGCACCGCCAAGAAGGTCTGGACGCTGATCCTGGTGGCCCTGGTCTTCGGCCTGGTGAACTTCCTGGTCAAGCCGATCGTCAAGATCCTGACCTTCCCGCTGTTCATCCTCACCCTCGGCCTGATCACCCTGGTGGTCAACGCGCTGATGCTGCTGCTGACGTCCTGGGTGTGCGACAAGCTCGACCTGAGCTTCCACGTGGAGGGGTTCTGGACGGCCGTCCTGGGCGGTCTGATCATCTCGATCGTGTCCTGGGCCCTCAACATGATCCTTCCCGACACGGACTGAGCACCTGATGACCTACCGCGTCTGCTTCGTCTGCACCGGCAACATCTGCCGTTCCCCGATGGCCGAATCCGTCTTTCGTGCCCGCCTCACCGAGGCCGGGCTCGACGACCGTGTCGACGCCGACAGCGCCGGCACCGGCGGCTGGCACGAGGGCGACGGCGCCGACCCGCGCACTGTTCGCGTTCTCAGGGAGCACGGCTACGACAGCGACCACATCGCACGCCAGTTCCAGGCGTCCTGGTTCGCCCGCCTCGACCTCGTGATCGCCCTCGACTCCGGCCATCTCAAGGCCCTGCGCCGCCTCGCCCCCACCGAGGAGGACGCGCGCAAGGTACGCCTGCTGCGCTCGTACGACCCGGCCGCGGGCGACGACGTGGACGTACCGGATCCGTACTACGGCGGTCTGGACGGCTTCGAGGAGTGTCTTGAGATGGTGGAGGCGGCGAGCGAGGGCCTGCTCGCCGCCGTGCGGGACGAAGTGGAGGGAACGGCGGCATGAGCGAGGCGGTCATGGGCGAGGGCACGCGCGCGGTGCGTGCGGGGCTGCCCGAGCCGGTCAAGAACGAGCCGACCCTGCCCGGGCCGGTCTTCGCCGCGCACTTCCATCTGCCGGGTGAGGTGAGCGGCCCGTACGCCTACGGGCGCGACGAGAACCCGACCTGGACCCACCTGGAACGGGCCATCGGCGAGTTGGAGGCGCCCGGCGAGGACGTCGAGACGCTGGTGTTCGCCTCCGGTGTGGCGGCCATCGCGGCGGTGCTCTTTTCCCAGCTGAGCGCCGGGGACGCGGTCGTCCTGCCCTCCGACGGCTACCAGGTGCTGCCCCTGCTCCGCGCCCAGCTGGAGGCGTACGGCATCGAGGTGCGCACCGCGCCCACCGCCGGCGACGCCCAGCTCGACGTCCTGGACGGGGCGAAGCTGCTGCTGATCGAGTCGCCGTGCAATCCCGGGCTCGACGTCTGCGACATCCGGCGGCTCGCCGGGGCGGCACACGCGCGTGGCGCCCTCGTCGCCGTCGACAACACCCTCGCCACTCCGCTCGGCCAGCGGCCGCTGGCGCTGGGCGCCGACTTCTCCATGGCCAGCGGCACCAAGCAGCTCACCGGCCACGGGGACGTGCTGCTGGGATACGTCACCGGGCGCGACACGGCGGCCATGGCGGCCGTACGCCGCTGGCGCAAGATCATCGGGGCGATCTCCGGGCCCATGGAGGCCTGGCTGGCCCATCGCTCCCTGGCCACCCTCCAGTTGCGGGTGGACCGGCAGAACGCGACCGCCCTGCTGCTGGCGGAGGCGCTGCGCGAGCGGCCCGAGGTGACCGGGCTGCGCTACCCCGGGCTGTCCGACGACCCCGCGCACAAGATCGCCTCGCAGCAGATGCGCCGCTACGGCTCGGTCATCTCCTTCACGCTGCCCACACGCGCGCGTGCCGAGCGTTTTCTCCGGGCGCTGCGGCTGGTCGACGACGCGACGAGCTTCGGCGGGGTGCGTTCCACGGCCGAGCGGCGGCGGCGCTGGGGCGGGGACGATGTACCGGAGGGCTTCATCCGGCTGTCGGTCGGGGCCGAGGACCCCGATGATCTCGTGACCGATGTGCTGCGCGCGCTCGACGGGTCGGACCGGTGACCGGATTACGGACGCCCCCACGGGACCGGCTACGCATGACGGACGGTCCGAGCATCCCCCCTCGTCGCTCGGACCGTCCCGGTTCTCGTGTGCAAGAACCGCGCGACCAAGGCTAGTTGACTCTGCGTCAGTGTCCAATCACTGTAACGGCAGAGACCTATCGACTTATTTATAGTTGGGGACCTGCCCGAGGGCCGGAATGGGGCAGGGCGAACGGAAGGGAGTGCGATGGATCTGGCCTTGCTGCGCACCTTCGTCACCGTGCACCGGGCCGGCTCCTTCACCCGCGCCGCCGCCCTGCTCGGCCTCTCGCAGCCGGCCGTGACCTCCCAGATCCGGACCCTGGAACGACAGCTGGGCCGCCCGCTCTTCCTGCGCCAGGCCCGCGGGGTGACTCCCACGACCATCGGCGACGAGCTCGCCCACAAGGCCGCCCCGCACCTCGACGCCCTCGTGGAGATAGCGGAACGCGGCCTCGACGACGACTCCTCGGTACGCACCCTGCACCTCGCCGGCCCGCCCGAGTTCACCGCCGAACGCGCCCTGCCCGCTCTCACGGAGCTCACCGGCGACGACGGCCGGCGCTTCGCGCTGCGCGCCTCGTTCGGGAACGCCGAGGAGACCCTGGAGGGACTGTCCGCCGGACACCATGACCTGGCCATCAGTACGGTCAGGCCGCGTGGCGCCCTGCTCACCGCCAGCGCGCTCTGCGACGAGGAGCATGTACTGGTCGCCGCCCCGCGCTGGGCCGAGGAAATGGGTGCCGACACGGTGCGCGGCAAGGGCGCGGCCGCCCTGGAGAACCTGCCGGTCGTCGAGGTCCACGAGTCGCTGCCGTTCGTCTCGCGCTACTGGGGTTCCGTCTTCGACACACGTCCGGCCGCCTCGGGCACGGTCGTGGCACCCGATCTGCGCGCGGTCCTCGCCTGTACGGTCGCGGGTGCCGGCCTCGCGGTGCTGCCCCGGTATCTGTGCTCCGCCGCCCTGGAGCGCGGTGAGGTCGTGGCGCTGCACGATCCCGCGGTGCCCCCGCTGCGGACGTACTTCCTTGTAGTGCGCACCGGCACGCTCGCCATGCCGCATGTCGCGCGGGCGCACGACTGGCTCCAGCACGCGGCCGCGGACTGGGGCTGACCAGCGGGCAGTCCACGAGAGCCGAGCACGTTCGGCGGGTTGACGCAATGCGTCCTTGCCGTGACCCTTCGTGATGTTTCACGTGGAACCAGCTGGGCCACATTTCTCCCATGACCGTCCGACCCGTGGTCAAGCGCACCGCCCGTGCCGTCCTGCTGGACGGCGACGACCTGATTCTGATCAAGCGCACCAAGCCCGGTGTCGATCCCTACTGGGTCACTCCCGGTGGCGGGGTCGAGCCGGAGGACAGCACCGTCGTCGACGCCCTGCACCGCGAGGTGGACGAGGAGCTCGGCGCCAAGATCACCGACGTGGTGCCCTGCTTCGTCGACACCGTGGAGCACATCGGCGACAGCGGCAGCACGACCGGCGTGAAGGTGCAGCACTTCTTCGTCTGCCGGCTGGAGTCCATGGACCCTGCCCTGCGGCACGGCCCCGAGGTCGATGAGCCCGCCGGCGAGTACGAGATCGTACGCGTCCCCTTCACCCGTGTGGGGATCGCCTCCGTGCACCTCGTACCGCTGTCGCTGCGGCACTACCTGGACGGCAACATCGAGGGTGTGAGGGCCATGCACGCCCCGGACCTCGGATGAGAGATCACTCGCCGACGACGACCAGTTCCTCGGCCGGCCGCCTGCGGCCGGCCGAGGCCGGGCAGCTGGGGCTACGCGCACCGGACACCGCATGCTGTCCGCCGTGGCGCCTGAGGGCCCCCTGAAGGCGCGGCGGCCTGCCGTCGGCCGGTATTCACTCCCAGGGCTCTGCGGGCACGGGAGGGCAGCCCTGGGGCGCTTCCTGCCCGCCGTCCGGTGTCCCGGCCGGACACGACGGAGGGATCGACCGCGGGCCTGTCGCGGGACATGAAGCAGCCTCCGCCGTCCCCGTCGTCGTTCGCCGACGTGGTGGTCGGAGCATCCACGCAACGGGCGAATCATCGGCTCCCTCAATTACCCGAGGCCGCACGCCAGTTCATAGGCATCCCACAGATCCCGGCCCGTGTAGGAGTACGTCGCGAGACCGGCGAGGTATGCGTCCGCATTGACCGCTACGGACACCGGAACCGCGGCGAACAAGTCCCTGTCCGACATCGAGTCGCCGTAGGCGACACAGTCCGCCCGGCCGACCCCGAACTGCTCGCACAGACGGTCCGTGATCGTCACCTTGGCGGCGGCAGTGAGCACCCCCGCCGGGTCCACCGGTTCGGCGAACGGCACCGCCGGGAAGCGCGACCCGAAGGCCGCATGGGCTCCCCAGTCCAGCAGACGTTCCACGAAGAACGAGGGAGACAACGAGACCACCGCGCAGTAGTCCCCCGATCCCCTGATCTCGGTCCACACCTCACGGATACGGGCCAGCCAGGGCGCCCCGTCGAATGCCGCCGCCACATGCGCATCGGTCAGCTCGGCCCAGAGGGCGTACACCCGCGACGCGTACTCCGGCGGATCTATCCGCCCCGCCGAGATCGCCCGATCGAGCTCCATGGTCTCTGCTTCCAGGCCGAGTTGACGGGATATCTCGACGGGTGCGGAGGTGCCGTGCAGCAAAGTGCCGTCGAGATCGAAGAGATGCAGTCTCGCCATGGGCAGAGGCTAACGGGAAGCGGTCACAGCTCCTCGGCGCGGCGACGGACGGCAGCCATACGGCGATGTTTCACGTGAAACGTCCCGGGTCCGTCCGGGGGCACTGAGGGCTACGGCATGGCCAAAAGCGCGTGCGTCAGCCCTGAAAGCGGTGGACGCCAGGGGTCTCCGTCGGCAAGCCTGACCTGTGTGTCAACTCCTTCCGACGCCGCTCTGCCCATTCGTCGACTGACGCCACGCGATCTCAGCGCCTGCTCCGACTTGTCCGAGGATCGGGGTTGGCCCCGCGAGGAACACAAGTGGCGCTTGCTCCTCACGGCCGGGAAGGGGTACGGCATCGACGACCCCCACGGTGGCCTGGTCGCCGCCTGTGTCATCACGGAGTACGGCCCGAGGGAACGCCCGCACCTCGGCGCGGTCGGTATGGTCCTGGTCGCCGAACGGCACGCCCGCCAGGGCATCGGGCGCCGGCTGATGCGGCACATCGTCTCGGCCACGGGAACGACTCCCCTGACCCTGTACGCGACGCCGTACGGCCGTCCGCTCTACGAGGAGCTGGGGTTCAAGGTCACCGGTCGTTCGGAGATGTTGTCCGGGCACTTCACACCGGGCGGGTCCGAGCCTCGGGTGGCGACCCGGGCGGCCACCGCGGAGGACCTCGGCCCCATCCTCAGGCTGGACGAGGAGGTGTTCGGCGCCGACCGCACCCTTCTCATCACCCGGCTGCCCGCGTTCTCGGACCTGCTGCGGGTCGCCGTGGACGACGGGCGGATCGTCGGCTACGCGGCCGCCTGGCCGAACATGGAGACGCATGTCGTCGGACCGCTGATCGCCCGTGACACCGAGACGGCGAAGGCCCTGATCTCCTCGCTCGGCGCCCGCACCGAGCGCCCGCTCCGTACCGACATCGACGTCCGGCACGAGGAACTGCTGGCCTGGGCGAAGGCGCGTGGGCTGACCTCCGTCGCCATGAACTCCGTCATGACGTACGGCATCACGGAGTTGCCGGGAGACTGGACACGGCGGTTCGCGCCACTGACGGTCGCGGCGGGCTGAGAGCCATCGACACGTGGGGCCGGCTCCCCCGGGGAGAGTGCCGGCCTGCCACGGCGAGCGGGGGCTCTCAGGCCAGTGCCTGTACGGCCGCGGAGGCGAAGCCGTGATCCTGATCAGGCGCACCGCCGCCGACGCCGATCGCCCCGATGAGCCGGCCGTCCCGCTGGACGGGGACCCCGCCCGCGATGAACAGCAACGGCCTGTCGAGGGCCGTGGGCAGGGTGTGGAAGAGGCCGCCGGGCTGGACGGCGTCGACAAGGTCGGCGGTGGGTGTGTTCAGCTGGAGCGCCGTGTAGGCCTTGCGGGTGCTGGTCTCACCGGAGATCAGCACGGCGCGGTCGTCCCGCCGGAAGGCCAGCAGGTGGCCTCCGGCGTCCAGCACGGTGACGCTGACGGTGGCCCCGGCGGCCTCGGCGGCGCGGCCGGCCTCGGCGATCAGGAACTCCGCGTCCTGGATGGTGAGCGGGGCGACGGTGGTGGTGCTCATGGTTCTCCTCGGATGGTGCTGACGTGCGGTGGGAAGTGCGGGGGATCAGCGGTGGACCGACGACCGCTGTCCGGCGGGCGTGCCGCTGGTGACCACCGCGATCGGGGCGCTGTCGCGGCGCTCCAGGGCGGCCGACAGGAAGGCGAGGACGAGGGCGGCCGCGGCGAGGGCGGCGCCGACCCAGTCGGGTGAGGTGTAGCCGAAGCCCGCGGCGATCACGAGGCCGCCGAGCCAGGCGGACAGGGCGTTGCCGAGGTTGAACGCGCCGATGTTCACGGCCGAGGCCAGGGTGGGTGCGCCGTGAGCCTGGTCGAGGACGCGCTTCTGGAGCGGCGGGACGGTGGCGAAGCCCAGGGCGCCGATGAGGGCGACGGTCACAGCGGCCGCGATCTTGTTGTGCGCGGTGAGCGTGAAGAGTGCGAGGACCACGGCCAGGGCGCCCAGGGACACGTACAGCATGGGCATCAGGGCGCGGTCGGCGAACCTGCCGCCGATGAGGTTGCCGCCGACCATGCCGAGGCCGAAGAGGACCAGCAGCCAGGTGACGGAGCCGTCGGCGAAGCCGGTGACATGGGTCATCATCGGCGCGATGTAGGTGATGGCCGCGAAGACTCCGCCGAACCCGAGGACGGTCATCGCCATGGCGAGCAGGACCTGGGTGTTCTTGAACGCGGCCAGTTCGTGCCGCAGGTGCACGCCCTGCGGCTTGGGCAGCTCGGGGACCAGCTTGGCGATACCGGCCAGCCCGACGACGCCCAGGGCGGCGACGATGCCGAAGGTGACGCGCCAGCCGACGTGCTGCCCCACGAGGGTGCCGAGCGGGACGCCGATGACGTTGGCGACGGTGAGTCCGGTGAACATCATCGCGATGGCCCCCGCCTTCTTGCTCGGGGCGACCAGTTCGGCCGCCACGACCGAGCCGATGCCGAAGAAGGCACCGTGGGCGAGGGAGGCGACCACACGGCCGATCAGCATGACGGCGAAGGAGGGAGCCACGGCGGACAGCAGGTTGCCGGCGATGAACAGACCCATCAGCAGCATCAGCATCCGCTTGCGCGGGATCTTGGTGCCCAGCACGGTCATCAGCGGGGCGCCGATGACCACACCGAGCGCGTAGCCCGTCACCAGCAGGCCGGCGGTGGGGATGGATACGCCGAAGTCACCGGCGACCTGGGGCAGCAGGCCCATGATCACGAATTCGGTCGTTCCGATTCCGAAGGCCCCGATCGCGAGGGCCAGAAGCGCGAGAGGCATGGGGGTACGACCTTCCCAGACGATTGCAGGTGCGCTTTGCATGCGTCCACAATAATTGCAGACGCTGGTTATATGCAAGCGAGGGATGTTGCGCGCTTGCTCTATCCTGGGTTCAGCCGCTCCGGGACGGAGGAAAACGCCAATGACAGCGACAGACCCCGCACTCACCGCCCTCGCCCAGGGCTGGTGCGCCCTCTCCCTGCTGCACGGGAGGATCGAGGCACACATAGAGCGCGCCCTGCAGGCCAGGCACGACCTGAGCGTGCGCGAGTACTCCCTGCTCGACGTCCTCAGCCGGCAGCACGACGGCGAAGGGGGCCATCTGCAGATGAAGCAGGTCGCCGACGCGGTCGTCCTCAGCCAGAGCGCCACCACGCGGCTGGTCACGCGTCTGGAGGACCGCGGCCTTCTGGAGCGCTACCTCTGCCCGACCGACCGCCGCGGCATCTACACGAACGTCACCGAGGCAGGCCTGCTGCTGCTGGAAGAGGCTCGCCCCACCAACGACACGGCGCTGCGCGAGGCCCTCGACGAAGCGGCCAGGAACCCGGAGCTGGCTCCCCTGGTCCGGGCCGTGGAGTCGCTGCACGTGCCCGCATAGGCTGCCGGCATGGGAGACCTTGACGTACGCGCCGCAGTCGCCGACGACATCCCGGCGATCGTCGGCATGCTCGCCGACGACCCACTCGGCGCCCAGCGGGAATCACCGGACGACCTGACGCCCTATCTGAGCGCCCTGGAACGGCTCAGTGCCGATCCCAACCAACAGTTGGTCGTCGCCGTCCGCGAAGGCCGCGTTGTCGGCACGCTCCAGCTCACGGTCGTCCCCGGGCTGTCCAGGCGCGGCGCCAGCCGGTCGATCATCGAAGCCGTGCGTATCCACGCCGACGAGCGCGGCAGCGGGCTGGGCACCCGCTTCATCGAGTGGGCGATCGACGAATCCCGCCGCCAGGGCTGCCGACTGGTTCAGCTGACCTCGGACGCGTCACGAACCGACGCCCATCGCTTCTACGAGCGGCTCGGCTTCACCCCCTCGCACGTGGGCTTCAAGCTCGAAATCTGAATCCCAGCGACTCGGACACCTCAGCGGCTCCTAGCCGAGCAGTGCCATCACACGGGGGTGGCGTTTCACGTGAAACACCGCCCCCGCCTTCTCCTCCGCTAGCCGATCCCCCGCCATCCCTCGGGGTCCACTCCACCGGGGACGGGAGCCGTCTCGTCGTACGGCTGACGCGTAAACACAAATGATCCGAGGTCCAGATGGCTCACCGTGCCGTCCGGCCGCCGTACCGGCCGCAGCAACTCCCCGGCGTAGTAGCCCTCCAGGCCCGTCCAGGTGCCGTCGCCGTTGGAACAGAAACGGGCCCGGCGGCCGACGCCGGTGAGCGGCTCCAGCGAGATGAGCCCGTCGGCCGTCACCCGCAGCACGAAGGCATGTGTGCCCCAGTACCACGGGCCCGCCAACTCCAGCACGGAAGGCTCGACTTGGGTCAGGGGACGCCACGGCTCAGGGATGCGCGGCTCGGCCTCCGCGACGATACGGACGAGGTCGGCACCGGTGGCTGACAGCAGCGGACCCGAGGTGCAGTTCGCCAGCACCACGGCCGCCACGTCGTCGTCCACACTGATGGTGAGGTTGGCCAGGAAGCCGGGCAGCGAGCCGGAGTGCCCCACGAGCAGCCTGCCGTCACGACGCTGGATCTGCAGACCGAGGCCGTAGGTGGCGCCGTCCAGTACGTCGGCGGGCTCGGAGGGGGCGGCCGGGGTACGCATCTCCCGCACCGACTCGGCGCTCAGTACCCGGTCGTCCCCGGCCGCCAGGAACACGGCGAAGCGGGCCAGGTCGCCGGTGGTCGACCAGAGCTGCCCGGCCGGTGCCATCCGGCCGAGGTCCTCCAACGGTTCCGGGAGCATGGCGTCGGCCCAGGGATGCACCGCCCAGCCACCGGCGTGCGGCGCCCGCGGCTGGGTGCTCGTGCGGGCGAGGCCCAGAGGTTCGAGCACCTCCCGCCGCAGCACCTCATCCCAGGGGGCACCGCGGAGTTCCTCGACCAGCGCGCCGAGCAAGGTGTAGCCGGGGTTCGAGTAGTGGTGCCTGCGACCGACGGGGTGCAGCAGGGGCTGTTCACCGAGGACATCATCGAGCTCGGGCCGCAGCGAACCCGGCGTGCGCTCCCACCAGGGAGCCGGCGACTCCGCCGCCAGGCCTCCGGTGTGCGCGAGGAGTTCGGCAATGGTCGCCTCCCCCGCGCCGGTGCCCGGTAGGTACTTCTCCAAGGAATCACCGAGGTCGAGCAGCCCTTCGTCACGAAGCCTCAGCACCAGAACGGCCGTGAACGTCTTGGTGATCGAGCCGATCCGGTACTGCACGTCCTCGTCCGGCCCGTGTCCGTCCACCGAAGTCCGCGCCCCGTGCCAGACGGCGCGGCCGCCTCGCACGACCGCCGCCACCAGTGACGGCGCCCGGCCTTCGGACTGGGCCACGGCGATCCGGTGCAGCAGGGCCCGCCGGGTGGCGGGGAGCAGCTCTTCCTGGAATGTCGTCATGTGCCCAGTCCACCTGGTGGGCGGACCGACGTCGAGTCCATTTGGGGTGACGCCGCTCAGGTCAGCGCCGTTCGCTTGCGGGGATCAGGTCTGCGCCATGTCCACGAAGCGGGAGTAGTGGCCCTGGAAGGCCACGGTGATCGTCGCCGTAGGCCCGTTTCGGTGCTTGCCGACGATGATGTCCGCCTCGCCCGCGCGCGGCGACTCCTTCTCGTAGGCGTCCTCGCGGTGGAGCAGGATGACCATGTCGGCGTCCTGCTCGATGGAGCCGGACTCACGCAGGTCGGACACCATGGGCTTCTTGTCCGTACGCTGCTCCGGACCACGGTTGAGCTGCGAGAGCGCGATCACCGGGACCTCCAGCTCCTTCGCCAGCAGCTTGAGGTTCCGGGACATGTCCGAGACCTCCTGCTGTCGGCTCTCGGACCGCTTGCCACCGGACTGCATCAGCTGAAGATAGTCGATGATCACGAGCTTGATGTCGTTGCGCTGCTTGAGCCGGCGGCACTTGGCGCGGATCTCCATCATCGACAGGTTCGGGGAGTCGTCGATGTAGAGCGGCGCGGCCGAGACATCGGGCATCCGGCGGGCCAGCCGGGTCCAGTCCTCGTCCGTCATCGTGCCGGACCGCATGTGGTGCAGGGCGACCCGGGCCTCCGCCGACAACAGGCGCATCGCGATCTCGTTGCGGCCCATTTCGAGGGAGAAGATGACGCTGGGCAGATTGTGCTTGATCGACGCGGCCCGCGCGAAGTCCAGCGCGAGGGTGGACTTGCCCATGGCGGGGCGGGCGGCGATGACGATCATCTGGCCGGGGTGCAGGCCGTTGGTGAGCGAGTCCAGGTCGGTGAAACCGGTAGGGACGCCGGTCATCTCGCCGGTGCGGGAGCCGATCGCCTCGATCTCGTCGAGGGCGCCCTCCATGATGTCGCCGAGCGGGAGGTAGTCCTCACTGGTGCGCTGCTCGGTGACGGCGTAGATCTCGGCCTGGGCGCTGTTGACGATCTCGTCGATGTCGCCGTCGGCCGCGTATCCCATCTGGGTGATGCGCGTCCCGGCCTCGACCAGGCGGCGCAGTACGGCCCGCTCGTGGACGATCTCCGCGTAGTACTCGGCGTTCGCCGCCGTCGGCACCGTCTGGACGAGGGTGTGCAGATAGGAGGCGCCGCCGACCTTGTTGATCTCGCCGCGTTTGGTGAGCTCGGCAGCGATGGTGATGGGGTCGGCCGGCTCACCCTTCGCGTAGACGTCGAGGATCGCCTGGTAGATCGTCTCGTGTGCGGGCTTGTAGAAATCGTGGCCCTTGAGGATCTCGACGACGTCGGCGATGGCGTCCTTGGAGAGCAGCATGCCGCCGAGCACGGACTGCTCGGCGTCCAGGTCCTGCGGGGGAACCCGCTCGAAGGTGGTGCCCCCGCCGTCCCAGTCCCCGCTGTCCCGGCCCCGGTCGTGCCGGTCGTCCCGGCCGCGGCCGCCCTCGCCCCGTCGGCGGGAGGCGGGCAGACGATCACCGGGACCGGCGTCGGCCCACGGATCGTCCAAGGGCTCGGAAATGCTCACCGAGCCACCTCCTCCCGTCCGCACCGCGGACCTCGCCATGCCCTCTTTTGTACGGCACGGCACTGACAACTGAGACGCCCCATTCCGGTTCTGGACGCGTCGGTTTTATGAGGTTTCCGAGGCCGTGACAAGGAGCGGGTGCCGGACCACGGTAGGCCCGCGGGCACCGTCAGCCAATCTGGTTATCCACAGGCCATGTGGACGACGGCCCGTATGCTGTGGAGAACCCGCCAAAACCTGTGCACGACGCGGTGGACAGCCCTGTGAACAAGCCCTCGAACCCTGTCCACAACCGCCCCTGACCTGCGGCTTTCCCATCCACCGGCTGTGCAGAAGAAAAACTTCCCCAGTCGGGCCAAGATCGCTTCGAACAGTGCACGACAGCGTGGGGCGTACAGCCAACAGTAAGGATCACTGGCGGATTGCATCTCTTACCTGTGGACGATTAGATTAGCCCGCATGTCACAGGCTCCCGCGATCCCCAAGGCCACGCGGCGACGGCACGATCGGGAGATCGTCGCACTGGCCGTCCCGGCCTTCGGCGCCCTCGTCGCCGAGCCGCTCTTCGTCATGGCCGACAGCGCGATCGTCGGCCATCTCGGCACCGCACAGCTCGCCGGCCTCGGGATCGCCTCAGCCCTCCTCACCACCGCCGTGAGCGTCTTCGTCTTCCTCGCCTACGCCACCACGGCCGCCGTCGCCCGCAGGGTCGGCGCCGGCGATCTCCAGGCAGCGGTCCGCCAGGGCATGGACGGCATCTGGCTGGCACTGCTGCTCGGCACCGCGGTCATCGCCTTCGTCCTGCCCCTCGCACCGGGCATCGTGGACGTCTTCGGTGCCTCGGCCACCGCAGCCCCCTACGCGACCACCTACCTGAGGATCTCCTCTCTCGGCATCCCGGCCATGCTGGTTGTCCTCGCCGCCACCGGCGTCCTGCGCGGTCTCCAGAACACCCGCACCCCGCTGTACGTCGCCGTGGCGGGATTCATCGCGAACGCCGGGCTCAACGTGGCGCTTGTCTACGGTGTCGGACTGGGCATCGCCGGCTCCGCCTGGGGCACGGTCATTGCCCAGTGCGGGATGGCGGCGGTCTATCTGACCGTCGTCGTGCGGGGCGCGCGCAGGCACGGGGCGTCGCTGCGTCCCGACACCGCCGGGATACGGGCCTCGGCACAGGCCGGCGCACCCCTGCTCGTCCGGACGCTCTCGCTGCGGGCCATCCTCATGATTGCCACCGCCGTGGCGGCCCGGCTCGGTGATGCGGACATCGCCGCCCATCAGATCGTGCTGTCCCTGTGGAGTCTGCTGGCCTTCGCCCTGGACGCGATCGCGATCGCCGGGCAGGCCGTCATCGGCCGCTATCTCGGGGCGGACGACGCTGTCGGTGCCCGCGAGGCCTGCCGCCGCATGGTCCAGTGGGGTATCGCCACCGGAGTGGTCCTGGGCCTGCTCGTGATCGGCGCCCGGCCGCTTTTCCTTCCCTTGTTCACCGGTGACCCCACCGTGAAGGACACCGCCCTGCCGGCGCTGCTCATCGTGGCGTTCTCCCAGCCGATCTCCGGCGTGGTATTCGTCCTCGACGGCGTACTGATGGGTGCCGGAGACGGGCGGTATCTCGCCGGGGCCATGGTCCTGACTCTCGCGGTCTTCGCGCCGGCGGCGCTGCTCGTGCCCGCCTTCGGCGGCGGGCTCACGGCGCTCTGGGGAGCCATGACACTGATGATGGCCGTGCGGATGCTCACCCTCTGGCTGCGTGCCCGCTCCGGCCGGTGGATCGTGACCGGCGCGACGCGCTGACCGTTGTGTCCTGACGCCGGTTTCACGTGAAACACGCGAGCTGTCACGTTTCACGTGAAACACCCACGGCTCCACGCCCGCGGCGGCAACCAAAGGCCTAACCGAAGGGATAGACCAGAGACACCAGACCAAAGGCCAGAGGCCAGAGGCCAGAGGCCAGAGGGCAGAGGCCAGAGGGCACCAAACCAAAGGGGCCGCACCCTCACGGGTGCGGCCCCTTTCAGCTACTGCTCAGACCGAGCGCGGCGTCAGGCCGCGATAACCTCGATGTTGACCTTGGCGGCAACCTCGGGGTGCAGACGCACGGACGTCTCGTGGGCGCCCAGGGTCTTGATCGGCGAACCGACCTCGATGCGGCGCTTGTCGACCTCGGGGCCACCGGCGGCCTTGATCGCCGAAGCGATGTCGGCCTGGGTGACGGAACCGAAGAGGCGACCGGCGTCGCCGGCACGGACGGCCAGACGGACCTTGACGCCCTCGAGCTGGGCCTTCACCTGGTTGGCCTGCTCGATGGTCTGAATCTCGTGGATCTTGCGAGCACGACGGATCTGCTCGACGTCCTTCTCGCCACCCTTGGTCCAGCGGATCGCGAACTTCCGCGGGATCAGGTAGTTGCGTGCGTAGCCGTCCTTGACGTCGACGACTTCGCCGGCAGCGCCGAGGCCGGAGACCTCGTGGGTGAGGATGATCTTCATGAGTCGGTCACCCTTTCCTTAGCGCGCGGTGGACGTGTAGGGCAGCAGCGCCATCTCACGGCTGTTCTTGACGGCCGTGGCGACGTCACGCTGGTGCTGCGTGCAGTTGCCGGTCACGCGGCGGGCACGGATCTTGCCGCGGTCGGAAATGAACTTCCGCAGCATGTTCGTGTCCTTGTAGTCCACGTACGTGACCTTGTCCTTGCAGAAAGCGCAGACCTTCTTCTTCGGCTTGCGCACAGGCGGCTTCGCCATGGTGATTCTCCTGTGTGATCAAGAAGTGGGGATACGAGCCACTGGCCCTTAGAAGGGAGGCTCGTCCGAGTAGCCGCCACCGCCGCCGGAGCCGCCGGAGCCGCCGCCCCAGCCGCCGCCACCCTGGTTGCCGCCACCGGCCGGAGCGCTGGAAGCCCAGGGGTCGTCGTTGGGAGCGCCGCCCTGCTGGCCGCCGCCGGAGCCGCCGCCCCAGCCGCCGCCACCCTGGCCGCCGCCACCGCCGTAACCGCCCTGGCCACCGCGGCCGGCACCGCCGGCGGTCTTGGTGACCTTGGCCGTGGCGCTCCGCAGGCTGGCGCCGACTTCCTCGACGTCCAGCTCGTAGACCGTGCGCTTGACACCCTCACGGTCCTCGTAGGACCGCTGCTTCAGTCGGCCCTGCACGATGACGCGCATGCCTCGCTGGAGCGACTCCGCGACGTTCTCCGCCGCCTGACGCCAGACCGAGCAGGTCAGGAACAGGCTCTCGCCGTCCTTCCACTCGTTCGTCTGACGGTCGAAGGTGCGGGGGGTGGACGCGACACGGAACTTCGCGACCGCCGCACCGGAGGGGGTGAAGCGCAGCTCGGGGTCATCGACAAGATTGCCGACGACCGTGATGACGGTCTCGCCTGCCATGGGGGAACCTCTCGGCGGGTTTGCTGCTGGCTGCTTGTGCTGCTACTCGGAATCCCGAGACCGGCTGAGCGGTGAGCTCAGTGGGTCTCGGGACGGAGGACCTTGGTCCGGAGGACCGACTCGTTCAGGTTCATCTGGCGGTCGAGCTCCTTGACGACCGCAGGCTCGGCCTGCAGGTCGATGACCGAGTAGATGCCCTCGGGCTTCTTCTTGATCTCGTACGAGAGACGACGACGGCCCCAGGTGTCGACCTTCTCGACCTTGCCGTTGCCCTCACGGACGACGGAGAGGAAGTTCTCGATCAGGGGGGCGACAGCGCGCTCCTCCAGATCGGGGTCGAGGATGACCATCACCTCGTAGTGACGCATGTGGAACCCACCTCCTTTGGACTCAGCGGCCACGGTCGTTCCGTGGCAGGAGGGTTGTGATGCGTACGCAACGGTATCGGCCGCCACTGACATTCGGGGGTTCCCGCTGGGATCCCGGTCAGGGCATGGGCAGACACCGGTGCAGACGGTACAGAGTACCCGCACACCCGCTTCCGGTTGAAATCAGGCCGCCGGGACCCTCAGTCTGTACACATCGGGTGTG
This sequence comes from Streptomyces sp. NPDC086519, assembly GCF_040686075.1. Classification (NCBI taxonomy): domain Bacteria; kingdom Bacillati; phylum Actinomycetota; class Actinomycetes; order Kitasatosporales; family Streptomycetaceae; genus Streptomyces; species Streptomyces sp. NPDC086519. Next base: position 80,704 of record NZ_JBFBJL010000036.1, read on the forward strand.
TACGGCGCTACAGTGCGCCGCCTTCCGCAGGAGGTGCCCTATGGCACAGGCATTGCGACCCAACACCGCCGGATCCCTCTTCGCCACCGACGGCCAAACCCATCCGCTCCAGGACTCCCTGATGGCAGTGACGTTGGCGCTCGGGCTGATCGCCTTCATCACGTCGTTCTTCCACAGCCTGAACCTGCTCAGCTCCTGGACCGGCCTGATCGGTATCTTCACCGGTCTGTACGGGCAGTGGATCTCGATCACCACGCGCGAGCGCTTCGGTCTGATCCTGGGTCTCGGTACCTCGGGCATCGGTTTCTTCATCAGCATGGCCAACGGCGGCCTGTTCGGCTAGTCCGGCACCCGCGACAGCACCGTGCTACGCCCCGGCCGGACAGGAGCCGGGGCGTAGGTGGCGCACGCCCAGTCAGGTCGTGGACAAGGCGCAGTAGGCTTCGGCGCGAGAGCCGGAGCCCCTGTACCCATGGGGACACACCAGCCCGAGGAGCGCCCCGACATGAGCCTGACCCTGAGGACCATCAGCCGCGAACAGCATCTGGCGTACATCCAGAGCCTGCAGGCGGCGAGCCACATGCAGGTCCCGGCCTGGGCCGATGTCAAGGCGGAATGGCGTTCGGAGAACCTCGGCTGGTTCGACGAGCGCACCGGCGAGATGGTCGGCGCGGGCCTGGTGCTGTACCGCCAGCTGCCCAAGATCAAGCGCTACCTCGCCTACCTTCCCGAGGGCCCGGTCATCAACTGGTTCGCGCCGAATCTCGACGAGTGGCTCCAGCCGATGCTGGCCCACCTCAAGCAGCAGGGCGCGTTCTCGGTGAAGATGGGCCCGCCGGTGATCATCCGGCGCTGGGAGTCCAACTCCATCAAGCAGGGCATCCAGAACCCGGATGTGAAGCGCCTGCGCGACATCGAGGCCGACTTCATCGAGCCGCGCGCCTTCGAAGTGGCCGACAAGCTGCGCCGGATGGGCTGGCAGCAGGGTGAGGACGGCGGCGCCGGCTTCGGCGACGTCCAGCCCCGCTACGTCTTCCAGGTGCCGCTGGCGAACCGTTCCCTGGAAGAGGTCCACAGGAACTTCAACCAGCTGTGGCGGCGCAACATCAAGAAGGCCGAGAAGGCGGGCGTCGAGGTCGTCCAGGGCGGCTACCAGGACCTTGCGGAGTGGCAGCGGCTGTACGAGATCACGGCCGTGCGCGACCACTTCCGGCCGCGCCCGCTGTCGTACTTCCAGCGCATGTGGACGGCCCTCAACACCGAGGACCCCAACCGGATGCGGCTGTACTTCGCCCGGCACAACGGGGTCAACCTGTCCGCGGCGACCATGCTGATCGTCGGCGGGCACGTCTGGTACTCCTACGGCGCCTCCGACAACATCGGCCGTGAGGTGCGGCCCTCGAACGCCATGCAGTGGCGGATGCTGCGCGACGCCTACGCGCTCGGCGCCACCGTCTACGACCTGCGTGGCATCTCCGACTCACTGGACGAGACGGACCACCTCTTCGGCCTGATCCAGTTCAAGGTGGGCACCGGCGGAGAGGCCGCCGAATACCTCGGCGAATGGGACTTCCCGCTGAACAAGCTGCTCCACAAGGCGCTCGACATCTACATGTCGCGCCGCTGACGTCACGCTCCGTGCTTCTATAGCCCTGACACACCGTAGTCCTCTGGCAACCCCAGCCACCCAGAAAGGTTCCAGGTCCGGCCATGGCGCTCACGCTCTACGTCGACACCGCGCGCTGGCGGGCGCACCACAAGCACGTGCAGGAGCAGTTCCCGGGCCTGGTACCGGTCTGCAAGGGCAACGGCTACGGCTTCGGGCACGAGCGGCTGGCGGAGGAGGCCACACGGCTCGGCTCGGACATCCTTGCCGTCGGCACGACGTACGAGGCCGCACGCATCAAGGACTGGTTCGGCGGCGACCTGCTCGTGCTGACGCCGTACCGGCGCGGCGAGGAACCGGTGCCGCTGCCCGACCGGGTCATCCGCTCGGTGTCGTCCATCGACGGTGTGTACGGCCTGGTGGGCGCCCGGGTGGTCATCGAGGTGATGTCCACGATGAAGCGGCACGGCATCAGCGAGCAGGACCTGCCGCAGCTGCACTCGGCCATAGAGAACGTCCGCCTGGAGGGTTTCGCCATCCATCTGCCGCTGGACCGTACCGACGGCTCGGACGCCGTCGAGGAGGTCATCGGCTGGATGGACCGACTGCGCGCGGCGCGGCTGCCGCTGCACACGATGTTCGTCAGCCACCTCAAGGCCGACGAACTCGCCCGGCTGCGGCAGCAGTTCCCGCAGACCCGGTTCCGGGCCCGGATCGGCACCCGGCTGTGGCTGGGGGACCATGACGCGACCGAGTACCGCGGGGCGGTCCTGGACGTCACGCGGGTCGCCAAGGGCGACCGGTTCGGCTACCGGCAGCAGAAGGCTGCCTCTGACGGCTTCCTGGTGGTCGTGGCGGGCGGTACGTCGCACGGGGTGGGCCTGGAGGCCCCCAAGGCCCTGCACGGCGTCATGCCGCGCGCCAAGGGCGTCGCACGGGCCGGCCTGGCCACGGTGAACCGGAACCTTTCTCCGTTCGTCTGGGGCGGCAAGCAGCGCTGGTTCGCGGAGCCGCCGCACATGCAGGTGTCGATCCTCTTCGTGCCCTCCGACGCCCCGGAGCCGAAGGTCGGCGAGGAACTGGTGGCCCATCTGCGGCACACCACGACCCAGTTCGACCGTCTCGTGGACCGCTGACCGTTCGCAGGACAGGAAAAAGGGCCGTACACGGAGTCCGTGTACGGCCCTTCTCATGCCCAGGAAGCGTGTTCGCTCAGAGCGAACCACTCTCGGAGGACCGGCTTCCCCATTCCACCTGCGGGCCCTCGAACTGGGCGGCGTGGCGCGGGGGATGAGCCGCCGCACCGAGCACGAAGACGTCTTCGGCACCGTCCAGCACCCCGCCCGAGGGATCGTCGTCCCCGGCGCGGCGCACCACGTCCCGCTCGGGCAGGAGGATGTCACGGACGACCATCCCGCACAGGTAGAGCGTGCCCAGCAGATGCACGGCGATGGCCCAGTGGTAGCCGTCCGTCGGCAGGCCCTTGTGGGCGTCTCCGCTGGTCGTGTACGCGAGGTACATCCAGATGCCCAGGAAGTACGCCACCTCGCACGCCTGCCAGATCAGGAAGTCACGCCACTTGGGGCGGGCGAGGACGGCCAGCGGCACCAGCCACAGCACGTACTGCGGTGAGTAGACCTTGTTGGTGAGGATGAAGGCCGCTACCACCAGGAAGGCCAGCTGGGCGAAGCGCGGTCGGCGCGGGGCGGTGAGCGTCAGGGCGGCGATGCCGAGGAAACAGAGCAGAACCAGGACCGTGGCCGCGGTGTTCACGAAGTCGGTGCTGGGCGGGGTGGTCGTGTTCTGCGCCCAGATCAGCCAGAAGGAACCGAAGTCCACGCCCCGCTCCTGGCTGAAGGTGTAGAACTTCGACCAGCCGTCGAAGGCGAAGATCATCACCGGCAGGTTGACGACGAGCCAGGCGGCCACCGCGCCACCGGTGGCGACGAAGAACTCCCGCCATTTGCCCGCCCGCCAGCACAGGAGGAACAGCGGCCCCAGCAGGAACACGGGATACAGCTTGGCGGCCGTGGCAAGCCCCAGGAGGACGCCGAAGGCCAGGGGACGGCTCCGGGACCACATCAGCATCGCCGCGGCCGTCAGAGCGACCGCCAGGAGGTCCCAGTTGATGGTGGCGGTCAGGGCGAAGGCGGGCGCCAGGGCGACCAGCAGGCCGTCCCAGGGGCGCCGGCGGTGCGTACGGACCACGCACACCGCGATGACGGCGGCGCACAGCATCAGCATTCCGGCGTTGACGAACCAGTACACCTGCTCCTGGAGCATGATGCTGCCGCTGCCCGGCGTGATCCATGCGGCCACCTCCATGAACACACCGGTCAGCACCGGGTATTCGAGGTAGTCCATGTCACCCGGGAGCTTGTCGAAGTACGGCACCAGACCGTCGGCGAACCCGCGCCCCTGGTAGAGGTGCGGAATGTCCGAGTAGCAGGCGTGGGTGTACTGGGAACTCGCGCCGAAGAACCAGCCGCTGTCGTAGCAGGGCAGCTTCTGCACCATGCCGAGGGCGAACATCCCGACCGCCACGATGACGACCACCCGCAGCGGCGTCCACCAGGACGTCCCGAGCAGGGCACGCCGCCCGATGGGGCCGCCGATCAGCTCACTCCCGGCCGCGGCGACCTCGTCTTCCCTGGTCGGCCGCACCGGCTCCGGCTCGCGCACGCCCGCGGGCGTCGTCTCTGCACTGGGCATGGGGCCCATCCTGCCGTACCTCTCTAGGAATACGCCGAGGGCCGCCGCACCTCGCCGGGTGCGGCGGCCCAAGTTTCACGTGAAACAGGCTTCGGCGGGCGAAATGGTCACCAACCGGTCTGACGGCGGCTAGCCGCTCGACCCGCCGAAGAGGTTTCCTCCACCGTTGGCATTGCCTCTGGTAGTGCCTGTGCCGGTCGTGTCCGTGGCCGTCGGCGAGGACGTCGTACCCGATGTGCTGCCGCCGGTGGTGCCGCCGTTGGCCGAGCAGTTCCAGGCGAACTGGCAGGTCTCCGTCGCCGTGGGCGACGGGGCGGTGACCGTCTCGCTGGGCGTGGGGCTCGGCGTCTCGCTGGGCGTCTCGCTCGGCGTGATGCTGACGCTCGGCGTCGGGGAGGGAGCCCCCGCCTCGTCGGCGATGTCGCCGACCTTGGTGGCCTGCGGGAAGCCCGGGTCGTTCTTGCCCTTCAGCGCGGCCTTCATGTACTCGGTCCACACCGAGGTCGGGATGTCACCACCGTGGATGGACGCCACGCCCGCGGTGCCGTTCATGGAGAGCAGCTCGGCGTCCTTCGGGTTCTCACGGAACATCGCCACCGACGTGGCCAGCTGCTGGGTGTAGCCGACGAACCAGGCGGACTTGTTGCTGTCGGTGGTACCGGTCTTGCCCGCCGCCGTACGGCCCAGGGCCTTGGCGTTGGTACCCGTACCGTTCTGGATGACGTTCTCCAGCGTGTCCGTGACGTTGTTCGCGATGTTCTCAGGCATCGCGGTGGTCACCTTCGGCTTGCTGAAGCCCTGCAGGTCCTGGCCGTCCTGCTTGACCTCGGTCACCGAGTACGGGTCCGCGTGCCTGCCGGAGGCGGCGAAGGTCGCGTAGGCGTCGGCCATGCGGATCGCGCTCGGAGTCGAGGTACCGAGGGCGAAGGACGGGTTGAGGGTCGCGAAGCTGCTGTCCAGGATTCCGGACCGGCTGGCCACGTCCCGCACGTGCGACATACCGACGTCCCAGCCGAGCTGCACGAACGGCGTGTTGATCGACTGCTCCATCGCCTTGCGCAGGGTGATGTACCCCCAGCGATAGTTGCTCTCGTTGTTCTGGAAGAACGTCGAGCCGTCCTTGTTCAGGACGGCGGTGCCGTCCTCGTTGAGGACCTTGAGATGGTCGTTGCCGTTGTACTTGCTCAGCGGCGAGACCCCTACACCGTCGGTCTTGTACGTCCCGTACTGCATGGCGGCGGCGAGCACGAACGGCTTCCACGTCGAACCGACGGGGACACCGGAGGTGTCGGCGTTGTTGGTGAAGTGGTTGTTCTCGTAGCCGGCACCGCCGTACAGGGCGACGATCGCGCCGTCGTTGGGCACCACCGACGCGGCACCGAACTGGACGTACTTGTCCTTGTCGCGGTTCTTCGGGTCCAGACGCGCCTTCTGGACCTTCTCCACGGCCGCGCTCAGCGCGTTGACCTTGTCCTTCTGGAAGGTCGTGTAGATCTGGAAGCCGCCCTGGTCGAACTGGGTCTCGGTGATGTTGGAGTGCGCGAGGACGTACTTCTTGGCCGTGTCGGCGAGATAGCTGATCTGGCCGGTCATGCCCTTGATCGCCTTGCGGCCCTGGGGCATGGGGTACTTCTTGATGGCTTCCTGGTACTGGGCGTCGGTGAGGTGCTGGTCCTTGTGCATCTCTTCGAGGATCCAGGCCCAGCGGTCGTGCGAGCGCTGGTAGTTGGCCTTCTGGGTGGCCGTGGAGTCGATGTCCGGGTTGCCCGCGGGGTCGTAGTACGTCGCGCCCTTGAGCAGGGCCGCGAGGACCGCGCACTGGCTCGGCTTGAGGTACTTCGCGTCCACGCCGTAGTAGGTCTGGGCGGCGGCCTGGATGCCGTAGGCGCCACGGCCGAAGTACGAGGTGTTCAGATAGCCCTGGAGGATCTGCTGCTTGGAGAGCTTGGTGCCCACCTTGATGGAGATGAACATCTCCTTGAACTTCCGCGAGACCGTCTGGTCCTGGCTGAGGTAGGTGTTCTTGACGAACTGCTGGGTGATCGTCGAACCACCCTGCGTCTCACCACCCCGGGCCATGTTGACCAGGGCGCGGGCGATACCCATGGGATCGACGCCCGAGTCCGAGTAGAAGCTCTTGTTCTCCGCCGAGATCACCGCGTTCTGCATGGCCTCGGGGATCTGGTCGATGGTGACGTTCTGCCGGTTCGCACCCGTGCCCGTCGCGACCATCTGATCGCCGTTCGACCAGTAGTAGACGTTGTTCTGGGACCTGGCCGCGTCGTTCTCGCTGGGGATGGTCACCATGGCGTAGCTGACGCCGACGAGCGCGACCAGGCTGCCGAAGAAGGTGATGCACAGCCCGGAGACGAGCTTCCAGGAGGGGACCCAGCGGTGCCAGCCGAATCTGTTCGCCCTGGGGTAGTCGATCAGGCGCTTCTTACCCGGCGCCGTCGACGCGCGGCCTCTGCCGCGCCCCGGCCCGGCAGGACCACCAGGACCGCGGCTCCCGTTGTCGGCCGCTCTGCGGCGACCGTTTCCCGTGCTTCTCTGCGCCGCCCGGCGTGCCTCGGCACGGCCGCCGTACGGACGCTCCTCACCTCCCGAGCCCGAGTCCGACCCATAGGAACTGGACCCATAGGAGTCGGAAAGAGACCCGGTGGCGCCTCGCGGTGCCGCACGGCGGCCGGAGGACGGTTCGGACTGGCCGCGTCGGGCCGCGGCACGTCCGCCTCCCTGCGGCGGCGGCGGTTTGCGACGGTGCTCGCTCATCGAACGATTACTCCTCGGGCAGGCGCGCCTGTGGGCGCCTGGAACGGCGGCTGATTTCCGGTCCCCCCGACATACGGATGTGGTCGGTCCTGCATTCACCCGTACTGCACCGTGGACGTGGACGCTCCCCAGGCGTCGCTTGGTTCCCGGTGGTGTGCATGCCGCACAGACTACGCACCGCCAAAACCCGCTGAGCCCCGAAGTTCACCCCAAATCAGGCAACTTACCTCCTACGAATCGGTGATGTGATCCCGTTCACCGTCACCCCTCTTGTCGCGCGGGGAAGGCCGATCTATCGTCATGATGTATCGAGTCGATACATCAGAGCGAGATAAGCGAGCCGCGGACGAGAGGAGGCGACCATGAGCCGGCGCTCCGGCATCCTTGAGTTCGCCGTTCTCGGTCTGCTCCGCGAGTCCCCGATGCACGGCTATGAGCTGCGGAAACGTCTCAACACGTCGCTGGGCGTCTTTCGCGCGTTCAGCTACGGAACGCTCTACCCCTGCCTCAAGACGCTGGTCGCCAACGGCTGGTTGATCGAGGAACCGGGGAACAGCGCCGAGGACGCTCTCGCCGCGCCGCTCGCCGGCCGCCGCGCCAAAATCGTCTACCGGTTGACGGCCGAGGGCAAGGAGCACTTCGAGGAGCTCCTGTCCCAGACCGGCCCCGACGCGTACGAGGACGAGCACTTCGCGGCGCGGTTCGCCTTCTTCGGACAGACCTCGCGCGATGTGCGGATGCGCGTGCTGGAGGGCCGCCGCAGCCGGCTGGAGGAGCGCCTGGAGAAAATGCGCGCCTCGCTGGCACGCACCCGGGAACGTCTCGACGACTACACGCTTGAGCTCCAGCGCCACGGGATGGAGTCCGTGGAGCGCGAAGTGCGCTGGCTGAACGAGCTCATCGAGAGCGAGCGGGCCGGACGGGACCTGAAGGGTCCCGCTTCCGGGGGGTCCGCTCAGCAGAACACCACCAATGGAGCGCCGGGCGTCCTGCCCCGGTCCGGGGATTCCCCCCGGCCGGATACGCCCGACGACACCGCCACGTGAGTCCCGTTCAGGGCCTCACTCGTACACACAGGGAGCAACCGGAATGGGTTCGGTTCGCGTAGCCGTCGTCGGTGTGGGCAACTGCGCCGCGTCGCTGGTACAGGGAGTCGAGTACTACAAGGACGCCGATCCGTCGTCCAAGGTCCCCGGCCTGATGCACGTGCAGTTCGGCGAGTACCACGTCAAGGACATCGAGTTCGTCGCCGCGTTCGACGTGGACGCCAAGAAGGTCGGCCTCGACCTGGCGGACGCCATCGGCGCCTCCGAGAACAACACCATCAAGATCTGCGACGTCCCCAACACCGGCGTCACCGTCCAGCGCGGCCACACCCTCGACGGTCTCGGCAAGTACTACCGCGAGACCATCGAGGAGTCCGAGGCCGAGCCGGTCGACATCGTCCAGATCCTCAAGGACAAGCAGGTCGACGTCCTCGTCTGCTACCTGCCCGTCGGCTCCGAGCACGCGGCGAAGTTCTACGCCCAGTGCGCCATCGACGCCAAGGTCGCCTTCGTCAACGCCCTTCCGGTCTTCATCGCCGGCACCAAGGAGTGGGCGGACAAGTTCACCGAGGCCGGTGTGCCGATCGTCGGTGACGACATCAAGTCGCAGGTCGGCGCCACCATCACGCACCGCGTGATGGCGAAGCTGTTCGAGGACCGGGGCGTCGTCCTGGACCGCACGATGCAGCTGAACGTCGGCGGCAACATGGACTTCAAGAACATGCTGGAGCGCGAGCGGCTGGAGTCGAAGAAGATCTCCAAGACGCAGGCCGTCACCTCCCAGATCCCCGACCGGGACCTCGGCGAGAAGAACGTCCACATCGGCCCGTCCGACTACGTCGCCTGGCTCGACGACCGCAAGTGGGCGTATGTCCGCCTGGAGGGCCGCGCCTTCGGTGACGTCCCGCTGAACCTGGAGTACAAGCTCGAAGTCTGGGACTCCCCGAACTCCGCGGGTGTCATCATCGACGCCCTGCGCGCCGCGAAGATCGCCAAGGACCGCGGCATCGGCGGTCCGATCCTCTCGGCGTCCAGCTACTTCATGAAGTCCCCGCCGGTTCAGTACTTCGACGACGAGGCCCGGGAGAACGTGGAGAAGTTCATCCGCGGCGACGTCGAGCGCTGACCCGGCACACCGCGGGGCACTGAAGCTCCGCAGATCAAGCTCGCAAAAAAACGCTCCTGCCAGGGCTCAAAGGGTCCCCGGGTCATCCGATCCGGGGACCCTTCTCCTGCGCGCGGCCCCGTATGTGAGGCTGTGCCCCATGCCCGTCGTCCGCGACCTGCGCGTCCTGCTGCGCCTGCGGAACTTCCGCCGCCTGCTCGTCATACGCCTGCTCTCCCAGGGGGCCGACGGCGTCTACCAGGTCGCCCTCGCCGCCTACGTCGTCTTCTCCCCGGAGAAACAGACCTCGCCGGCCGCCATCGCCTCGGCCATGGCCGTCCTGCTTCTTCCGTACTCCCTCGTTGGCCCCTTCGCCGGCGTCCTGCTGGACCGCTGGCGCCGCCGCCAGGTCTTCCTCTACGGCAACCTGTTGCGCGCGTTGCTGGCCGCGGCCACTGCCGTCCTCATGGTCGGCCACGTCCCCGACTGGCTCTTCTACGCCTCCGCCCTGTGCGTCACGGCCGTCAACCGCTTCGTCCTTTCGGGCCTGTCCGCTGCGCTGCCACGGGTGGTCGACACCGAACGGCTGGTGCTCGCCAACTCCCTGTCCCCGACCGCCGGCACCCTCGCCGCTACCGTCGGCGGCGGCCTCGCCTTCGCCGTACGGCTGGTCGCCTCGGAATCCGATGCCGCGGTGGTGCTGCTGGGCGCCACGCTGTACCTGTGTGCGGCCCTCGCTTCCCTCACCATGGCCCCCGACCTCCTCGGACCGGACCGGCATCCCGCTCAGCCGAGTCTCGGAGTGGCCGTGATCAGCACCGCACGCGACCTGCTGGAGGCGATCCGGCATCTCGCCGAACCGCGGCGCCGTGAGGCGGCCTGGGCACTGGTCAGCATGACGGCGATGCGCTTCTGCTACGGCGCGCTCCTCGTCCTGGTACTGATGCTGTGCCGGTACGCCCTCGCCTCCGGCCCGGGTGACGGACTCGGGCTGCTCGGGCTGGCCCTCGGGGTCTCCGGCGCGGGCTTCTTCGCCGCCGCCGTCGTGACGCCGTGGACCGCGGGGCGTTTCGGCCCCGGTCGCTGGATCGTCACCTGTGCCGCGTCCGCCGCCGTACTGGAGCCGGCCCTGGGGCTCCCTTTCACGGCCGTCCCCATGCTCATCGCCGCCTTCGTCCTGGGACTGATCACCCAGGGGGCGAAGATCGCCACGGACACCGTCGTGCAGTCGTCCGTCGACGACGCTTTCCGCGGCCGGATCTTCTCCGTGTACGACGTGCTCTTCAACGTCGCCTTCGTCGGGGCCGCCGCCGTGGCCGCGCTGATGCTCCCGCCGGACGGCCGTTCCGCGACCCTCGTCATCATGGTCGCCTTGGTCTACGCGGCGGTCGCTGTGGCCATGGCCCGCCTCGAGCGCGACCGTCGGCCACAGCAGGAGCGCGCAGCGCCGCAGTGACTCACGGAGAGGGGCGATGTTTCACGTGAAACATCGCCCCGGGCCGGTTCCCCACGCGGGGTCATGTTTCAGGGCCGCCCCGGTGGGCGCGTCGCGTCTGAGGGGTGGTGGAGTGGTTCACGCGTGTGTGGGTAGC
>NZ_JBFBJL010000037.1:0-91010 GCF_040686075.1 Streptomyces sp. NPDC086519
GATGCGGGCGGCGTCGGTCAGGGTGAGGGCGCCGGCGATGTGGGCTGCGGCGATTTCGCCTTGGGAGTGGCCGATGACGGCGTGGGGGGTGATGCCGTGGTGTTGCCAGAGGCGGGCGAGGGCGATCATGAGGGCGAAGGTGGTGGGTTGGACGACGTCGACGCGGTCGAGGGTGGGTGCGCCGGGGGTTTGGCGGATGACGTCGGTCAGGGACCAGTCGACGTATGGGCTCAGGGCTTGTTCGCAGGCTTCGATGGCTTGGGTGAAGACGGGTGAGGTGTCGAGGAGGCCTGCGCCCATGCCGGCCCATTGGGTGCCCTGGCCGGGGAAGACGAAGACGAGTTTGCCGGTGGTGAGTTGGCCGTCTCCGGTGATGAGGGATCGGTCGGGGGTGTGGTTGGCGAGGGCGGTGAGTCCGCGTGTGAGTTCTTCTCGGTCGGTGCCGATGATGACGGCGCGGTGTTCGAGTCGGGCGCGGTGCAGGAGCGAGCTGCCGATCTGGGTGGGGGTGTGCTCGGGGTGGGCCTCGGCGTGTTCGGCGAGTCGGCGGGCCATGTCGGCCAGTGCGGCGGGTGTCTTCGCCGAGAGCACCCACGGGACGATCGCGGGCTCCACGGCGGTGTCCACCGAGCCGTCCGCCGAGTCGGTCTGAGTGTCCGTCGTATCGTCGTCAGCGGGTGCCTCTTCGAGGATCACGTGCGCGTTCGTGCCGCTCACCCCGAACGCCGACACGCCGATCCTGCGGGGCCGCCCGTCACCCGGCCACGGAACCGGTTCCGTCAGCAGCTCGACGCGGCCGGAGGACCAGTCGACGTGGGGGCTGGGCTCGTCCACGTGGAGGGTGCGGGGCAGGGTGCCGTGGTGCAGCGCCAGGATCGACTTGATGACGCCGGCGACTCCCGCGGCGGCCTGGGTGTGGCCGATGTTGGACTTCAGGGAGCCGAGCCACAGCGGCCGTTCGGGGGAGCGGTCCTTGCCGTAGGTGTTGATGAGGGCCTGGGCCTCGATCGGGTCGCCGAGCACCGTGCCCGTGCCGTGTGCCTCCACGGCGTCGACATCGGCGGGGGACAGCCCGGCGTTGGCGAGGGCCTGGTGGATGACGCGCTGCTGGGAGGGGCCGTTGGGGGCGGTCAGGCCGTTGGAGGCGCCGTCCTGGTTCACGGCCGTACCGCGCACCGTGGCGAGGACGGTGTGCCCGTTGCGCCGGGCGTCCGACAGGCGCTCGACGAGCACCACGGCGACCCCCTCGGACCAGCCCGTGCCGTCCGCCGCCGCCGCGAACGGCTTGGGGCGTCCGTCCGGGGCCAGCCCGCGCTGTCGGGAGAACTCCACGAACGAGGACGGCTGGGCCATGACCGCGACGCCGCCGGCCACCGCGAGGTCGGACTCGCCCGAGCGCAGCGACTGGGCGGCCAGGTGCAGGGCGACCAGGGAGGAGGAGCAGGCCGTGTCGATGGTGACGGCCGGGCCCTCGAAGCCGAAGGTGTAGGCGACCCGGCCGGAGACGACGCTCGCCGCCGTGCCGGTGCTGCGGTAGCCCTCGGTGTCCTCCGCCGCCCGGGCGAGACCGAGGTTGTAGTCCTGGTTCATCACGCCGGCGAACACGCCGGTGCGGGTGCCGTGCAGGGCCGTGACGTCGATGCCCGCCCGCTCGAACAGCTCCCAGGACGTCTCCAGGAACACCCGCTGCTGCGGGTCCATGCCCAGCGCCTCGCGCGGTGAGATGCCGAAGAAGCCCGCGTCGAACCCGCCGGCGTCCTGGAGGAAGCCGCCGTCCCGGACGTAGGTGGTGCCGCTCTGCTCGGGGTCGGGGTCGTAGATGCCGTCGATGTCCCAGCCGCGGTCGGCGGGGAACGGGGTGATCGCGTCCAGGCCCTGGTCCACGAGGGCCCACAGGTCCTCGGGGGAGGCGACGCCGCCGGGCAGCCGGACGGCCATGCCGACGATCGCGACCGGGTCGTCGTCCACGGGCGCCGTCGCCACCGGCGCGGGGTCGGACCGGTCCTGGCCGCCGGTCAGTTCGCCCAGCAGGTAACCGGCCACGGCCCGCGGGGTCGGATGGTCGAAGGCGAGGGTGGCCGGGAGCCGGAGGCCGGTGGTCTCCATCAGACGGTTGCGCAGCTGGACGGCCTGGACGGACGTGAAGCCCATCTCCTTGAAGGCCCGCTCCGGTACGACACCGTTCGGCGCCGCGCCCGTGACGTCCGCGGCCGCCGCGCCGACCGCGTCCAGCAGCCGGGGCAGCCGGTCACCGTCCGCCAACGCGGCTATCTCCGCGCGCAGTTCGTCGGCCCGTCCGGCGTCCGCGGAGACCTCCGAGGCGTCGATGAGTCCGCGGAGCACGGCGGGCACGGTGTCTCCGTACAGGGTGATGGTGTCCAGCCGCAGTGCGGTGGCCGCCGGCTCGTCCGTCATCAGGGCGGCGTCGGTGGTGGCGAGCAGGTCCCGGCGGGACAGCGTGCCCACACCCGCGGGCAGCGGTCGTACGGACGAGGTCGGGGTGTCGTCCTCGGCCCACGGCCCGACCGACAGCGCGACGGCGGGCAGTCCGCGCTCCCGGCGTCGCAGCGCCAGGGCGTCGCAGAACGCGGCGAACGCCGCCTCCTCCGGGTCGCCCGCGGTGCCGAGGGTGCCCGACGCCGTGGTGAGCAGGAGGTAGGCCGCCGGGGTGGTGAGGGTCCCGTCGTCGAGAAGGTCCTCCACGGCGAGGGCGCTCGCCGCGGCGGAGGCGAAGGACCCGGCGGCGGCGTGCACGACCGCGGAGACGGGACGCCGTACCGCGGAGACTGCCGCACCGAGGGCGGGGCGGTCGCCGGCGGTGACCGCCGCCACGGTGACGGACGCGCCCGACTCCCGTGCCTCCGCGGCGAGTTCGGCGACCGACGGGTCCTCCTCGCCGCGGTGGCCGACGAGCAGCAGGTGCCGGGCGCGGTGTCCGGCGACGAGGTGCCGGGCGACAGCGGCTCCGGCCGCGGTGTCGGCGCCGACGACGACCACGGTGCCCGAGGCGGGCAGCGCGGCATCGGCGCGGTCGACGATCGTGAGCCGTTCCAGGGCCGGCGTCAGGAGGCTGCCCGACCGGACGGCGAGCTGCGGGGCGTCGGCGGCCACCGCCGCGCCCAGCAGCCGGCCGGCGGCGTCCGCGGGGTCGTCCGTGTCGAGGTGCACCAGCCGGTCGCCGGTCTCCGCGCGCAGCCCCCGGACCAGTCCGGCCACCGCGGCCTGCGCCGGATCGGGGCGCTCGTCGGGCCGTACGGCCGCACCGTCCCGCGTGACCACCACCAGCCGTGCGGCCGACGGGTGTTCGGCGGCGGCCCAGGCTCGCACGCGTGCGGCCACCTCGGCCACCAGCGCGGCCGGGTCCGCCGACTCGGCGGCCCGGGAAGCGGGTGCCACGGGCAGCACCGTCACGTCGGCGGGCGCCGAGGGGGCGTTCCGGCTCCCCACCGACGGCACCGGCGTCCACTCCGTGCGGAACAGGCTCTCGTAGGTGCCGCTGCCCGCCGCGCGCAGCCGGGCCGGCCCGTCGAGGAGGACATGGCGGGTGACCTTGCCGGAGCGGGTGCGGGGGATGCGGGCCACCTCGTAGAGCTCCTCGGGGACCTTGAAGTAGGCCAGGCGCTCCCGGCACGCGGCGAACAGCGCGTCGGTGTCGAAGCCGTCCGGGCCCGGCACGAGGAAGGCGACCGGGACCTCGCCGAGCACGTCGTGCGGGCGGCCCGCCACGGCGACGTCGGCCACACCCGCCACCGAGCGCAGCACCTCCTCGATCTCGCCGGGGTGGATGTTCTCGCCGCCGCGGATGATGAGGTCCTTGATCCGCCCGGAGATGGTGAAGTAGCCGGCCTCGTCGCGGCGGGCGAGGTCACCGGTGCGGTACCAGCCGTCGCGCAGCGCCCGCTCCGTCTCCTCGGGGCGGTTGTGGTAGCCGGCCATCACGTTGGGGCCGCTGACCCAGACCTCGCCCTCCGCGCCGGCCGGCACGTCCTGGCCGGTCTCCGGGTCGACCAGCCGTACGTTCAGGCCGGGCACCGGCAGCCCGCACGAGCCCTCGACGCGGACCCCGCCGGGCCAGTTGACGGTGATGGAGCCGCAGGTCTCGGTGGACCCGTAGGCGTCCAGCAGCGGAACGCCGAAGGTCTCCTCGACCGAGCGGTGCAGCGCCGCCGACGTCACCGCGCCGCCGACCAGGCCGATCCGCAGGTCCGGCGTCCGCACCCCGCGCTGCCGCGCGGCCTGCACCAGCTGGTGGTACAGCGTGGGCACGCCCGCGAGGACCGTCGGGGACTCCTCCCGCAGCGCGGCGAGGACCTCCTCCGCGGACCAGCCGTCGATGATCCGTGCCGAGGCGCCGACCGCGGTCACCGTCAGCACGCACGCGATGTGCGACAGACTGTGGAACAGCGGCAGCGGCCACAGCACGCGGTCCTCGGGGGTGAGCTCCGTGACCGGCGCGTAGCAGGCGGCCACCGACCACAGGCAGTTGCGCTGCGTGGACAGCACGCCCTTGGGCTTCCCGGTGGTCCCGGAGGTGTAGAGCATCCAGGCGACGTCGTCCAGGTCCAGGCTGTCCCGGGCCGCCGTGACCGGCTCGGTGCCGGCCAGGGTCTCGAAGGACACGGCCCCGGCCGGCGGACGCTCGGCGCCGGTGACGACCAGCCGCGGGTGGTCGGCGCCGCCGAGCACCCGGGTCACCTGCCCGGCGTGCGCCGGGTCCGTGATGACGACCCGCGCGCCGCTGTCGGCGAGGAAGAACGCGAGCTCCTCGTCGGAGGAGTGCGGGTTGAGCGGTACGCCGATCGCGTCGGCCCGGGTGACGGCGAGATAACTCTCCACGGTCTCGACCCGGTTTCCGAGATGGATCGCGACCCGGTCGCCCGGATGCACGCTCAGCCCGGCCAGATGCCCCGCGAGGCGCCGGGTCCGCAGTTCCAGTTCCGCGTAGGTGACCTGACGCTGGGCATCGGCGAAGGCGGTCTTCCGGCCGAAGCGTTCCGCGTGTTCGACGAGAATCTCCGGCAACGGCCTGATGAGTTCCGTGCGCAGCATCCGATATCACTCCTCGGGAAAAGGCGAGCCGTGTATGAAAGCGCCTCAGAAATTCTTGCGTGCGTACCGGAGCCGGGATCCCCTATCAAATCCCCTATGCCATCCCTGAGTTATGGGTCGCTCGGCCGGTGCGGATCAGCGCCGGCCGAAGAATTCGCGATAACCGGGCACCTGTTGTTCGAGCATGTGGATTCCGTGGTGGACGGGCCGGCCGAGCGCGGCGGCGGTGCGCAGCAGCGCGGTCTCGTGCGGCTTCATGACGACGTCCGCGACCACGGCGTCGGCCCGTACGTCCGCCGGATCGAGCGGCAGCGGATCCGCCGGGCGCATGCCGAGCGGGGTGGCGTTGACGACGACGTCGGCGCCCGCGAGGTCCTCGGGTCCCGCGGTGTGCGCCCTGCCGGGCCGGCGGGCCGCCAGCCGGGAGAGCAGCCCGGACAGCCGGGCCGCGTTCGGATCGCGCAGGGCGACGCGGGCCGCCCCGGCCGCCAGCAGGGCCGCCGCGACGGCGCCGCCCGCGCCGCCCGCACCGGCCACGAAGACGTGCGCGTCCCGCACCGGCCGGCCAGCGGCCGCCAGGCCGCGGACGAAACCGAGCCCGTCGAAGTTCTCGGCGTGCAGCCGGCCGTCCGCGTTCTCGGCGTACAGCCGGCCGTCCGCCCGACGCCGTACCGCGTTCGCGGTCCCGGTGACCGCGGCGGTCGGCCCCGGCTCGTCGACCAGGGCGCAGACGGCCGCCTTGTGCGGCACGGTGACCAGCAGACCGTCCACGTTCCCGGCCCGCATCAGCCCGCGCACCACCTCGGCGAGCCCGTCGGGCCGCACCTGCACCGGGACCACCACGGCGTCCGTGCCGAGCCGGGCGAACAGGGGGTTGAGCAGGCCCGGCGCCCGCGCCTGGGCCACCGGGTCACCGAGGACCGCGTTCAGCCGCGTCGTCCCCGAGATGTCCGGGCCGGTCATGAGGCGCCCCCGCACGCCGCCCCGAACGGGGTGCCCGTGCCGGGACGGACCCCCGGCCCCACCCTCCATGGGTAACTTCTTGTAACAGAGGGAACGGCAGTGGCACCATGGAGGGGCCGAGAAGGAGGCGGACCATGCCGCAGACGAAGACACGGGAGCCGGGTGGCGTCGACACGGTCGACGACATCGTGGTGGAGGCCTGCCCCGTCCGTGAGGTGCTGGACCGGGTGGCGGGCAAGTGGAGCATCCTCATCATCGTGGCCGCCGCGCGCGGCCCGGTGCGCTTCACCGAGCTGGAGCGCTCGATCGACGGCATCAGCCGCCGGATGCTCACCCTCACCCTGCGCAACCTCGAACGGGACGGCCTGCTCAGCCGCACCGTGTTCGCGACGGTGCCGCCGCGGGTGGAGTACGAACTCACGGACATCGCACGGGAACTGCATCAGTCGCTCCTCTCGCTGACGGACTGGGCGGAACGCCATCGCGCGACCATCTCCGCCGCGCGGGTCGCCTACGACGCGGAGCGCCTCACCGAGGAGGGCTGAGTCCGCCGCCGGCGCCGGTGCAGCGTCATGGTCCCGAGGTCGGCCGGGAGGTCCCTGCGGCGCTTTACGTCGAGCTTCCGGTAGACCCGGGTCAGGTGCTGCTCCACGGTGCTGGAGGTGACGTAGAGCTTCGCGGCGATCTCCCGGTTGGTGTAACCGAGCACCGCGAGGTGCGCGACGCGCCGCTCCGACTCGGTCAGCCGCGGCTCGTCCGTCGCCCGGGGTTCGGCGGGAGGCGCGGGGTCCGGTACGGCGAGCAGTTCCTCGCCGAGCGGCGCGGCCCCGCAGGAGACGGCCAGATAGCGGGCCCGGCGCAGGGTCGTCCGGGCCCGGGAGCTGTCCCCGAGCGCCGAGTAGGCCCTGCCCAGATCGGCCAACGCCCGCGCCTGCGCGTACTGGTCGCCTGTCTCCTCGAACAACTCCAGTGCCTCCAGCAGGAGTTGGGGCCGCCGCTCGGGAGCGCTCACCGCGGCCAGCATCCGCAGGCTGCGGCCCCGGCCGCTGCCGTCGGCCGCGTCGGAGCGGGACAACTGGTCGCGTACCAGCCGACGGGCCCGGTCCTCGTTGCCGAGCCGCAGCCAGGCCTCCGCGGCGCTGGTCCGCCATGGCACCGGCGCGGCGATCTCCAGACCCAGGGACTGCACGAGCTCCCCGCAGGCCAGGAAGTCCGACAGTCCGGCGTACGCCCGTTCCGCCGCCAGATGGTGCAGGCCGCGGGCGTGCAGGTAGTACAGGCCGTAGCGGCTGGCGAACATCGCCTCCGGCGGCGCGAACGCCAGCTGCCGCCGGCCCTCCTCGAAGGCGCCGGACCGTATCGCCGCCGTGATCAGCGTGCCGAGCGGCAGCCCGACCGCCACGCCCCACGCGTGCGCCGGCAGCAGCGTCAGCGCCTCCCGGGCGCCGCGCAGCGCCCCGGTCAGATCGCCGCGGTGCAGCAGCGCCTCCGCGCGCAGCGCCCCCAGCAGGGCGTGCCACACCGGAGCCGCGGCCGGATCGCCCTCGGCGAGCACCGCGCAGTGCTCCAGTACCGCGTCCGGCAGGCCGGCGTCGAGCAGCGCGAGCAGCGCCAGGCCCGCGGACTCCTCGGCCCAGGGGCCGCCGCCGTGCGGGCGCAGATTGCGCAGGGTCTGCTCCACCCAGTCCGTCCGGTCGCCGACCCGGCCGCTCAGGAACAGCTCGGCCAGCGCGCCCGCGGTGGCGAGCCACGGATCGCCGCCGGACAGCGCCACCGGGCCGCGCTCCGCCGCCGACGGACCGCCGGGCGCCCACACGGGCGCCGACGCCGGGCCGCGCCGGGCCAGCCGGGGGTGCGTGAACGCCAGCCAGGAGTCCAGGTCCCGGCTCTCCGCCCGCAGCGCCGGATCGGCCGCGGCCGCCTCCCGCAGCCGGGCGAGCGCCGCCTCGGCGTCGGCCTGCCGGCCGTGCCAGAGCAGCCGTCGTATCAGACCGGGCAGCCGGTCGGGGCGCAGATGCCCGGCGCGCATCGCGGTGAGCAGCGCGGGCAGCCGTCGCTGGGCGAGGGACGGGTTGAGCCGCCACTCCGCCTCGGTGAGCCGGTCCAGTACGGCGGCACGGTCGGCCGGGTCGGCGGGACCCGCCTCGTGGGCCAGTTCGCCGTACCGGGCGGCCTGTTCGTAGCGGCCCGCCAGCAGTTCGTGCTCGGCGGCCTCCGCCAGCACCGGCACCGCCCACTGCGCCACCTGCTGCCGGGACCCGGCGAGGTGCCGGGCCACGGCCGGTGCCGGCTCGCCCAGGGCGTGCAGCAGCCCGGCCGCCCGGAGGTGCAGGGCCGCGCGCTCGGCGCCGCCGGCCGTGCCCGCCACGACCGCGGCGGCGACCGGGTGCGGGAACCGGCCCTCGCGCAGCACCCCGGCCGCGGTCAGCCGGGCGAGGGCCCGCTCCACCTGGCCGGTGCCCGGCTCCCGGCCGAGTCCGGCGAGCTCGGCCACCCGGTCCGGGCTGCCGTGCTCGCCGAGCACCGCGAGCGCACGGGCGATCCGCGCCACCTCGGGGTCCCAGCGCCGCAGCAGATCGACCACGGCGGTGCCGTAGCCCTGTTCGGTGACGGGGGCGGGGGCCGAGGCGGGGTCCGGCCCGGCCGCCGTGCCCGACACCGCGGCGAGGTCCGCCGTCCCGCCCCGCCGCCAGTCCTCCGCGAGCGCCTCCAGCAGCAGGGGGATCCCGCCGCTGAGCCGGTGGAACTCGGCGGCGATCCGCGGGGCCCGCGCACCGGCCGCGAGCCGCTCCTCGACGAAGCGGAGCGTGCCCGCGGCCGACAGCGGCCCCACCTCCAGCCGGTGCACCCGCGGATCGGCCACCAGCTCCGCCGCGAACGGCGACGGGGAGCCGCTGTCGTCCCGGCGGGCGGTGGCCACCAGCAGGACCGGCGAGGCACCCAGTCGGCGGGCCAGATACGACAGTGCCTGCACGGAGGCCGGATCGGCGTGGTGCAGATCGTCGACCGCGATCATCAGCGGGGTCCGCGCCGCCGTCCGCAGGATCCACCGGCAGAACACGTGGAAGTCGGGCACCTGGTCCTCGCCCGGTGCGTCCGGCACCGGCAGGCTGTGCGCCAGCTGGCTCAGCATGCCGCCCGGGACCTCGCTCTCCGAGGGCGCGCAGGCCGCCCGCAGCGTGACCATCCCGGCCCGCTCGGCCTGCGCCACCGCCTCACCCAGCAGCGCGGTCCGCCCCCCGGCTGCCACTCCCTCCAGGAGCAGCACCTGGCCCCGCCCGGCCAGGGATTCACCGGCCAGGGACCGGATCAGTGCCTCGTGGTCGTCTCGCTCGAACAAACGCATGAGTATCTCCACAGCAATCCAGGTACGGGGCCGCGGGGGCCGCGCCTGCCGGCCACCCCAGAGGTTCGACGCCTGTCAAACTAGGGAGCGGCGAGGTGCTGTTTCAAAGGGCTCTGAGCGAGGAGTGGACCGGCGATTACCGGCCGATTGGCAGGGGTGCCCGGCGTCGTCGGACAGTGGGCGACAGCGGACACCGGCCGCAGACGGACCCCAGGAACACGGCGGACTTCGCGAGGAACGGACCCGGGAAGGGGCCGCCACGGCACCTGTCAGGCCGGTGACTTCGCCTCGTGCGGCCGACGCAACGGCAGCAGCCACCGCGGCCGGCCCGAGGGCGAGAACTCCTGCGCCACACGGTAGTAGTACTCCGCGGCACCCGTGGCGCCCCGCTCGCGGGCCCGCTGCCCCGCGTCGAGGAGCAGGGCGCCGACGCGGCCGGAGACATCGCCGTCGGGACGCCGGGCCACCGTGGCGTGGTGCACCGCCCGACGGCAGTGGTGCAGCACCAGCGCCGGCGACCGGTCCGGCTCCCGGGCCAGCCAGCCCGCGGCCCGCAGGTGCTTGTCGGCGCGCACGGCGTGCGGCAGCCGGGCGTACGCGGTCTCGGCTACCAGGTCGTGCACGAACTGGTACTCCACGGCGCCGAGTTCGGGGCAGCGCCGGCAGCGCCGCACCAGCCCCCGGCGCTCCAGCGCGTCCAGGCCGTCCCGGACCCGGCGCTCGTCCGTGTCGCCCAGCGCGGCCAGTTCTCGGTCCAGGAAACTGCCCTCGAACAGCGAGGCGTCGTACAGCAGGGCCTTCTCCGCCTCGCCCAGGGTGTCGAGCCGTGCCGAGACGATCGCGTGCACCGCGGGCGGCACCGGGACCCGGCCGCCGGAGGTGCCGGCCCGCGCGGACCCCGGCTCCGCGCCGTCGCCCGTGACGGCGCGCGCGAACTCCAGGGCGAACAGCGGATTTCCGCCGGAGCGCTCCGCGAGCGTCGCGTGCAGTTCGGCCGTCCGGCTGTCCCGCGGCGCCGGCAGCACCTCCTCCAAGAGGGCGTCGACGGCGGGGCGCGGCAGCGGTTCGAGGGTGACGGTGGTGGCGTTGCGCCGGCCGCCGGACCGGTAGGCGGGGCGGTCGGCCAGTTCGAGCCGACCGGTCAGCACGACCAGCAGCGGTACGTCGTCCACGGCCTCGGCCAGCTCCACGGCGAAGGCGAGCAGCGCGTCGTCGACCCGTTCGAAGTCCTCCAGGACGACCACGAGCGGCTCCCGGGCGGCGAGTTCCGCCACGAACCGGCGCCAGGCCACCAGCATCGAGTCGCCCTCGGCCGAGGGCAGCGGCCGGCACGCCTCGCCGCCGGGCAGGCTGATCAACCGCCTCAGCCCGTCGGCCAGCTGAGCGGCGACGGGGCCCGGTCCGACGAGTTCTCTCACCGCGTCCCGCAGCCGGCGGTCCCGGCTCAGCGCCGGATCGGCGTCGGCGACACCGGCGTACGCGCGGACCGGTTCGGCCAGCGAGACGTACGGCTCCTCGGGGCGCAGCGCCCGATTGGTGCCCACCAGGCAGCGCGGCCCGCCGCCGGCCGCCAGCCGGCGTCGGAACTCGGCCATCAGCCGGCTCTTGCCGATGCCCGGCTCGCCGAGCACGGTCACCAGGTGCGGCCGTCCGCTGCGCCGGACCTCCTCCGCCCACCAGGCGAGTTGCTCCAGCTCCCGGTCGCGGCCGACGAACGGCGGCTCGCCGCGGGGGGCCGGCGCGGCGGGGGCGGACATCGTGACGTCATGGCCGCCGGCGGTCGTACGGGAGACCTCGAAACCGAAGCGGTCGCCGCACAGCCGGCGCGTGGTCCCGCACACCCGGACCGCGCCCGGAGGCGCCTCGAAGAGCATGTCGAGCCCGGTCTGGAACAGCTGCCCGGTGACGCCGAACGGCGAACCGGCCGTCGCGGCCCCGGACATCGGCGTCCGGCCCGAGGACCCGGCCACCTGTGCCTCGCCGGGGCCCCCGGCCACCCGTCCCTCGCCAGAGCCCGCGGCCACCTGTGCCTCGCCAGGGCCCCCGGTCACCTGTGCCTCGCCAGGGCCCCCGGTCACCTGTGCCTCGCCGGGCGCCCCGGCCACCCGTGCCTGGCCCGAGGTGCCGGACACCAGTGCCGGGTCCGCTGCCGCGGACGTCAGCGGGTCACCCGTGGCGCCGGTCACCAGTGCCTCGCCGGAGGCGACCGCGACCCGCAGCCGGAAGCCGGCGCCGGTGTGCCCGGCCAGCTCCACGGCGGTGCGGACCGCGCGCAGCGCGTCGTCCTCGCGGGCCCGGTCCGCCCCGAACACGCACACCGTCAGCGGCCCCAACTCGCCCTGGCCGCGCCCGCCGGCGCGGACGGCGCGGTTGCGGACGACGGCACGGGCCTGCGCGAGCACCTGCTCGACCACCTCGGGGGTGGTGGTGCCGGCCGGGATCTCGGCGCGCACGAAGACGGCCGTCACCAGCTTCTGCTCCTCGCCGCCGACGGGAGCGGCGGGCGGTGCGAAGGCCGCGGCGGCGGTGGTGCGGGGCCGGGGCGGCTCCGTCTCGGGGCGGCCCGCGGCCGTGCGGCGGGCGAGCGCGGGGGAGGGGGCCGCGCCCTTCGGCGGGGGTGCCGTGCGCGGGCCGGGGGCGCGCGGCGGCGCCGGGGACGTGGCGAGGCGGACCGCGGCACCGCCGGTGGGCAGCAGCGCCGGGTCGTGGTCGAGGATCGCCCGCTCCAGCTCCTGGAGCTCGGGCCCCGGGTCCAGCCCCAGCTCCTCCACCAACGCGGCCCGGGTGCGGCGGTACGCGCCGAGCGCCTCGGCCTGACGGCCCGAGCGGTACAGCGCCATCATCAGTTGCCGGCACAGGCGTTCGCGCAGCGGCTCGGCGCTGACCACCGCCTCCAGCTCGCTGAGCACACCGAGATGGTGACCGGCGGCGAGCGCCGCCTCCATGCGGTCCTCCAGCACGGTGAAGCGGTCGTTCTGCAGGGCGGTCAGCTCCGGCCAGTCGTAGCCGCCCTCGGCCAGGTCCGCCAGCGCCGGCCCGTTCCACAGGGCGAGGGCCCGGCGCAGCTGGTGGTCGGCCTCGTCCCAACGGCCGAGCGCCAGCGCCGTCTGGCCGCGCCGGGCCAGCTCCCGGAACTCGCACAGGTCGACCACGGCCGGATCGGCCCGAAGCACATAGCCGGGCGCGTGCGTGACCAGCAACTGCGAGCCCTCGGCGCCCAGTCCCTCGGCCAGCGCCCGGCGCAGCCCCGACACCGCGTTCTGCAGGATCTTGCGCGCGGTGGGCGGCGCCTCCACGCCCCACAGGGCCTGTAGCAGCCGGCCCGTGGAGATCACGTCGTTGGTGTGCAGCAGGAGATAGCCGAGGGTGGCGCGCCGGCTGATTCCCCCGAGCGGGATCGGGGTGTCGTTCCGCAGCACGTGCAGGGGGCCGAGCAGGCGAAACCTCATCGGAGACCGAACTTTCCTCGCGCTCACGGTTTTTCCCTGGTTATCCGGATCACGGTGACTGTAGCTGGCACGAGTTGTTTCCTCAACGGCCGGACAATGGCGTGGTCCGACCTCGGGAAATTCGCCGATCATTTGCTTCAGAATTTGTAAAGCGCTGACATTCCTCTGAGATTGCCGACGGCTGTCGGGGCTCCCCGAGGAATGCCGGCGCCGCACACCGGGCGCCGGACAGGGTCCTCAGGCGCCGGCCCGTGTCCTGAGCGCGGGAGAGCATCCTCAGCGCGGGAGCGCGTCCTCAGCGCAGGACCGCGTCCGAGGGCAGCACGCTCTCGGACAGTTCCGCGGGCTTGCGCACCGCGAGGTCCGGCTCCGCCGCCAGCAGCGCCGCCTCGTCGGTCTCGCCCCACAGCGCGGCCACCGCCGTGACGCCCGCGCCGCGGGCCGCCGCGAGGTCCGTCACCGCGTCCCCGACCATCACGGCCTCGCCGGGGCCGACCTCCAGCAGACGCAGGGCGCGCAGCACGATGTCCGGGGCCGGCTTGGCGCGCGGGACCTCGTCCGAGCCGATGACGTGGTCGAACAGGTCCAGCACACCGAGCCGCGCCAGCAGCGTCCGAGCCCGCCAGCCCGCCTTGCCGGTGGCCACCGCGGTGCCGATGCCGCGCTCGCGCAGCTGCCGCAGCAGCTCCTCCACCCCGGGGAACAGCGTGACCTGGTCGGCGAGGCGGGTGCTCTCCCGGACGAAGGGCTCCTCCATCTCCGGCGGCAGACCCATGATCCGCATGATGTCCGGGAAGTAGCGGCCCAGATGGCGGTTGTACTCGGCGAACGGCGGCTCACCGGCCCCGACGACTTCGCGGTAGGCGTGGGTGAACGCCTGCCGCATCACCCCGAAGCTGTCGACCAGGACCCCGTCGAGGTCGAAGACGACCGCCCGCGGCGGCGTGGGCAACGGCCGCTCCGGCAGCCGGTATCCGGACGGGCCCGGTGCGGGCAGCGCCCGGGGGGTCGCCGAGGCGTAGAGCCGCTCGATGGCGTCCACGGTCCGCCGCGCCTCGCGGATCGCCGCGCCGCGTGCCCCCGGGTCCGCCCAGCGCGTCGCCAGGTCGTCGAGCAGCCGGTCGTACTCGGCGCCCACCGGCTCCTCGCCGACCGGCACCGTCTCGACCTCGCCGTCGCGGGTCAGGGTCAGGACCGGGCCGCCCTCGCGGTCGGGGCTGAAGCCGAAGGTGCAGGTGAGGCTCACCGTGCCGGCGCTGCCCTCCACGACGACGGTGGTGACGTCGCTCGGCTGGTGCGAGGCCCAGCTCGCGGTGAGGGACACCGACAGGCCCGGGTCGGTCACCAGGAAGCCGCGGGCGGTGTCCTCGACGTCGCCCCGGCCGCCCAGGGGGGCGTCCCGGCGCCAGCCCGCGCGCAGCCGGGGGTCGTTGATGAAGTCGTCCGAGACCGACCCGACGACGTGCCGGAACGGGCCGGGCGGCAGCAGCGGCGCCACCACGTCCAGCAGATGCCAGCCGAGGTCGACCAGCGCTCCGCCCCCGGACAGGCTGCGCCGGGTGAACCAGCCGGCGCCGTCCGGGATGCCGCGCGCCCGCACCCAGCCGACGGACAGGTGCCGCAGGTCGCCCACGGTGCCCGCCAGGTCCAGCAGGGCCCGCACGTCGGCGCGGAACCGTGCGGCGCTGCCGGCCAGCAGCGGCGCACCGCCCACCGCCTCCGCCGCGGCCAGCCGGTCCACCTCGGCCGAGGTCAGACAGACGGGCTTCTCCACGAAGGCCGGGACCCCGGCCCGCAGGACCGTCTCCGCGACCGGCGCGTGCAGATGGTTCGGTACGGCCACGACGGCCAGGTCCACCGCGTCGGCCGGCAGGTCCGCGACCGAGGCGAACGCCGGCAGGGTGCCCCCGCCGGCCGCGGCCCGCGCCCGCGGGTCGGGGTCGACCACACCCGCGACGGTGAACGCCGGGTGCGCGGTGAGCCGGGGCAGCCAGATGGAGCGCGCCGCCCAGCCCGAGCCGATCACCGCCACCCGGACCGGGGGCGCGGTCCGCCCGGTCACAGCGAGCCCACCGTGTCGGCGACGATCTCGGCGATCCGGTGCATCTGGTCCTCGGTACCGAGCAGCGTGCGGTGGTGCAGCCAGACGGTGTCCGCGTAGACGGCCTCCGTGACGGGGCACAGGGCGGCGAGCTCGTCGACCGAGGCCCGCGGGGCGCCGGTCTCCCAGAAGCCGGGGCAGCGGTAGATCGCGCGGAACGCGGCGAAGGCCGGCAGGCCCCGCTCGATCAGCTCGTCGACCAGCCGGTTGCGGCGCTCCTCGGTGATGCCGGGGACGCGGAACATCATCATGTAGTGCGGGTCGCGGTCGCAGCGCTCGTCGCGGCTCTGCGCCACCACGCCGTCGATCTCGTTCAGCAGCCCGGTCAGCAGCGGCGCCCGCTGCTCACGGGTCTCGATCTGGCTGTCGAGCCGGGCCAGCTGGGCACGCAGCACGGCGGCGGAGAACTCGTTCATCCGGAAGTTGGAGCCGGAGGTCTGGTGGAAGTAGCCGCGGTCCGTCGGCGGACGGCCGCAGCTGTGCCGCAGGAAGGCCTCCTCGTAACGGCCCTGATCGGGGAAGGTCACGGCGCCGCCCTCGCCGGCCGTCATCAGCTTGCCGTTCTGGAAGCTGAACGCGGCGACCGAGCCGAACTCGCCGACCCGGCGGCCCCGCCAGCGGGCGCCGTGCGCGTGCGCGGCGTCCTGGATGATCGGCACCCCGCTGTCCGCGGACAGCTTCTCCAGCGCGTCCATGTCCGCGACGTGCCCCGCCATGTGCACGGGCATGATCGCGGCGGTCTTCGAGGTGACGGCCCGCTCGGCGGCGGCCGGGTCGATGCACAGCGTGCCGGGGTCGATGTCGACGGGCACCGCGACCGCGCCGAGGCGCTGCGCGGCCTGGGAGGAGGAGATGAAGGTGAAGGCCGGCACGATCACCTCCGTGCCGGGGCCGACGCCGAGGATCTGGAGGGCGAGCTCCAGGGCGTGCGTGCCGTTGGTCACCGCCAGCGCGTGCTCGGCGCCGTGGTACGCCGCGAACTCGCGCTCGAACGCCGTGACTTCCCCGCCGCCCATGCGCCACCACTGCCCCTGCTCCAGGGCCCGGCCCAGGGCGACGCGCTCGGCGTCGTCGAACTGTGGCCACTCCGGGAATTTCGGAAGCTCTCGGGAAACGTTCACAGTCCCAGTCCTTCTGCTCGCTTCAGACGCGTTCGGTGCAGAAAAGCTAACGCGGGAATTCAATACGCCCCCACCCCTACCACCCCCCTGAATTACCGCGACTTGTCCCCGGTTCCGGCGTGATGGCGGCTGCCGCCGACAATAATGAATTCACTGGAGCATGCAAAGTCCGTGGACGTGTCGATCGAAATGGGTGATGTCATGAGCCGACTGCTGCTGGTCAACGGCCCGAATCTCGGCATTCTCGGACGCCGTGAGCCGGAGATCTACGGGACCGACACCCTCGTGGACGTCGAGAAGGCGGTCGCCGAGGAGATAGCCGTCAAGGGCTGGACGCTCACCAGCGTCCAGGACGACTCCGAGGGCGCGCTCGTCCGGGCGGTCAACGACCACCCCGACACCGTCGGGGCGATCGTCAATCCCGGGGCCCTGATGATGGCCGGCTGGAGCCTGCGGGACAGTCTCGCCGCCTATCCCCGCCCCTGGATCGAGGTGCACATCTCCAACATCTACGCCCGGGAGAGCTTCCGGCACGACTCCGTCCTCGCCCCGCTGGCCCGCGGGGTGATCGTCGGCCTCGGCACCTACGGATACCGGCTCGCGGCGCGGGCCCTCCTGGAACTGGCCGAGGCCTGAGCACAGACGGCGGCCGGGACCCTGACGCGCTGTCAGGACCCCGGCCGCCGTGGTGTTCCCGCCCGCTCAGTCACGCGGCATGGCCGCCAGGCAGTCCCTTACGGCCCCCTCCGGCACGTCGTCCACGAGCTCCGCGCCGGCGGGCCCGTCCAGCACGAACGCCAGCCGGCCCGGCGCACCGGCCGCGGCCTTCTTGTCCCGGCCCATCAGGGCGACCAGCCGGTCCGCGTCGACGGCCGCGGGCAGCCGCCACGGAAGCCCGTAGTGCCGTACGACATCGAGGTGTTCGTCCACCCGGGCCGCGCCGATG
Source organism: Streptomyces sp. NPDC086519 (assembly GCF_040686075.1). Taxonomy (NCBI): domain Bacteria; kingdom Bacillati; phylum Actinomycetota; class Actinomycetes; order Kitasatosporales; family Streptomycetaceae; genus Streptomyces; species Streptomyces sp. NPDC086519. Next base: position 16,976 of record NZ_JBFBJL010000037.1, read on the forward strand.
CGGCCGAGGGCGCCCGCGAGCCGGCCCGCGAACACCGTGCCGACGGCCACGGCCTCCCCGTGCCGCAGGCCGAACCCGGTCTCCGTCTCCAGGGCGTGGCCCAGGGTGTGGCCGTAGTTGAGCAGATGCCGCAGGCCCGTGTCGCGCTCGTCCGACGAGACGATCTCGGCCTTGCGGCGCACGCTCGCCGTGATCTGCTCGACCGTGCCCAGGCCGCGCAGGTCGCCGGCGCCGATGAAGTGGCAGCGGGCGATCTCGCCGTAGCCGTTGCGCCACTCACGCTCCGGCAGGGTGCGCAGATGGTCGGTGTCGCACAGCACGGCCAGCGGCTGCCAGTACGCGCCGACCAGGTTCTTGCCCTCGGGCAGGTTGACGGCCGTCTTGCCGCCGGTGCTCGCGTCCACCTGGGCGAGCAGCGAGGTCGGCAGGTGGATGACGGACACGCCCCGGTGATAGAGGGCGGCCGCCAGACCGACGGTGTCCGTGGTGGTGCCCCCGCCGCAGGAGACCACCACGTCGTCACGGGTGAGCCCCGCGTCGGCGAACTGCCGGCACAGTGCCCCGACCGTCGCGAGCGTCTTGTTCTCCTCGCCGTCCCGCGCCTCGACCAGCCGGTACGGCACGCCCGGGTCCGGCACCAGATCCGCCGGCCGCGCCGAGACGATCACCGCCCGTCGCGCCCCGGACCGCGCGACCACCTCCGGCAGCCGCTTCCGGACCCCCGCTCCGATGCTCACGTCGTAGGAGCGCGGCCCCAACTCGACGCGGACCACCGCGGCGTCGGCGCCCTCGGCCTTCGGCTGCGTGCCGTTCACCGTTCCCGTGCTCATGCGCGCTCCCCGGCGGTCGTGGCCGGCACCTGGCCCGCGGTGAGCCGCGCGCGGACCGTGAGCGCCGCGGCGGCGCTCTGCGAGACGGGGATGCCGAGCCGGTCGTGCACGGCGGCGGACTGGGCGAAGACGAGATAGCGCTCCGGCAGGCCGCATCCGGGCCGCTGCCGCCGTATCGTCTGCCGGGTGCGGTGCACGTACCTCTCCAGCGCGGCCGTCAACCGCGGTGCCGGCGGCTCCGGTTCGGCCGGGTCCGCGCCGGCCGCCAGCTCCACCCGCCGCCCCGCGGACAGCCCGGCCGACCAGCGCTCCCAGCACTGGAACAGCAACCCGGCCCGACCGGACGGCTCGACCAACTCGGCCAGCGCCCGTAGATGGGCGACCGCGAGGTCGTAGGCCTCCCGCGGTCCGGGTGCCCCGTCCGGCCGTACCGAGAGGGCGAACTCGCTCGCCACCGCGGCCAGTTCGTCCGTCACATCCCGTTCGCTCTCGTGCGGATGGTGCACCGGGCGGTCCACCAGCCGCTCGGCGGACACCTGCCAGCCGGAACCCGGGGCACCTGCGCGCAGCAGGTCCGTCACCTCGCGCCGGGTACCGGCCCCGGCGTCGACCCACAGATCGACGGAGCGGCCCGCCGGGTGGTCGTCGCGGGAGAAGAAGAAGCACGCGTCAGGGTCGCTCACCCGGACGTGCCGGGCCACGCGCGAGACCACCGGGGGCAGGTCACCGGGGGCGTCGACGCCGCCGTAGAGGGAGACGGACAACCATTGCCGAGCCATAGCGGAATTCACCTCGACCATCATGTCGGGTCATCATGCGGGTTCGGATCCGCCGCCGACAGTAATAATTCCAGGGACGGGTGCGCAATTGAGGACCGGAGAGATCGGCGCACCCGCGGAAACTGAGGGAGTTGTTAGGGGTACGGGTAGGGGATCCCTCCGGAGTTCTAATGGCCGTGTGCATTCGACACTTTCCTTGCCAGCCGCCCCGCAGGCCGCCGACCTGCCGCGGGAATGGTCCGAGAAGGTCGCGGCGGCCCTGAGCCGGCCGGCGGCCCAGCAACCGCCGTGGCCGGACTCCGGACAGGTACGTTCCGTGTCCGCCTTCCTGGCCACCCTGCCCCCGCTCGTCACCCCCGAGGAGATCCGGGCACTGCGCCGGCAGACCGCCCGGGCCACCCGCGGGGAGGCCCTCGTCCTCCAGGGCGGCGACTGCGCGGAGACCTTCGACGCGACCCCCGAGCACATCGCGGGCAACGCCACCACCCTGCTCAGGATGGCTGCCGTCGTGACCGGGGGCAGCGGGCTGCCCGTCGTCCCCGTCGGGCGGCTCGCCGGCCAGTACGCCAAGCCGCGCTCCGACTCCGTCGACGGCCTCGGGCTGCCCGTCTACCGCGGCGACATCGTCAACGCCGCCGCCCCCGACCCCCGGGAGCGCGTCCCGGACCCGATGCGGATGATCGAGGCCCACCGCACCGCGCGCGCCACCCTCGACCAGCTTCGCGGCCGCTTCGCCGGCATCCACACCAGCCACGAGGCGCTGCTGCTCGACTACGAACGCCCCCAGCTGGCGGTGGACCCCACCGACGGGAAGCTGTACGGCACCTCCGCGCACTTCCTGTGGATCGGCGAGCGCACCCGTCAACTCGACGGCGCGCACGTCGCGTTCGCCGAACTGCTCGCCAACCCCGTCGGCGTCAAGCTCGGTCCGGGCACCACCCCGGCGCTCGCCGCCGAGTACGTCGAGCGGCTCGACCCGCGCGCCGAGGCGGGCCGGCTCACCCTGATCAGCCGCATGGGCAGCGTCCGCGTCCGGGACACCCTGCCCGCCCTCGTCGACGCCGTCGCCGCCACGGGCCGGCAGGTGGTGTGGATGTGCGACCCGATGCACGGCAACACCCGTGTCTCGGCGATGGGATACAAGACCCGGCACTTCGACGACGTCATGGACGAGCTGGAGGGCTTCTTCCAGGTGCACCGGGCGCTCGGCAGCCATCCCGGCGGGGTGCACCTGGAATTCACCGGCGACCGGGTGACCGAGTGCCTGGGCGGACCGCGCGCGGTCACCGAACCGGGACTCAGCGGCCGGTACGAATCCACCTGCGACCCCCGGCTCAACGCCGAACAGGCGCTGGCGCTGGCCGACCGTATCGCGCGGTTGTCCGGGAACCAAAGCGGTTGCCGGGCCACGGGAACAAAGGTGTTCCCGTAAAAGGAACACCGATGTGCCCGTGTCACAAGAAAGTGCCTTCTTCCGTGCCCGCACTGAGGCACGCATCATGGCTTCTGTAACAAACAATGCCCTATTGGAGGCGAACGGAAATGGGCCAGCCCGCCCCCCGTACGAACAGTCCCTGGCTGACCATTGCCTTACTGTGCATCGGTCAGATGATGATCGTCATCGACCAGAACATCGTCAATGTGGCGTTGCCGGCCGTCCAGAAGGGCCTCGGGTTCTCCGAGGCGAACCTGGTCTGGGTCGTGAACGCCTACGTCATCCCGTTCGGCGGCCTCCTGCTGCTGGCCGGACGGCTCGGTGACCTGGTCGGCCGCAAGACCGTCTTCCTCACCGGGGTCGCGCTGTTCGGCGCCTCCTCCCTGCTGTGCGGCTTCGCGGCCAACGAGAGCTCGCTCATCGCGTTCCGCTTCGTCCAGGGCGTCGGCGGCGCGATCGCGTCCGCCTGCATCCTCGGCATGGTCGCGACCATGTTCGCCGAGCCGCGCCAGCAGGCCCAGGCCATCGGCGCCTACAGCTTCGCCTCCGCGGGCGGCGGCGCCGTGGGCCCGCTGCTCGGCGGTGTGCTCACCCAGTTCCTCAGCTGGAACTGGATCTTCTTCATCAACGCCCCGATCGGCGCGGTGCTCGTCCTGGCCGGCCTGCGCTCGATCCCGAAGGACAAGGGCCAGGGCCTCGGCAAGGGCACGGACTTCCTGGGTGCCGCGCTGGTCACGGCCGGCATGATGCTCCTCGTCTACACCATCGTCGACGCCGAGAAGGTCGGCTGGACCTCCGCCCGGACCCTCCTGCTGCTCCCCCTGGCCCTGCTGCTGCTCGTCGGGTTCGTGGTCCGCCAGGCCACGGTCGCCAACCCGCTGCTGCCGCTGCGGCTGTTCCGCTCGCGCGGCCTGACCGCCGCGAACATCGTGCAGTTCATGATGATCGCGGGCATGTTCGGCCTGCTGTTCTTCGGCACGCTCTACGTCCAGCGGGTGCTCGGCTACAGCCCGCTCCAGGCGGGCCTCGGCTTCGTGCCCATCGCCGTGGTCATCGCCGGAGTCTCCCTCGGGCTCTCGGCCCGGCTCATCACCCGGTTCGGCCAGCGGCCCATGCTGTACTCCGGGATGGTGCTGATCGTCGTGGCGTTCCTGATGCTCTCCTTCGCCCGCGTCGACGGCACGTACGTGGTGGACTTCCTGCCCGCCAGCCTGGTCATGGGCCTCGGCTTCGGGCTGGCCGCCCCGGCGATGATGGGGCTCGGCATGTCGGCCGTCACGCCCGAGGAGTCCGGCATCGCGTCCGGTCTGTTCAACACCACGCAGCAGATCGGCGGCGCGATCGGCCTCACCGTGCTCAGCGCCTTCGTCTCCTCCCGCACGAACTCCCTCACGGCCGCCGGCAAGGACGAGGCGAGCGCGCTGCTCGGCGGCTACCACGTGGCGTTCCTGCTGGCCGCCGGGTTCGTCCTGCTGGCCCTGCTCATCGGCGCGGCGATGCTGCGGACCGGCCCGCGGACCGCCGAGGCCGGGCAGCCCGAGCGGAACGCGGCGACGGACAGCAAGGACGTCCCCGTCCTGTGACCCCCGGATGAGAGCGGCGGAGCCCGGTGACAGCGCGGGCTCCGCCGCTCTCGCACGCCCCGCACGGCGCACCCGGGAACGACGGGAGCTCCTGGCAGGCGGGTTGTCCCGCACGCCAGGAGCTCCCGCTACGGCGGCCCTCAGGCACCGGCGACGTCGCGCAGCACCTCCGCGAGTGCCGCCGTGACGGCCCGCTGCTGGTCCTCCAGGTAGAAGTGACCGCCGGGGAACGTGCGCACCTCGAAGGGGCCGGACGTATGGCTCCGCCAGGCGCGGGCCTCCTCCGGCGTGGTGTGCGGGTCGGCGTCCCCGACCAGCACGACGACCGGCGCGGCGATCGCGGCGTCCGCGGCCGAGCGGTAGCCCGCGACCGCCCGGTAGTCGCTGCGCAGCGCGGGCAGCACCATGCCGAGCAGCTCGGGATCCTCCAGGAAGCGCGCGTCCGTGCCGCCCAGTGCCCGGATGTCGGCGACGATGCTCGCGTCGTCGCGCGGTATGCCCGTCCCGGCGCGCACCCGGCTCGGCGCGCGCCGGCCGGACGCGAACAGCACCGCGGGGCCGCCGTCGCCCCGCTGTTCCATCAGCCGGGCGACCTCGAAGGCGACGAGTGCGCCCATACTGTGCCCGAACAGCGCGAGCGGCCGGCCCGTGCCGTCGAACCCGGCCTCGGCGAGGGCGTCGTAGGACTGCCGGGCGAGGGCGCGGACGTCGTCGACGGGTGGCACCCGGCGGCGCTCCTGGCGTCCCGGGTACTGCACCGCCAGTACGTCGACGGACGGCGCGAGCGCGGCGGCCAGCGGTGCGTAGTAGGGTGCCGAGCCGCCCGCGTGCGGAAAGCACACGAGGCCGACCCGGGCGGCGGGCGCCGGGTGATACCGGCGAATCCACTGCTGTGAGGCGGGCGTTGAAACAGGCATGCGTCGTCCCTCCGCGGACCGGGCGTATTCACCGCCAAGATGGCCCGGGAAAGAGGGGCCGACAACCCCTGAATGTCCCGGGCCCGGACAACTCCCGGAAGGACAAGGGGGAATTAGGGGTTATCCGCGCCGAATCCCGCTCCTTACGTTGGCCGTACAGCGACGAGAGAGCGGGAGAAAATGGCTACGCGCAGAGCATTCCTCACGTCCGCCGGCGGTCTCGCACTGGCCGCCGTGGGTGCGACGTCCGCAGGGCCGATCGCGTCCGCGCTGTCCACGACCGTGGGGGACGACGCCTGGGACCGACTGGCGGAATCGCTCGCCGGAGACCTGGTCCGCCCCTCCGACGCGGGCTACGCCCGGGCGAGGACCGTCTACCTCGGCGAGTACAGCGCGCTGCGGCCGCAGGCCGTGGCCCGCTGCCGTACGGTCTCGGACGTCCGGGCCTGTCTGCGGTTCGCGCGGGAGCAGGGCATCGAGCTGCGCACCCGCAGCGGCGGCCACAACCTGGCCGGCTGGTCGACCGGCGAGGGACTCGTCGTCGACGTGTCGGCCTTCAGGCAGGTGCGCACCGACGGCCGGACGGTCCATCTCGGCCCCGGTGCCATGTCGATCGAGGCGCTCACCGCGCTGGAGCCGCACGGCGTCCAGATCGTCACCGGCACCTGCCCGACCGTCTGCCCCGGCGGCTTCGTCTCCGGGGGCGGCATCGGCCACCAGACACGCAAGTTCGGCACCGCCTCCGACCGGCTGGTCTCGGCGCGGGTCATGCTGGCCGACGGCCGGCTGGCGCATGTCTCCGAGACCAGTGAGCCCGATCTGTTCTGGGCGCTGCGCGGCGGGGGCGGCGGCACCTTCGGTATCGTCCTCGACTTCGAGGTGGTCCCCGTCGACCAGCCGGGCGGGGTGTTCTTCGACACCGAATGGCCCTGGGACAAGGCCCAGGAGGTCATCGAGACCTGGCAGCACTGGAGCGTCGCAGGCCCCCACGACCTCGGCTCCGCGCTGCTCGTGGCGCTGCCCGACGCCGCCCCGGGCGCCACGCCCACCGTGCTGCTGTCCGGCACCTTCTGGGGCGACCCCCGCGACCTGGAGAGCGGCCTGGCCGAGCTGGCCGCGCAGTCGGGTGCCCGCCCGGTCCGCCGGGAGACCACCGAGCTGGCGTACGGCGACGTGATGCGCCGGGTGTACGGCTGCGGGCAGCTGACCGTGGACGAGTGCCATCTCACCGGCCAGAACCCCGACGCCAAGCTGCCCCGCAACGGTGTGCTGCGCGAGCGCACCAGGATCTTCGACCGCGCCGTCACCGGCTCCGTCCTGTCCGACTCGCTCGCCGCCTACGACCGCGACCGGCAGGCCGGGCAGACCCGTTTCCTGTCCTTCACCGCGACCGGCGGCCGGGCCAACGAGGCGGGCCGCACCGACACCGCGTACTGGCACCGCTCGGCCCAGTTCATGACCGGCTTCGCCGCCATGACGGCCGACGCGGCACCGCCCGCGGCCGTGGCGGCCGCCATGACGGACTGGGTGGACCAGGGCTCCGCGCTCCTCGCGCCGGCCTCCACCGGGGAGGCGTACGTCAACTTCCCGGACCCGCGGCTGACCGACTGGCGGCGCGCCTACTTCGGCGACAACTACACCCGCCTCCTCGAAGTCAAGCGCCGCTACGACCCGGCCGACGTCTTCCGGCACGCCCAGAGCGTCGGCAGCTGACCGCGCACGGGGGAGAGGCGAACAGTCACATGGGCATCTCGTCGTATTCCGGATACCTCGGCATCGACATCGGTGGCACGAAGGTCGCGCTGCGCGCCGTCGGCGACTCGGGTCAGGGCCCGGCCGACTCCGTCGAGGAGACCTTCCGCTGGCCGCCCGACGGCGACCCCGCCGCCGACCTCATCCTGCTCGCGGATCGCCTGCGGTCCCTGCTGCGCCGCCTGCCGGGCGGTGCCGGCGGTCTGCGGGGCGTGGGCGTGGCGCTCCCGGCGAGCTGCGACGCCGACGGCACGGTGCTCACCTGGCCGGGACGGCCCGGCTGGGTGGGCCTGGGCCTGCTCCCGGCGCTGCACCGGATGCTCCCCGGCGTCCCGCTGGTGCACGCCGACGACGGCGACCTCGCCGCGCTCGCCGAGGCGCGCGCGGCGGCCCGTGCCGACGTGGTGTACCTCGGGGTCGGCACGGGCGTGGGCGGGGGAGTGGTGCACGAGGGGCGGCTGTGGCCGGGCCCCGGGCGCGGCTCCTGCGAGATCGGCCATCTCGTCGTCGACCGGTCGGGACCGCGCTGCGACTGCGGACGCGCCGGCTGCGTCCAGGCCCTCGCCTCCGGACCGGCCACGCTGCGGCGGGCCGCCGAACTGCGCGGCGCGCCCGTCGACTTCACGGGTCTGACCACCGGGCTGCGGGCGGCGGAGCGGTGGGCCGTGGACGCGGTCGAGGCGAGCGCCACCGCCGTCGCCCTCGCCGTCGTCGGCGTCGCCGAGCTGGCCCATCCCCGACTGGCCGTCGTGGGCGGCGGGTTCGGCACCGGCGTACCGGGCTATGTGGCCCGGGTCGCCACCCGGGTACGGGAGTTGACCCGTCCCGGCGTGGCGCCCGTGCCGGTGGCGCCGGCCGCGCTGGGCGGACTGTCCTCGCTGGACGGGGCGGTGCTGCTGGCGCGGCAGACGTTCGGGCGGCGGGTTCCGGCGCCGCTGTGAACCGGCGGACGGCGACAGCTCCCCGACGACCACGCGAAGGTCCCGCGGCCCGGAAGTCCGGGGCGCGGGACCTTCGTTCGGTGCTCGGTGCGCGCCGTACCCGACGGCGTACGGGTCACTCGGCGATGGCCGTCCGCATGGTCCAGTGGAAGACCGCCAGCTCCTCGCCGTCGACGGTCCGGAACTCGCCCTGGTGCGCGAAGTGTTCGTACCCCGCCTCGAAGCGGTGCTTGACCTTCTCCGCGAGGGTGGGGACGAGCTGGACGCGATCCGTGGCCGGAAGAGCGGACGGGCCGCCGACCAGCAGAGCCTTGAAGTTCGGCACGGGATACCTCCGGTGTACGAGTCTGCAGGACTGCCATGATGGTCACCCGGCGGACGAACTCTGAACAACCCCTATTTATCCCGTTATTTCTGACCGGATCGAGGCGGTCAGCCGAAGCGCAGGGGCAGTTCGTTCGGACCGGTGATGCCGATGGCCGGACGCCAGGTGATCGGCCCGGCGACGGACGGTGGGCCGAGTCGCTCGGCGAGCGCCGGCAGCGCCTCGCTGAGCTCCATACGGGCCAGCGGGGCGCCCAGGCAGTAGTGGGGTCCGCCGCCGAACTGCAGGACCTGGTTCGGCCGGGCGACCGTGATGTCGAAGACGTCGCCGCCGGGGAAGGCCAGCGGGTCGCGGTGCACGGCCTGCACACCGATCGCGAACATGGTGCCCGGCGCGAACGTCTCGTCCCGGAAGCCGAAGCTGTCGCCCGCGTAGCGGTAGACGGCGTTCGACGAGGGGGACCAGCGCATGACCTCCTCCACGGCCTGCGCGGTGAGGCCGGGGGTACGGCCGAGCAGTTCCCACTGGCCGGGGTGCTCGGAGAACGTCACCATCGCGTTGGACAGTTGCAGGCGGGTGGTGTCGTGGGCGGCGAAGACCATGGTGACGATGAGATTGCGCAGCTCGTCCACGGTGACCGTGCCCTCCGCGCGCTGCACGGCGACCAGGGCGGAGATGAGGTCCTCGCCGGGGTTCTCGGCCTTGGCGGCCATCAGGCCGTCCACGTAGGCGTACAGGCCCGACACGGCGGCCTCCACGCGCGCGGGGATGTCGCCGCCGAGGGCCAGGCTGAAGACCAGACCGATGTCCGAGCTCCAGGTGCGGAAGGTCGGGAAGTCCTCGGCGGGCACCCCGAGCAGCTCGGTCATCACGACCAGCGGCAGGGCGTCGGCGAACTCCTCGAAGAAGTCGACCTCCTCGCGTCCCGCGAGCTCCTCGGCGAGCCGCCGCGAGGTGGCCCGGATGAGCGGGCGCAGGCCCTCCACCATGCGGGGCGTGAAGGCCTTGTTGACCAGGCCGCGCATCCGGCGGTGATCGGCGCCGTCGTGGTTGACCAGGGCCGGCACGAACCAGTCGTATATCGGCCCGTCCACGATGCCGTTCTGCTCCATGAAGCCCTTGCCGTTGTGGGTCAGCCGGCCGTCGCGCACGAGTTCGCTCGCCTCGGCGTAGCGCAGGACCAGCAGCCCGACCGGGGTGCGGGCGTACCAGTTGGCGGCGCGGGCGTCGGCCACGTCCGGGGTGTCGAATCGGAATGCGGGATCGAGGACGTCGAGAAACGGGATCTCCGGGGAGACCGTTGCGGCATCCGTGGGGGCTGTCATGTCTCATCCTCTCGTCGCGCCATGGTTTTCAAGGGACTTTATGAGCGGTGAATTGGACGGCCAAGAAAAGGCCGGGTATTGCGTTCGACCTCGCCAAGTCGGAATTCATGTCACGCCGGAAAAGGGCGGGAGGGCCATGCTGTTTCCTCCCGCCCGGGCCCGGCGGCGCCGGTCAGTGCGGGACCGGGCAGCCGTCCGGGCCGCAGGCGTCGCCGTGCGCCGCGCCGGCCACCACCGGGAGGGACGAGCGGCTCTCCCAGGCCTTCGTCAGCGCCTGGGTGAACACCTCGGGGCGCTGGGCGCCGGACACCGCGAACCTGCGGTCCAGGACGAAGAACGGCACACCGGTGGCGCCGACCGCCGCGGCCTCCCGCAGGTCGGCGTGGACGTCCTCGGCGTGGGCCGACGGGTCGGCCAGGACCTTCCGTGCCGCGTCGGCGTCCAGCCCCGCCTCGGCCGCGAGGTCGACGAGGCGCTCGTCATCGTCGTAGACCGAACGCTCCTCGGCGAAGTTCGCCCGGTAGAGCAGGGTGAGCAGTTCCCGCTGGCGGCCCTGTTCCTTCGCGAAGTGCAGGAGGCGGTGCATGTCGAAGGTGTAGCCGTGGTCGCGGCCCATGACGTACTTCAGCCCGAGCGCCGCCGACTGCCGGCTGAGGGTGTCCTCGTTGGCCTGCGCCTGTTCGCGGGTCCAGCCCTTGCCCCTCATCAGGAAACCGATGATGGGCTCGGCGTCGCCCTTGGTGCGGTGCGGGTCCAACTGGAAGGAACGGTGCACCACTTCGACGTCGGCGCGGTGCGGGAACGAGGCCAGTGCCTTTTCGAAGCGGGCCTGACCGACATAGCACCAGGGGCAGCTGATGTCGGTCCAGATCTCCACGCGCATGTGGGGGTTCTCCTTTCGAGGCAGGGAATCCGAGGAAGAGGGAATGCGGAGGTGACGAGCGGGGGAAGCCGCCGCGCGTCAGCCCTGGGCGGCCGGTACGAGGCCCAGGTGCGCGTCGAAGGTCGACGTGGCGGCGCGGGCCGTGCGGCTGCCGGACTCGGTGACGGTCAGATAGAGCGCGCGGCGGTCGTCGGTGCTGAACCGCCGTGTCAGCAGACCGTGCTGCTCAAGGCGGACGAGCATCCGGCTGACGGCGGAGGGGGACAGGCCGACGGCGTCGGCGAGGTCCTTGGCCCGCAGCCGGGTGCCCGCCCGGTCGAGCGCGCACAGGGCGAGGAACTCCGACAGGCTGATCCCGTGCGCGCGCACCAGGGCGCGGTCGAGTTCCTGTGTGATCCGTACGTGCTCCACGATCCGCTCGCGCCAGCGTGCCGACTCGATCGGCGTCATGAACTCGGGCTCCTCGCCTGTGGCGTTCCGACAGGACCGGGCAGCCGTAGGGCGGGTGCGGTGCCCCGGCTCCCCGGCCGGCGAGGCCGCCCGCTGTCGGCGGGGGGTACCGGCTCGCCGGCCGGGGTCCGGTCAGCCCAGCGCGTGCTCGCTCTCCGCCTCGGCGTGCACCGCGGCCTCCGGGGCGGAGGCCGCCTTCACCGAGGGCTGCCTCTTGATGGCCAGGGCGAGGAAGCCGCCCAGGACCAGGAGGCCGGCCCCGATCAGACCCGCGAGCCGCAGGCCCTCCACCACGTCCGCGGGGTTCGCGTCGGTGTAGCTGCCGGTGAAGGTGGAGTTGGCGACGGCGACCAGGACCGCGAGGCCCACGGCGCCGCCGACCTGCTGGGCGGTGGAGGCCATGGCGCTGGCCACGCCCTGCTCCTCCGCGTCGACGCCGGAGCCCGCCGTGGCGAACACCGAGACGAAGACCAGACCGCCGCCGACACCCCAGACGAACGAGCCCGGCAGCAGGGCCCAGAAGGACCCGCCGGTGGTCATGACGACGGCGGTGAGCCCGATGCCGATGCCGTTGACGATCATGCCGGTGAACAGGGTGATGCGCGGCCCGAAGCGCTCCATCATCTTCGGCGCCAGCCGGCCGGAGCCGATGATCGAGAACAGCGTGAGCGGCAGGAAGGCCAGACCCGCCTGGACGGGCGAGTAGCCGAGCACCGGCTGCACGTACGTGGTGAAGACGTAGTACGCGCCTGCCAGCGCCGTCTGGAACACCAGCAGGACGGCCATGGCGACCACCAGCGGCCGGTTCTTCAGCAGCCGCAGCGGCATGAGCGGGTTGCGGGTCTTCGCCTCGGTGACGAAGAAGGCCGCGAGCAGCAGGACACCGAGGATCAGGGACGTGGCCGGCAGGCTCGCCGTCCAGCCGTGGTCCGGGCCGGTGACCAGGCCGGTCACGATCGCGGAGACACCGACGGTGGCCAGCAGCGCCGCCGGCACGTCGAAGCCGCCGGAGGTGTTGACCGGGCCGTCGGGGCGCACCGCGCGCGGCGCCGGGATCAGGATGACCAGGGCCAGCGGGATGTTGACCAGGAACACCCAGCGCCATGACGCCAGGTCGGTCAGCACTCCGCCGAGCAGCGCGCCCGCGGCGAGGCCGAGCGAGCCGGCCGCACCCCAGACGGCGAACGCCTTGGTGCGCTGCTGCCCCTCGAAGGAGGTGGCGATCAGGGCGAGGACGGCGGGGAAGAGCAGCGCGCCGCCCATGCCCTGCACCAGGCGCGCCCCGATGAGCAGCGCCTGGCTGTTCGCCAGACCGCCGACCAGGGACGAGACCGCGTAGAAGGTCAGGCCGGTCATGAAGAGCCGTCGGGCCCCGAGCCGGTCGACCGCGCGCCCGCCGAAGAGCAGCAGGCCGCCGAAGGAGACGGCGTACGCCGACACCACCCACTGCAGGGACTGCTCGGAGAAGCCGAGGGCCTCCCCGATGTCGGGCAGCGCGACGTAGACGATGTTGAGGTCGACGGAGATGATGACCTGGGAAAAGGCCAGCAGGAACATTACAAGTCCCGCCTTTTTGGCCGGTGTTGCTGTCGTCACGAGACCCTCCTATAGGCCTGACGGTTAGTCAGCTTTCAAGGCTGTGCGTCGAGCTCCAACTGGGATCGCGAGGCCCGTCCTTCCCTTCGTCCGTGTGGCCTGGGTCACATTCGCGCGGGTTCGGGCACCCGCGCCGCGCTGCGCGCACGCGCCCGCCGCGAGCGGGAGAACCTGCGGGTCACCGGACGCTCGACGGTGACGTACAGCCCCCAGGCCAGCAGCACCGACACGACCAGCTGCCCGGCCAGCAGCGCGATCGTCGCGGGGGTGGTGAAGAGCCGGTCGCCGAGCAGCCGGCGGGTGAACTCCAGCACCGTGAAGTGCACGCAGTAGAAGGAGAAGGAGATGTCCCCGAGCCACACCGCGAACCGGCTCCGGAAGACGCTGGGCCGGTTCTCGCTGTCCGCCGTTGCCCCCGCCGCGATCAGCATCACGGCCGGCAGCAGGCAGGCCACCCGGAGGCCCCACAGCATCGGCACGTTCAGCGCGACGACGTACGACACCGCGAGCAGGACCCCGGACCACACCATGCCGACGTTGCGCCAACGGCCCAGCAGGACCGCGCGCGCCACCAGCATGCCGAGCACGAAGTCCAGCAGCCGGGTCGGCGGGAAGATGTACGCGAACCAGAAGTAGTTGGCCGAGTGCTGGGGCTCGTTGGGCACCACGGCCGAGCCCACCGGGACGATCGCGTACGTCAGCAGCGGCACCGCGCCGACGGCCAGCACCACCCCGCCGATCCAGTACTTGAGGCGCGCCGCGGGGATCCGGCGCATCAGCGGGTACAGCGCCGGGAACACGAGGTAGAAGAACGCCTCCGTGGACAGCGACCAGCCGACGTTGTTCACCGCGAAGTTGGTGGGCACGTCCGGCACCCACGACTGAAGCATGAAGAAGCTCAGGAAGCCCTGGGTGAGGGTGGTGTGCGAGCCGTCGACGCCCTCGACCAGCACCCGGGCGAGGATCCAGCCGGCGATGTACGGCGGCACGATCTTGACGTAGCGCCGCCGCCACCAGGCCGTCGCCTTCTCGTTCCCGCGGTACGACCACACCAGGATGAAGCCGCTGAGCGCGAACCAGAACGGCATGGTCAGGCCGCCGACCTGCGCCACGGCCCGGTAGAAACCGTGCGCCAGGGAGTCGTCGGCGAACAGCCGGATGCTCGCGAAGGGCAGCGCCGCGTGGAAGAGGAACACCGCCAGCGCGATCGGGGCGCGCAGCCCCGTCAGTGAGGGCAGCCGGGAGGCCGCGGCGGGAGAGCCGGCGGCCGCCCCGCCGGGTGTCCGGGACGGGACGTCCGCGCCGGCCGCCGCGGGCGTCACGGCGACCGGCGGCCCGGACTCGATCCGGCCGGTGAACTGTTCGGTGGTCATGGTCTGTCACTCCTAGTCAGGTCGCCGGGACTCGGCCCGGCCGCGTCAGAGATCGAGCACGAGACGCCGCGAGGTGCAGCGCGAGACGCAGATGAGCATCAGGTCTCCGGCGGCCTGCTCCGCGTCGGTGAGGACCATGTCCCGGTGATCGAGCTCGCCCTCGATGACCGGGACCTCGCAGGTGCCGCAGACGCCGTCGCGGCAGGAGGCGTCCACGACAACGCCCACGTTCTCCAGGGCGTCGACGATCGACTCGTCGGGGCCGACCGTCACGGTGACCCGGGACTTCGCGCACTCCACCTCGAACGCCGTGCCGCCGTCCGCGCCCGCGCCCGTCCCCGTGCCCGGGGCTGTGGCCGCGGCGAAGTGCTCGACGCGCAGCCGGCCGAGGATGCCGAGCGCCGCGCAGCCGGCGCGGACGGCCGCGGTGAGCCGCTCCGGGCCGCAGCAGTAGACCAGGGCGCCCTCCGGGACACCGGCGAGCACCCGGTCCAGGTCGAGGCGGCCGTCCTCGTCCTTCGGCCGCAGGACCACCGTGCGGTCCGCGGCGGCCAGTTCGCCGAGCTCCTCCGCGAACGCCATCGACGCCCTGGAACGGCCGCCGTACCAGAACTGCCAGGGCAGGCCGCGCCCCGCGGCCTCCCGGGCGTGCGTGAGCAGCGGGGTCACTCCGATGCCGCCCGCGACGAAGACGTACGACGCCGCGTCCGCGAGCTCGAAGTGGTTGCGCGGGCCGCCCACGGTGACCAGCGCGCCGGGCCGCAGCCCGCCGTGCACGAACGCCGAACCGCCCCGCGACGCGGGGTCCTTGAGCACCGCGACCCGGTAGCGGTCGGAGTCGGCCGGGTCGCCGCACAGGCTGTACTGCCGTACCAGACCGTCCAGGTGCAGGTCGATGTGCGCGCCGGGTGTCCAGGCCGGCAGCGGCTTGCGCTGCGGGTGCACCAGGTCGACGGAGAGCACGTCCGCCGCCTCCCAGGTCATCCGGTGCACCAGCAGGGCGGACTGCTCCTTGGCGGTCCCGCTCATGACGTGACCGCGCCGCCGAACCGGACGTCGTTGGCGAACATCACGTCGTGGCTCTTCACGTCGATCGTGATCCGGTCGCCGTCGGCGATCCGGAAGCCGTCGTGGTAGCTGGCCTCGTCGGCGCCCAGCAGCACGTAGTTCACCAGGCCGGGCCGCCGGACGGCCGGGAAGGAGAACAGGTGGTCGACCATGTCCCGCACCCGGAAGTACAGGGCGTCCTCACCGCAGTCGAAGCGGCCGTCCCACGCGGTCACCCCGTCCCGCTCGATGGTGACCCGGCCGGTCACCGACGCCGGCGGTTCGTCCAGGAACAGCCAGGGCGTGATCGCGGTGTCGCACAGCTTGCAGTACGGGTTCCAGCCCGGGTTCTCCCGGTGCAACCCGATGTCGCACAGGTCGTTGCCGAAGGTGTAGCCGGCGTAGTGCGGTTCGCCGTCGGCGTCGTTGACGTAGACGAGCGCGACCTCCGGCTCCTCGATCAGCGCGACCGGCTTGCGCGGCACGACGAGCGGCTCGCCCGGCAGCCGCAGCCAGGCGCCGAGGCCCTTGAAGAACCAGTTCGGCGGGACGAACTCCTCGTCCTCGCGCGGCGCGGTGTCGAACTTCGACCGGTGGGTCCGCATGAAGCCGCTGACCAGCGCGTTGCCGGTGGTCGTGGGCAACAGCGGGGGCAGCAGCCGCAGCTGCGGGTCGTCGGCGGCGACCGACACGGACGCGGCGCCCTCGGTGACGGCCGCGACGACGTCCGCCGGGCGGCCGGCCGTGACGAACTCCGTGCTCAGCCGGTTCTCCTGGACCTTGTACAGGGTCAGGGGCTCGCCCGGCGCCGGCTTGCCGATGCCGACGTGGCGCTCGCCGCGGTACTCGCTCTCGAACAGGATGGTCATGCTGACGGCCCTCCCAGGGGGCGACTCGGGCCGTAGACCGCGCGGAACCCCTGCGGCATACGGCGGTTGATGGTGCGTCAGTTACGGTTGTGGGGGTCTCCGGCGGCGCCCTACGCGGCCGGGTCCCGCCCCGCGGCCCACGCGTCCCGGCCGCCGGTCAGGTCGGCCAGGGCCTCGGTGACGCGGTCCAACGACGCCTGGATCCACGGCAGTCGCAGCGGGTCGGCGGCCGACAGGGCGGTCTCGCGTTCGCTGTCGCTGTCGCCGTAGAGCCGGCTGGTGGCGGCCCGCAGCCGCAGGGAGCGCTCGGGCTCGCCGAAGGCGCTCGCGGGCAGCAGTCCCACCCCGTGCCGGGTCACCAGGAGTTCGGCGATCCCGGCCCCGGAGCGCACCCCGTGCGCCCGCGCCAGGTGGGCGCGGAGGGGCTCGAAGTCCGGGTACACGTAGCAGGTCGCGCGGACGGGCGGCACGAGGGCGCCGGCCGCGGCGAACCGCCCGGCGACGGCGCGCACCACCGCCCCGTGCAGTCGGCGGCAGGCGGCGAGGTGCGCGACCACCTCCGGCGGTTCCTCGAAGGCGTAGGCCACCGCCTCCTGCACCGGCGCGGCGGCGCTGGACCAGATCTGGCTGGCGACGACGGTGAGCCGGTCGGCCAGCGAGCGGCCGGTCTCGCCGGCGGGCAGCCGGGCCGCGCCGAGCCGCCAGCCGCCGAGCGCCAGGTTCTTCGTCGGGCCGGTGGTGACGACCGTGCGCTCGGGGGCGTGCAGCGCCGGTGACTCGGCACGCACGTCCGGGTCGAGGACCAGGTCGCGGTAGATCTCGTCCGAGACGATCACGAGGTCCAGGTCGCGTGCCGCCCGCGCGAGCCGGCGCACCGTCTCCGGCTCGGCCACCGCGCCGGTCGGGTTGTCCGGCAGGGTGACCACGACCGAGCGCGGGTCGCGGCCCGCGGCCCGGGCGGCGGCGACCGCCGTGCGCAGCCGGTCCGGGTCCGGGAGCCCGCCCTGTCCGGGCGGCACCGGAACCGGCAGCGGGTGCGCGCCGGCCAGCCGGGCCTGCGCGGCGTAGCTCACCCAGCTCGGGCTGGGCACGACCACGTCGCCGCCGATGGCCAGCAGCAGCGCGAACAGCAGGGGCTTGCTGCCCGGACCGCACACGATCTGCCCGGGGTCGGTGTCGAGCCCGCGCCGGCCCCAGTACCCGGCGACCGCCGCGCGCAGCCGGGGACTGCCGGCCACCGGGCCGTAGGAGTTGAGGCGCGCCGCGGCGGCGAGCCGTTCCCGCAGCTCCGGCAGGACCGGCAGCCCGATCTCCCCGCTCGTCATCGGGATCACCCGCTCCCCGGCCGCCCGCCGGCGCGCGAGCGCCTCGTCGGCGGCCAGCGTGGCCGACATGGTCACCGAACCGGGCTGTGGCATGACTGACTCCCAGAACTTTGGAGGGTGAGAGGGGAGGTACGCGGGAGGGGGAGAACCGGGCCGGTGAGGGGAGCGAACACGGTGTGGGGGAAGGGGGCGCGGAGTGGGGGGAGCCGGCCGGAGCGGGGGTGCGGGAGCGCCGTCCGCTTCCGCACCCCCGCCGTCTCACGCGTCGCCGAACCGCTGCCGCAGGCTCGCCTTGCGGACCTTGCCCGTCAGCGTCTTGGGCAGGGCGTCGAGCGACTCCAGCCGGTCGGGCAGGAAGCGCTCGTCGATGTCGGCGGCCCGCAGGTGGGCGCGGACCTCCTCCAGGGACGGCACCTGGGTGCCCTTCGGCACGATCACCGCGAGGATCGGGTCGGAGACCCGGCCGGCGGGCCCGACCAGCGCGGCCTCGGCCACGTGCGGATGCCGGGCGATGATCGACTCCAGCTCTGCCATGGGGACGACCATGCCGTCCCGCATGATGGCGTCCTTGGCCCGGCACAGCACGCGGATGCCCCCGCGCCCGTCGTCCCGCGCCACGTCGCCGGTGTCGAACCAGCCGTCGTCGATCATCTGCTCCTGGAACACCGCGTCGCGCCGGTAGTACGTCAGCGCCTGCGACGCGCCCCGCACCCGCAGCCGGCCGACAGGGGCCCGCTCGGTGGGGTTCAGGCACTTGTCGATCCGGATCTCCATGGCGTCGATCGGCCGCCCGTTGCTGTGCGCCGCCCAGTCCTGGTTGTAGTCGAGGCGGGTGATGGTCACCGGACCGTTCTCCGACATCCCCCACAGCGAGTAGGTGCGGGCACCGAGGGTCTCCCGGAGCTCGTCCACCAGGGGCTGGAGCACCGGCGCCGAACCGGTCACCACGTGCCGCAGGGTGCTCACGTCACGGGGGTCGCGGCGCTGCGACTCGGCGATGTCGGTCAGGGTCGGTGGCGGGCCGTAGACCAGCGTGCCGCCGTAGCGCTCCACCAGGTCCAGCAGGACGTCGTTGCTGCGCTTGTCCTGGAAGACGATGGTGCCGCCCAGCATCACGCCGGCGAGGATGCCCTGCGCGAACCCCGAGTAGTGCACGAGCGGGGTGGTCACCACGGCGACCAGGCTGTGGTCGAGCAGGAAGGTGTCGGCGTAGCCGCGGATCGCCGCGTGCACGGTGTTCTGGCTGTGCAGCACGCCCTTGGACTCGCCGGTCGTGCCCGAGGTGAACAGCACGACGAACGGCTCGTCGGGCCGCAGTTCGAGGCCGGCCAGCTCGTCGTCGCCGTGCACGTCCTCCCAGGGGGCGGCGACGAAGTGGTCGTGGAAGTCGATCGCTCCCTCGGGCGCGTGCCCGTCGACCACGACGACGTGATCCAGGGTGGGCAGTTCGTCCCGCAGCCCGGTGACGATCTTGCCCAGCGGGGTGCCGTCCCACTCCGGGACCGTCACGCACACCCGCGCCTCGGTGAGCCCCAGCCGGTGGCGCAGCTCCTCCTCAGGGCAGATCGGCGAGATCGGGCAGATCACCGCGCCGATCCGGATGCAGGCGTAGATCAGCGGCACCATCTCCCACAGGTTGGGCAGCTGGACCGCCACGAAGTCGCCCCGGCGCACGCCCAGTTCGACGAGCGCGCCGGCGAACCGGTCGGTGATGCGGGCCAGTTCCGAGTAGTCCAGCGTGTCGGTGCGGGCCTGGGTGATCCGGCGGCCGGCCAGCGCCATCTTGTGCGGGCGCAGCCGGACCTGACGGCGCAGGTCGTCGAGGAACGTCTCGTCCCGCCACCAGCCGCGCTGCCGGTACAGCGCCTCACGGCTGGCCCGGTCGTGCGGCAGCGGTGTGGTGATCGCGACGGTCTCCAACGGCGGGGCGGTGGTCATCGGTGCTCCTTCCGACGTGCGGATATCAGGGCCGGCAAGGGGTCCTCGTGCGGGGCCGCGGCGGCGATCTCCAGCAGGTCCAGGGTGTTGCGCCGGACCCGGGTGCCGACCCAGTCGAAGACCCAGTTCTTGCGCTGGTCGCCGGGCAGCTCGAAGGGCACCACGCGGGCCAGCGCCAGGCCCGCCGCCGCGGCCCCGCCGACGTTGGCGACCACGTCCGGGACGAGCGTGGCGCCCGCGACGGCGAGCTTCAGGCGCGCCTCGGGGCTGACGGTGATGTTGCCGCCCTCGACCACGAGCCCGGCCCGCAGCCGGTGCACGTTGCCGGAGTTGACGGCGTTGTGGTTCGCGGCCAGCACCAGCACGTCGGCGTCGAGGTCCAGCCACGCCTCCGGCTCCTCGGAGACGGTGACGCCCTGCGGCAGCCGCGAGCGGTCGATCCGGCCGAAGCCGTCGGTGAGTTCCAGCAGGTCCTCGACCGGCAGCCGGTCCGCGCTGATGGTGCCCTGGATGTCGGCGACGCCGACGATCCGGTGCCCGCGGTGCTCCAGGAACCGTGCCACCGCCCGCCCGACACTGCCGAAGCCCTGGATCACCACCCGGCGCGCGCCGCCCGAGCCGTGCACCTGCTCCAGCGCGGTGACGGCGGCGACACCGACACCGTGGCCGGTGCAGTCCACCAGCGGCTCGTAGTACGTGCGCCAGTCGTACGGCATGTCGACGGCGCGGTTCTTGCGGCGCGGGTCGTAGCCCGCCTCCGCGAAGAAGACCTTGCGGTCGGCCGGCGTGACACCCATGTCGCAGCCCAGGTGGATGCCGCCGTGCAGCAGCGGCGCGACCGTACGGCCGAAGGTGCGCAGGGTCTCCTCACGGTCGCCGCCGTCGGCGACGATGCCGGCCTTGGCGCCGCCGATCGGCAGGCCGACCAGGGTGAGCTTGTGCGTCATGCCGCGGGCCAGCGCGCGTACCTCCGCCTCGGTGACGTCGGGGGTCATCCGGGTGCCGCCCATGGCCAGCGAGTCGACCAGGGAGTCGACCACGACCCAGCCCTTCAGCGGGCCGCGGGCGCCGTTGAGGGAGACCGTGAAGGCGGGCTCGCCGCCGCCCTCGCGCGCCGACCCGTCGTCCAGAACGCTCATTACGTGAACCTCACGATCGATCCGGTGGGAAAAGGAAGTTGGCCCGGCCACGGCCCCTCGCGGCGGCCTTCGGGCCTTCAGCGGTAGAGATCGGCGAATCCGCGCAGGATGTCCTTGCCGTCCTGGCGGAACTCGAGATGGGCCTGCGCCCCGTGGATGCGCCCGTCCTCGGAACGCAGGAACTCGACCGGAGCGAGCCTGGACCGCCCGATCGCGCGGAACCCGTCCGGGGCGGCACGCAGATACAGGGTGTGCCGTTCGAAGACCGTGACGGTCGGCTTGACGTAGGAGAAGAGGGGCTCCTCCGTGTCGACCTGGACGTCGAACCCGCCGACCCGCTGCGGCCCCTCGACCAGTTCCGCACCGTTCGCCACGGCGATGATCTGCATGCCGCCGCAGATCCCGAACACCGGGACGTCGGCGGTCATGACCAGGTCGATCAGCGGCCGGTAGTGGTCGCTGTCGTAGGCGCGGACCTTGGTGCCGCTCAGCACGATCGCCTGATAGCGCCCGGCGATCGTGTGCGGCACCGAGGCGGCGTCGACGGCGTCGGTCTCCGATCCCAGCTCCTCGAAACGCCTGCGCAGTTGCTTCAGCGACAGGGTTCCGTTGTTCACCACGAGAACCCGCGATGTGGCCACGAGTCGTCGCTCCTCTCGTCTCGTCCCGGGCGGTCAGGCCCGGGTGATGACCGTGCCGGTGCGGCCGGCCAGCAGTTCGGTGACCGGCGCGCTGCCGATGACGACCCGTTCGACACCGCCGTCCAGTGCCTCCCCGGCCGCCCGCAGCTTCTTGCGCATGCCACCGGTCGCCCCGCGGTCGCGGAAGCCGGCCGCCGCCTCGGCGGTGATCGAGGACACCGGTTCGCCGTCGATCAGCAGGTGCGTGACGTCGGTGACGAGCACCAGGTCGCCGGCTCCGGCCGCCGCCGCGACGGCCGCGGCCGCCCGGTCGGCGTCGGTGTTGACCTCCTGTCCGGCGCCGTTGCGGGCCAGCGGGGTGACCAGGTGGCTGTGGCCGGGCCGCAACTCGCCGAGCAGGCTCGCGTCGACCCCGGTGATCGGGCCGACGAGGTTCTCCAGCTCCACCAGCTCCTTGCCGCGCCACCACCAGCGCTCGCCCTCGCTCGCGCCGACCAGCCCGTCGCTGCCGATCAGCCGCTCGGCCGTCAGGCCCCGGGACTCCAGCCGGGCGATGACCTCCTTGCCGAGGTCCGCGCTGACGGTCTTGATGTCCTCGATGACCTCGGGCGTGGTCCACCGGCTCTGGTTGCCGTAGCGGTCCCGCAGGATCGCCGAGGGGTCGGTGTACCGGGAGCTGAGCCGCTTGAGCGGCTTCGACCAGCCGTGCACCAGGACCAGCGGGCGGACCCGGCCGTGCCCGGCCAGGTCGTCCCACCAGTCCTCGGCGAGGGTGTCCAGGCAGCTGCCGCCGAGCTTGACCACCAAGGGCGCGACCCGGTTCGCGGTGCTCATGCCGGCATCACGGGCTGCATGGTCAGCCCCGTCTCCTCCGGCAGCGCGAACCGCTTGTTGAGGGCCTGCACGGCCTGCCCCGCCGCGCCCTTGACCATGTTGTCCAGCGCGGCCAGCACGACGATGCGCCCGCCGTCCGGGTCGTGCAGCACGGTCACGTCGCAGTAGTTGGAGCCGAGCACCGCCTGCGGGTCCGGCACCGGGATCAGCGTCTCGGTGTTGCGCCGCACCCGCACGAAGCGGTGCCCCTTGTAGAAACGGAGATACGTCCGTTGCAGCGTGCGCGCGTCCACCTCGTCGTCGGTGAACACATAGGCGCTGGCGAGCAGTCCGCGCACATGCGAGACGCCGTACGCGGACATGGTCAGCGACTGCACGTGGCCCGGCTTGCCGCGCTCGAAGAAGTCGCCGACCTCGGCCGCGTGCCGGTGCCCCACCGGTGCGTACGGCGCGATGGCACCGTTGCGCAGCGGGTGCAGATCGGCGGTACGCAGCTGGAGGCCGCCACCGCTCGACCCGCTCTTGCCGTCCACGACCACCGTCCTCAGGTCCAGACCCAGCTCCAGGACCAGCGGGGCGAGCCCCAGGGTGATGGCGGTGGCGTAGCAGCCCGGCAGCGAGATCAGCGAGGCACCGGCCAGCTCCTCGCCGACCAGCTCGGGGACGCCGTAGACGAATCGATCCGCCAGGTCGGTCGCGCGCCGCACCTTCGGGTACCAGCGGTCGTGCAGCTCCGGGGTGCGGATGCGGAAGGCGCCGCTCAGGTCGAGCACACAGGGCACCCGGTCCGCGAGCCGCCCGGCCAGCTCGGCCGAGACCGGCGCGGGCGTCGCGAGGAACACCGCGTCGCACCGCTCGGCGAGTTCGGCGGGGTCCTCCCCGACCGGCTCGACCGTCAGTCCGCCGAAGTCGAGGCGCAGCCCCGGGTGCAGCTGCGCGGGCCGCTTGCCGGCGCTGGACGAGCCGCCGAGGAAGGTCAGTTCCAGCTCCGGATGCTGGACGATCAGCCGGATCAGCTCGCCGCCGGCCAGCCCGGAGGCGCCGACGACACCGACGCGGATCATCCGAGGACCTCCCGCACATGACGGCCGACCGCCGACGTGACGTCCACGCCGGTCGCCGTGGCCACGCCCCGGAAGGCCGGCGCGTGGTTGACCTCGTTGACGACGTAGCCGGACGCCGTCTCGAACAGGTCGACGCCGTAGATTCCGCTGCCGAGGACGTCCACGACGCTGTCCACGATCTTCAGCAGCTCGGGCTGCTGGTCGACCGACTGCGTGCGGTTGCCGAGCGCCGCGTTGTTGCGCCAGTCGGCGCCGCCGCTGACGAACCGCGCGGCGGCCACCAGCTCACGGCCCACGACCAGGCAGCGGACCGAACCGCCCTCGACGAACGGTTCGAGCAGACAGGCCTGCTCGAAGGCGTGGCCGAGGTCCTCGACGTAGTCGTACACGGATTGCGCGGTGTCCGAGTGCCGCAGCAGCGTCACCCGCTTGCCCATGCCGCCGAAGACGGGCTTCAGCACCAGCGGCAGCGAGAACTGCTCCAGCGCCTTCTCGAAGTCCCGGCGGGAGAGCACCAGCCGGAAGTCGGGCACCGGCACCCCCGCCGAGCGCAGCAGCGTGCGCAGCTCCAGCTTGTTCTCACACGCGTGGATCGCCGACGCCGAGTTCAGCGTGGGGATCCGGGAGGCCTCCGCGAGGCTCGCCAGCAGTCCGCCGCGGGTGTAGCTGCGGCTGCGGACGAGTACCGCGTCGTAGTCGCTGATCGAGTCGGCGTCCGGGTCCCCGAGGCACAGGGACTCGTCGTTGACCCACTCGATGTCCAGGTCGAATGCGCTCGCGGCCTGCATCAGCTGGCGTTCCTCCCAGCCGACGCGATCCGCGACGATGGCTACCTTGCCGCCCATGACAGGTCACTCCTCCATGCGCCGGGGGCGCTCACTGGCCCCAGTCGCGGAGCTGGACCTCGACCATCTGGAGGGAGAGCGCGCCGTCGTCGATGTCCTCGACCCGGAGCGTGAGCATGCACTCTGGGCAGGCGAGGGTCTCGCCCTTGACCATCGGAGGGGTGGTCAGATCCGTCTCGCACTCGGGGCAGGCACCGGTGAGGGTGGTGGTGGACATGTGTGGTCTCCAGAACGGTTGGCCGGGCCCGTGCGGCCCGGATGCGGTTCGCGGTGTGCCGAGCGGACTCACAGGGCCCGGAACTCGACGGCGGACTTGCGGACGTCGTCCGCGTTGAGCAGGGGGTTGCCGCGCTCTTCCTGACGGGACGTCAGCCACGCCGTGAAGGCGTCGAGGTCGAGGTCGTCGGCCTCGCCGGCCAGCGCCCACCTGACCAGCGCCGAGGTGAGCCGGGAGCGCACGCGCAGCTCGCGCGCGTTGCCGACCAGCTCGGCGGGCAGGGTCTCGTAGGCCTCCGGGTGGCTGAGCTGGCCGGGCAGCTCGTACGCGAAGGCGTGCGGGGTGGTCGGACCGGACTGGAAGGCCTCGCCCAGCCCCGACCCGGCCAGCGCGACCCGGGACAGCTCGGTGAGGTGGCTGAGGTCGAAGCGGGTGTCGCGGTGCACGACCCGCAGCGAGGTGAGCAGTTCGGCGAGCGGCGCGTTGCCGCCGCGCTCGCCGATCCCGCCGACGGTGGCGGAGATCCACCGGGCGCCGGCCCGCAGGGCGGCCAGCGAGTTGGCGACGGCCATGCCCAGCATGTTGTGCGAGTGGATCTCGATCTCGGAGCCGTCGATGGCGGTGAGATCGGCGATCTTCTCCTCCATCTGCCAGGGGGTGAGATACGCGACCGTCTCCGCGAGCCGGAACCGGTCGGCCCCGGCCTCGAAACCGGCGGTGACATACGGCACCAGCCGCTCCCGGGGCGTACGGGCGCCGTCCTCACCGCTGAAGGTGACGTGGAAGCCGCGGTCCTTGGCGGCCTGGACAGCCGCCCTGGCCACCGCGGTCAGCAGCTTGGCGCTCGGCGTGCCCAGTTTGAGCCGGGCGTGCTGCTCGGACGTCGGGATCGAGAACATCACATGGGTCACCCCGAGCCGCAGGGCCTCGTCGAGCGCCTTGACGACCTGGTGCCGGTCCCGGACCACGACCAGGGACATGCTGCGCTCGGGTCCCACGGACTCGTGAACGGCGAGGATCAGGTCCGCGCCCTTCGACGAGGGCCCGGAGATCATCCCGACCTCGACCAGGTCCACGCCCGTCTTCACCAGCAGGTCGGAGATGACCGCGGCGTCCTTCGGGCCGAACTCCACGCCGGCCATGTGCGCGGAATCCCGGAGGGTCGCGTCGGAAATGTGGGGAAGCCCCTGAGGGAGGCCCCCGTCCTGTGTTGATACCGCCATCGCATTCACTCCTTTGGAATTCGCAGAGAAGCGGAAATCCGGTAAGTGGACGCAGCAGACGCTGAAATGCGAGTGCTGCGGTGGCTGTGCGAACAGCCTTCCGAAAGCGGGTATCGTGCGTCAAGGATCCGCGTGTCAGGGGTATGTGAGATATCGTCAAGCGGACGTGAGCGCAGGAAAGCGGCTCGGAAAGCAGGTCAGAATCCGGGTAATTCATCGCGGAATTACTGACGCGGCCGCCCGGACCGGATTAGCGTCGGCCCCGAGCGGCAGATACGGCAGATTGGTGATCCGTCATGAGTCTTCCCGGCATACCCCGGCTCGGTGTCGTCGTCCCTCCGGAGAACCCGACGGCCGAGCCCGAGTTCCACCGCCTTGTCGGCGACCGGTTGAACGTCTTCGCGGCCCGCTTCCCGGTGACACCGGGCATGGGGCTCCGCGAGATGCTCGACACCTACAACGCCGTCCTGCCGGAGACTCTCGGCAACTTCGGCGGTATGCGCCTCGACGCCGCGGTCGTCGCCTGCAGCGCCTCGCACTATCTGCTCTCGCCCGAGGGCGACCGCAGGTTCTGCGCCGAACTCAGCGAGCGGGCCGGGTATCCGGTGCTGTCCTCGACGCGGGCGATCCTGGCGGCGTGCGCGGCACTGGGGCTCACCCGGCTCACCCTGGTCTCGCCCTACGAGCCCTGGCTGACCGAGACGTCCCGCGGTTACTGGGAGAAGGCCGGCCTGACGGTCGTCCGCACCGTCCTCGTCCCGGCGGGCGCTCCCGGAACGGCCGAGGAGCGCTTCAACCCCTACGAGGTGACCACCGAGTCCCTCCTGGAGCGCGTCCGCACCCAGGCGTTCGGGGACGACGACTCCGCGCTGCTGTTCACCGGCACGGGCATGTACACCCTGGCCGCGCTGGACGAACTCGCCCGCGAGACCGGCCGGGTGCTGCTGACCTCCAACCTGGCCTGCGCCTGGTGGGCGTTGCGCACCCTGGGCGCGGCCGACCCGGAGGAGGCGGGCCACCACCTGCTGCAACGGCTGGCCCGGCGGCCCGGCCAGGCGGTGAGCGCGGCATGAACCGGACCGCGTCCCGTCCCGCGGCCGCCCGGCACCCCCAGGGTGCGCCCGCCCGGCTCACCGGGAGCGCGGTGGTGAAGCTCGCCGAGGACTGGTTCGCCGCCCTCGACCGGCGCGCACCGGTGGCCGACCTGCTGCCCCTGCTCGTCCCCCGCGGCCTCGTCCTGCACCTGCCCGAAGGCGTCTTCCACGAGCGCGAAGGCTTCTGTACGTGGTACGCCGCCGCGAGCCGCGGGCTTGCCTGCGGCGTCCACACCCTCGCCTCCGTCGACGTACGCCTCAACGACGGCCCCAGTGCCGAGGTCCGGCTGGGCGTCGGCTGGCGCGGGACGCGGCGGGACGGTCTGGGACGACGCCGGGCGCCGGCCCATGACGTCCAGCAGATCTGGACCGTGGTGCGGGAAGGGGGCGCGGTGCGGATCCGGACGTGTTCGGTGACGGGGCTGTCGGCGACGTTGCACGTGCTGGCTTGAAGGGGTGCGAGCGCCCCTGCCCCGGTGATCCCCGTACTCCCCGGAATTCCGTTCTTCTGAGACCAGCCGTCCCGTCACCCCCCTCCCGGGACGGCACCCCAGGGCACGGCCGCGACGTCTGGGCGGGCGTCGCGGCCGTGCCTTCTCGCCGGCGCCGGACGTGGGCGGCAAGCCGGAGGGGGTGCGCGGGGCCGGCCGGTGCGAGTCGGCTGTCGGCCCGTCGCGCGGTTTCCCACGGCCCCTGCGGACGTATGGCAGGGACCCCGCTGCCCCAGTGGCGGGGCGGTGTCTCAGGACGTCAGTTCGTCCTCTCCGCGGGCCTGGGGGGCGGTGCGGGTCTGGTCCGCCACTCCCCGGAGGACCACATGCCAGATGTCGGAGAGCTGGGCCTCGGCACCGTCGGTGTGGTCCTTGGCGTGGGCCGACGTGCAGCGCATCTCGGCCTCTGCGCCGGTGATGAGATGGACGACGAGGGCGCGGACGGCCTTGAGGTCGATGCCGTGGCGCAGATCGCGTTCCGTGGCGCTCTCGAGGAGGCGTTCGACGGCGGGCAGCCAGGTGCCCGGCCAGTCGGCCGAGGTGCTGCGCCGCTCACGGCTCAGGCGTGCCGCCGCGCGCACTATCGCCTCCTTCTCCAGCAGCCGGGCGAGCTCCAGTGTCACGCCGACCAGCATCTGCAGCGGCTCGTCGGCGGTGTCGGTGACCCGGTCCAGCGCCGCACGCGTTATCGAGCCACCGCGCACCTGGACCGCGTCGGCCAGGTCGTCCTTCGTGGGGAAGTGGAACGTCAGCGCGCCCATGGAGATGCCGGCCGCCTTGCTGACCCGTGACAACGTCGTCAGGCCGTATCCGTCGCGATCGAAGAACTCGGCCGCCGCCTGCATCAGGGTCTCCCGCGTGCGCGCGGCTCGCTCCTGCTTCACCATGGTCCGTCTCCAGAGATTCGCCCACTGTGGGGCCGTCGCACGGTCCGATGGGGACCGGGCACCGCAGGCCCGTCCAACTCATCGGCAGTCGGCGTTCCTTCCCGTTCCACGCATGTGTTCACATGGCGGACCACGTCCATTGCGACAGCGAATTCTCGCCATGTGTCGCGAGGCCGCCCATGGGTAGCGGAATCTGATCGCACGTGCGTGCGTGAGCACGTATGTCCTTCACTCGCTCGGACGCCCAAGTAACCCGTTCCCTCACGCCGATTAGCTTATGCATAACATCAACACCGGGTAGGTATGCGTGGCTTCGCCTTCTTGGCGCGATCACGCCCCCTCCGGGGATGGCCGCTTCCGGCTCCCCGCGACTCCTGTGAGGTCACCGGCCGACTTGGCAAAGGTGCTGACAACTCCCACAATAACAAAGAGAACGTTCGTTATGGTTTTGGGGTCGCCGTCGCACCGGTCGAGCCGAAGCCGTCACGCGACCACGGGGGTGCGCCTTGCCAGGAGGGAACGCAACATGACGGAGCGCCATACCACTCCGGATCCTCGACCGACCCTGTTCGTCGAGCCGGTGTCGGAGTTCGCGGAGACCCTGTTCGGGTACCTCCCGCGCGCCGACCAGCGCCGCTGGGCCCGCGTCTACCTGCAGGGCCTGCTGGTCGCACCGGGCCGTAAGTCGATCCGGCACCTGGCCGCGGCGGTCTCCGGTTCGCCCACCGCGCCGCAGTCGCTGCACCAGTTCGTCAACGCCAGCCCGTGGGACTGGGCGCCGGCCCGCCGGGAACTGCTCGGCTGGGCGGAGCGGCGGACCGCCGTCCGGGCCCTGTCGATCGGCATGGCCATCCTGCCCAAGCGCGGGGAGCACAGCTGCGGGGTGCACCGCCGGTTCGTGCCCACGCTCGGCCGTACCGTGAACTGCCAGCTGGGACTCGGCCTGTTCGCCTCCTCGGAGGTGGGTGACCTGCCGGTGGACTGGCGGCTGGTGCTGCCGCCGCCGTGGGACAAGGACGCCGGGCTGCGCGAGCGGACCCGGATCCCGGAGTCCGTACGCCATCAGCCGCTGTGGGCCCACGCGGTGTCCCTCGTGGAGGCCGCGGCGGCCGACGGGGTGCGCTTTCCCGTCGTCGCCGACCTCGGGGACTGCCCGGACGCCGGTCCGCTGGCGATCGTGCTGCGCCGGCGCGGGCACGACTTCGTGACCTCGGTCCCGGCGAACCTGCGCGTGCTGCCGGCCGACGCCGACCCGGGCACCCCGTCGGCCGTCCGCCGGACCGACGTGCCCCCGCAGGGCGGCACGTCTGCGCTGGCGCTGCTGCACCGGCGGGGTGGGCGCGGTCCGGTACCGGTCCGGCCGCTGGGGCCCGCCCGCCCCAGGGCCGCCCAGGCCCGGTCCGCGCTGGCCCGGTTGCCGGGTACGCGTCAGGTTTTCCGCCTGTTCACCGAGGTTCACCCGGCCGAGGACCAGCGTCCGCAGGTCTGGATCACCAACCTCCTGGACCGCCCCGCGGACCACCTCCTCGGCCTGGCCCGTCTGAGCCGCGGCACCCATCTCGCCCTCGACCGCCTGGAACAGGACTTCGGCATGCTCGACTTCGAGGGCCGCTCCTACCCCGGCTGGCACCACCACATGACCCTGGTCTCCGCGGCCTGCGCCTATGCCACCACGACGCGGTCCCGCGACCCGGCTCGGGAGATCGCGTGACCGCCGTGACCCACCAGGGGCGGCACGGGTGGGCTCCGGGGGTCCCCGCTGCGGGAGGCGCCCCGCCGGCGCCTTGCCGCGCGATCCCTTCCCGCCGGGGCCGCGGCCCCGCTCGGTGACCGGAACACCGCCCCGCGCACCCGCCCCGGCCCCGCCCCGCGCACCCGCCCCGGCCCGGTCGCCACTCCGACCGCAACCTCCTCGCACCGGCCCGCGCAACACCCTCCGCGTCACCGCACCCCCGACCCCGCCGGCGCCCGATCGCAACCCAACCCCACCGTCCGGTCCGTCCGAGGGAGTCAGTGAGCCCCATGGTCAACGTCCTTGTCGTCGACGAGCACACCGCCGTGGCCGAATCCACCGTGCACGACCTGCGCCGGCAGGGCTACGACGCGCAGAGCGTCGGCACCGGAACAGCCGCCCTGAAACTGCACCTGGCCGCCGACCTGGTGCTGCTCGATCTCGAACTGCCCGACATGGACGGCCTGGAGGTCTGCCGGACCATCAGATCGGTCAGCGACACCCCGATCATCTCGGTCACCGGCAGGGACACCGAACTGGACCGCGTCCTCGCCCTCCAGGCCGGGTCCGACGACTGCGTGCCGAGGTCCTGCGGCTCCCGCGAGATCACGGCCCGCATCCAGGCCGTGATGCGCCGCGCCCGCCCGCGCTCGGCCGGCGCACGGACCCTGACGGTCGACGGTCTGCGCATCGACGGAGGCTCGCGCGAGGTGCGCCTGCACGGCGGCACGGTCGACGTGACCGCCAAGGAGTTCGACCTGCTCTATCTGCTGGCCTCCTGCCCGGCCACCGTGGTCTCCCGCCGGGAGATCATGACTCAGATCTGGGAGAGCGACCGAGTGGCGTCGAGCCGCACCCTCGACACCCACGTCAGCAGCCTGCGCGCGAAGCTCGGCAGCGACTGGATCGTCACGGTGCGCGGCGTCGGCTACCGCATCGGCCGCGGCCGGCCGGGCTCGGGCGCCTCCGACGACCTCGCGGGCCCACCCACCGGCCCGCCGCCGCACGCCCGGTCCGTCGACCGGCCGCCGGAGCCGATACCCACCGGCCCGCCGCCACCGCACTCCTCGCCCACCGACGTCCTGCCGGACCCCACCGCTCCCGTCACCGATTCCCTACCCGCAACCCCGCACCGGGCGGCACCCCGCCCTGCCTCCCGCGGCTACTTCGCCAACTTCCCGAGGTCGCTCCCGGAACCGAGCCCCATCATAAAAACCGAACGGTAGCTATGTAATCTCGGTGACCAGATCGCCCGATCACCGGGGTGGCCCACGCCCCGCCGTCGGAGGCACCCGCTCCGCAGCGGCCCCGCCCCACCCTCCTCCCGAGCGCCGTCCAGTGCTCACCGGTCCCGTCGTACGCGTGCGGTAGCCGCAGGCCGCGTCACGCCCGGAGACGCAGGACGTACCGATCGCAAGGACTGTGATGACGGACATGACCACGGCACCCGCGGCCGAGACGGACGAGCAGCGCTCGGCCCGCTTCGAGCGGGACGCACTCGTCCTGCGGACCCCGCTGTACGCCCAGGCCATGCGATTGACCCGGAACCCCGCGGACGCGGAGGACCTGGTGCAGGAGACGTA
Organism: Streptomyces sp. NPDC086519; assembly: GCF_040686075.1. Classification (NCBI taxonomy): domain Bacteria; kingdom Bacillati; phylum Actinomycetota; class Actinomycetes; order Kitasatosporales; family Streptomycetaceae; genus Streptomyces; species Streptomyces sp. NPDC086519. Next base: position 48,094 of record NZ_JBFBJL010000037.1, read on the forward strand.
CGCACGGGCCTACCGGGGCTTCCACCGCTTCCATCCGGGTACCAACCTGCGGGCCTGGATGTTCCGGATCCTGAAGAACACCTATCTGACGTCCTACCGCAGGAAGCAGACGGAGCCGCGCTGCACGCCCACCTCCGAGTTCGAGGACTGGCAGCTCGTGAACGTCGCCTCGCACACCTCCCGCGGGCTGCCGTCGGCCGAGGCCCAGGTCATGGATCTGATCCCGGATCCCGAGGTGAGCCGGGCGCTGATGGCCATCCCGGACGGCTTCCGGGTCGTCGTCTACCTGGCCGACGTCGAGGGACTGCCGTACGAGGAGATCGCGACCCTGGTCGGCATCCCGGCCGGCACCGTCAACTCCCGCCTGCACCGCGGCCGCAGGCGCCTGCGCATGCTCCTGGAGGGCCACCACGGCCTGACCGCACGACCGTTGGCCTCCGAGGAGACGAACTAGGACCCGCCCGAACCCCCTCGGGCGGGTCCTTCCGCTACCGACCGCCATTCCGACCGGTGCCGCAGCGCGGCCAGACGTACGAAGGTGTGAGTGACACCCCCATGACGACCCAGACACCCACCAGCGCCGCGCCGGTCGCCGAACCGGCCAGGAGGCTGCCGCTGTCCGCGCTGCTCGCGCTGGCCACGGCCGTGTTCATCACCAGCCTCACCGAGACGCTGCCGGCCGGACTGCTGCCCGCGATCAGCGCCGATCTGCACGTGAGCGAGTCGGCGACCGGGCAGACCGTGACCGTGTACGCGGTCGGGACGGCGCTCACCGCGATCCCGCTGACGGCCGCCACCGCCGGCTGGCGGCGCAAGCTGCTGCTGCAGAGCGCCGTCGCGGGCTTCGCCCTGGCCAACACCGTGACGGCGCTGTCCTCCGACTATCCGCTCACCATGGTCGCCCGGTTCGTCGCGGGCGTGGCGGCGGGCCTCGCCTGGGCGCTGCTCGCCGGATACGCCCGGCGCCTCGCCCCGCCGCATCTGCAGGGCCGGGCCCTGGCCATCGCGATGGCCGGCATCCCCGTCGCGCTCTCCCTGGGCGTGCCCGCCGGAACCTTTCTCGGCACCGCGGTCGGCTGGCGCACCGCGTTCCTGACCATGACCGGGCTCACCGTCCTGCTGATCGGCTGGATCGCCGCCGCGGTCCCCGACTTCCCCGGGCAGCGGCGCGGCGCCCGCGTCCCGATGCTGCGCTCCCTCACGGTTCCCGGCGTCAGCCCGGTGCTCTTCGTGACCCTGGTCTACGTCCTTGCTCACACCCTCCTGTACGCCTACATCGCGACGCTCCTCGACGACCTCGGCCAGGGCGGCGCCACCGATCTGGTGCTGCTGGTGTTCGGCGCGGCCTGCCTGCTGAGCATCTGGGTCGTCGGCGCGTACATCAGCCGCCGGCTGCGGGCCCTGACCGTGGGGTCCGTGCTCCTCATCGCCGCGGGCGCCGCGCTGTTCGCGGTGCCGGCCGAGCAGCCGGCCCTCGTCTGCACCGCCGCCGCGCTGTGGGGTCTGGGCTGGGGCGGTGTCCCCACGCTGTTGCAGACCGCCGTGGGGAACGCCGGCGGCGACCAGGCGGACGGCGCCCAGGCGATGCTCGTGACCCTGTGGAACGTGGCCATGGCCGGCGGCGGGGTGGCGGGCGGCATCCTGCTCGACACGCTCGGCGCCGTCTCCCTGCCGCGCGGCCTGCTCCTGCTGCTGGTCCCCGTGCTCGTGACGGTCGTCGCGGCCCGCACCCACGGGTTCCCGGCGGCGCGCCGCGACGGCGCCTGAGAGCGGCGGGCGGAAGCGGGCGGGCCCAGGAGAGCGGGCCGGGCCGCCAGAGAGCCCTCGCCCGCGAGGACACCGGACCCCACGGCCGGGAACGGCCCGTGGCGTCCGGTGTCCTGCGGTCGTTTCCGGATGCGTGTCACACCCGTCCGGTCACCGCCCGGTCCATCCCCCGTCCACCGCCATCGCGGCGCCGGTGACGAACGAGGACCGGTCGCTGCACAGCCACACGGCGGCCTCCGCCACCTCCTTGGGTGCCGCCATCCGCCGCTGCATGGAGCGGGCGACGAAGGGCTCCTCCAACTCGGGCTGCTCGTCGAGCACGTCGTTCATCAGTTCGGTCCGGGTGCTGCCCACGATCAGCGAGTTCACCCGTACCCCTCGCTGTCCGTACTCGTCCGCCGCGGCCCGGCTCAGCCCCACCACCGCGTGTTTGGCGGCGATGTAGGGGGAGGCGGTCCCGGTGGCGATCACCCCGGCGACGCTGGCGGTGTTGACGATGGAACCGCCCCCGCCCGTCGCCAGCATGGCCGGCACCTCGTACTTGAGGCAGTTCCACACCCCTCGCAGATTGACGTCGATGATCTGGTCGAACACGGAGTCCTCGGTCTCGTGCAGGGGAGTCCCCGCCGTCGCCCAGCCCGCGTTGTTGAACGCGCCGTCCAGCTGTCCGTACGTGTCGACCGCGGTGTCCACCGCGCACCGCACGTCGTCGGGCCGGACGACGTCCCCCGCCACCGCGGTGGCCCTGCCGCCCTCGGCGACGATCTCCTTGACGAGCACCTCCAGCATGTGGGCGCGGCGTGCCAGCAGCACCACCGCGGCTCCCTCGGCGGCGAACAGCCGGGCGGCGCCCGCCCCTATGCCGCTCGACGCCCCGGTGACGATGACGACTTTTCCGTCCAGCATTCCTCGTACGCTCATTCCCCGTCCTTAGGCCGTACCGCGAGCCCATGACGCCTCGATGCGTCGTGTGCCGCGATGATGTGCGCAATTCGGATGTTGTGCGGATCCTCATGGGTGATGCGGTACTTCACCGGTGCGTCGTTGCACCGGTCTGCCGGAGCGGCGAGGTGATTCCTCGGGCCTCGCGCCCCGGAGCTCCGTGCCGGGCCCGGCGGCCCGGCCGCCGGGTCAGGCCAGGGACTGTCCTCCGTCCACGGTCACCACGGTCCCGGTCACATAGGCGTTGGCCATCACGAACACGGCGGCGGACGCGGCCTCCTCGGCGGTCCCGTAGCGCCCGAGCGGCAGATGGCTGCCGGCGGCGGCGACCGCGGCGTCCGCCTCGGCGGGGTGCGCCTCGGCCACCTTCAGCCGGCGGCGCAGCGGCGGGGTGTCGACCATGCCGGCGCGGATCGCGTTGACCCGGACGCGGCGGGCCGCCAGCTCGACGGCGAGTGCCCGCACCAGACCCTCGCAGGCCGCGGCTGAGGCGATCGCGGCGGCGGCGCCGGTCACCGGACGCACGGTGTAGATACCGGACGTCAAAGTGATCGACCCGCCGGCCGGCAGCCGTTCGGCGGCGACCCGGGCGGCGGCGTAGCCGCCCCAGAACCGTACGTCGAAGGCCCCGTGCGCCCGCTCCCGGTCCGCGTCCGCGAGCGGGGCGCGGGTCGCGGCGCCCGCCGTCACCAGGACGTGGTCCAGCGGCCCGGCCCGGTCGAAGACCTCGATGAGGCGCGCCTCATCGGTCACGTCGGCCGTCCAGGACGTCGCCACGGTCCCGTCGGGCAGGTCGGCGGCGGCCGCCTTCAGCCGTGGTCCGTCCCGGGCGACGAGGTGCAGTCGCGCCCCGCTGCCGGCGAGCAGGCGTGCGGCCGCCAGGCCGATGCCCGAACTGCCGCCGAGGACCAGGACGTTGTGCCCGCAAAGGGCCGTGGGCAGAGGAGTACGGAACGGGACGGGCCTCGTGGTCACACCGACCTCCGGGACGCAGGGACGTACATGCCGGGACGAGCGGTTTCGGCCATGCCCGGCAGGTCACCGGGCGCGATGGTGCGGCTGTTCAGGGCGCACGGCCCCTTTGCCGGCCCACCTGCCGCTGTGGGGGCGGCAGATGGGCGGACGGTGTGCGCGGCTGCGGGGAGAAGGACCCCCGCGGCTCACGCGGCGAGCGCCGTGGCGCGCCGGACGCTCACCTTGATCTGCTCCGCCGTCCGCGTGACGGCGAGGCCGGGGATCAGCAGTTCCCACATCTTGACGGTCCGCTGCGGCAGGTCGGACCGGCGGTACAGCAGGTCGGAGTAGAGCTGGACGCCGGTACACGCCCCGACCAGGAACTCGGCCACGTCACGCGGGGAGACGTTCTCCCGCAGCTCGCCCTTCTCCTGAGCGACGGTCAGACACTCCTCGAAGATCTTCTCCCATGCCGAGTACGACGAGGCGTCGCGGAACTCCAGGTTGGACTGCTCGACGGCGAGCCGGACGCCGGCTCGGAGCATCGGATCCCGCTGGAGCTGGCGCGACCAGGCGAGCGTGATGTCCACTGCCCGTTGCAGCCCCGTGGACTCCAGGAGCGGGACGATGGTGTCCGGTTGGCCGTTCATGACCTCCCGGGCGATGGCTTCCTTGTTCGTGAAGTGGAAGTAGACGGCGCCGAGGGTGACCCCTGCCCGTTTCATGATCTCCCGCATGCTGGCCCCGTTGTACCCGCGTTCGTCGAAGACCTCGGCGGCGGCGCGGATGATCTCGTCTCGTGTCCTGATGGCTCGATCCTGCTTGGGTTCCGGCATCGAACATCCGGCCTCTCTCGACAAACAAAAAGAACGCACGTTATGTTACTGGCCTCGGGCCTGCTTGGCCAGCGTCCGAGGCATTCGACGTGGCTGAAGTCACCGTTTCTGGGGAGCCTGATGACTCACACCGCCCAGCTCAGCTCTGCCCTGCCCGCGTTAGCCCACACGGTCGCCAAGGAGGACGTCCACAAGCGCGACGGCGACGAGGTCCTCCTGGTCTGCTGGGAGCGCACCGGTTCGGACACCTTCACCGTGATCGCCGTATGGCCGTCCGACCACTGCTTCTACCAGACCGTGAACGGCCTCTACGACCCGCTGCTGTTCATCGAGACCGTCCGGCAGAACGTCCCGCTGATCTCGCACGTCGGCTACGAGGTCCCGTTCGGACACCATCTCATCTGGCAGGACCTGACCTGCGAGGTCAGCCCGGCGGCCCTGCAGGTCACCGACGCTCCCGCCGTCATCGAACTGCGCATCTCCTGCTCCCAGGTGACCCGGCGCGGCCCCCGCATGGCCGCGCTGACGATGGATCTCGTCGCCCTGCGCGACGGGGTCCACCTGGGCACCGCCCGCGCCCGCTTCACCAGCAACCCGCCCGGGGTCTACCGGCGGCTGCGCGGTTCCCACGCCGACCTGCAGCAGTCCGTCGCCGCGGCCCTGCCGCCCGCCGCGCCCCTCGACGCCGGACGCGTGGACCGAGCACGGGAGTCGGACGTCGTGCTGTCCGACGGCGACTTCCCCGGCCGCTGGCTGCTGCGCGGGGACACCTCCCACCCAGTCCTTTTCGACCACCCCGTCGACCACGCCCCCGGCATGCTGCTGCTGGAGGCGGCCCGCCAGGCGGCGCACGCGATGTCCACGACGCCGGGCCTGGCCCCGGTGCGCTTCGACGCGAAGTTCTCCCGCTTCGTCGAACTGGACGTCCCCTGCTGGATAGCGACGGAGACCACCGTCCCGGACCTGACCGGGCGGCCGAGTGTCTCGATCACCGCCGTGCAGGCAGGCGAGGCCGCCTTCACCTGCTCGGTGGCCTGCCACACCTCGTCGCTGTCGCACGCCGCCTGAACAGCGCCGTCCCGTACGAAGAGGTGGACCGATCCCGTCGGCGCGTCCACCGGTGCGGCCAGCGCGGAGGGGGTCCACCGGGGGTGTGGCGACGGGATCGGGGGCAGGGCGCGACCGTGCGTATGCGCCCGCGCGGGCCGGGAGTACCGGGGCGCTCGTACGACCCGCCGCCCGCCCGGGTTGGTGTCCGCAGGAGATCCGCCGGGCCTGAGCCCGAGACCAGCCGCACCCACCTCGACGCCGTGACCGCCCCTGCGGACGGGACGACCCGCCCCGGCATCGAGCAGGGCCTGATCGCACTCGGCTTCGACGCCGCGTTCGCCCGCACCCACCTGGCGCGACGGAGCCGCGCGGTCAGGGCCGAGGGCACCACTCACCACTGAAGGCGGCATCTCTCTCGTGACACTTCGGGCCGCGTCGAGCCACTGACTCCTAGGACCTGTCCGGCGGATCTTGCTGGTCACGTGGTCTCGGCGCCAGGCATGATGCTGGAGTGGATGAGTGGGCAGATTTCTTCATTGCGCCTGATGACGAGTCGGCGGCTGCGGTCAAGGGCTTCAGCCCGCGCCCAGCGTGCAAGATCGTTCCTGTGGATATCTACGATCCTGCGGATGCCGTAGTCGAGTGGGAGAGCCTCTTCACCGGAGACAGTCCGCAAGAGCTCATGCGGGCCGGCGAGCCGCAGGTACTGACTGAGATCACGAACGATGGCTGCTACGTCTTCGTGATTTCGGAGCGGCTCCAGGCCTTGCTCGCGACTGAAGATCCGCTGCGACTTGAAGATGTTGCTCGTAAGTGGTCGCACCTGCGGCGGGTTGATGCGGAGTTCGTCGAGGAAGGCGAGGCTGTCAGCCACCTTGCCGAGCTGGCATCCTTGGCCCGCACTGCCACTGGCCGGGGAGCCCGGCTTTACTGTTCCGTGCGGTAGCGGTCTGGGAGGCACCACAGCCTGATCGAAGCGAGGGTGATTGTGCCGTGAAACACGTATGCGCGCTTGTCGTAGCGCGTGGCAACGGCCCGGGACTGCTTGAGTCGATTGATCGTCCGCTCGACTTCGTTGCGGCGCTTGTACATCTCCTTGTCGAATCCAGCGGGCCGGCCTCCCCGGCTGCCGCGGCGTCGGCGGTTGGCCTGCTGGTCCCTCGGCTCGGGGATGGTGTGCTTGATCTGGCGTCGACGCAGGTAGCGGCGATTGCGGCGAGAGCTGTAGGCCTTATCACCGCCCAAGTGGTTGGGACGCGTACGCGGGTGCCCTCCGCGGGGGCGCTTGACCCGGATACGTTCCAGGACGGGGATCATCTGCGGGCTGTCGCCCCACTGGCCGGGGGCCAGCGGCCGGCAACCGCCCTCCCCGGCAAGGTGGATCTTGCAGGTCAGACCGCCCCGGGAACGGCCGAGACCCTCGTCGGGGCGGTGCTGCCGAGGTAATGACTTCCTCTTCGGGATCCGTGGCGCTCTGCGCGGCGCCCCGGCCGCGTGCTGGTCGGCCCGACACGAGGTGGAGTCCACGCTCACCATGCTCCAGTCGATCCGCCCCTCGGCGCCGGCATCCGCCAGGACGGCCTGGAGGATCCGGTCCCAGGTGCCGTTTGCGGACCACCGGCGATGGCGCTCATAGACGGTCTTCCAGCTCCCGAACCGCTCCGGCAGATCCCTCCACGGGATGCCGGTGCGGACCCTGAACAGGATCCCGTTGATCACCGTCCTGTGGTCGTTCCATCGCCCGCCCCGGCGACCGGACTTCGGCAGATACGGCGCGATCCGCGCCCACTCGTCGTCTGTCAGATCGCCCCGCCCCACGAGCGAAACGATGACCCCCCAAGCGAGGCGGTCACATGATCCGCCGGACAGAACCTAGTGCCGTAGCAGGCAACGTTTGCCCTGTAACCGCCTGGGGCGTCAGCTCGTGCTGAGTGGTGCGCTCTCCTCAGCGTCGAGCTGGTGGTCCGCCCAGATGTAGCTTTCGGGAAGCAGGTTGGTGACGGGCGCCATCCGGAGGCCGTCGCTTGTCCCGACGATGACCTTCAGCGCTGGGAAGTAGTCAAGTAGGACCTGTCGGCAGCGGCCGCATGGGGACACGACGCCTCGGTCGCGGTCGCCCACGGCGACGATGGTGTCCAGGTCGTAGGCGCCCTGGGCGGCAGCAGCGCCGATGAGGACCAGCTCCGCGCAGGGTCCTCCGGTGAAGTGGTAGGCGTTCACCGCGGTGATGATCCGGCCGTCTCGGGTGCGGGCCGCAGCCGCCATGGTGTGGTTGTCGCCCCGGCAGCGTGTGGCCGCGACGTGCGCCGCTGCCTGGATCAGCTCGTGGTCGACACGGTCGGTCTGTGTGGTCATCTTCTCTGCCTTCATGCGGTTTCAGGCGATGTTGGCCCTGTCGACGACGGCGCGTAGACGCTGGTCGTCGGCGTGGCGGTTTCGCCAGATGATGTAACGGCGGATCATGCTGCCCTGCTCCTTGTGGCTGGCGTGGTCGGTGCCGTCGAGGGTGAAGTAGCGCAGGGCGGTGAACTGGGCTTCTATGCGGTTGAGCCAGGAGCTGTTGGTCGGGGTGTAGGCGATCTCGACATTGTTCGCCGCGGCCCAGGTGCCGACCTGCTGGCACTTCTTCGTGGTCAGGTGCGGGGAGTAGTTGTCACAGATGATCGCGATACGGACCTGGGGCGGGTAGAGGGTGCGCAGGTAGCGGCAGAACTCCAGGAACTGGGTGCGCTTCTTGACCGGCTTGATGTGGCCGTAGAGCTTGTCCTTGGCCAGGTCCAGGGCGGCGAACAGGTGCCGTACTCCGCCGTAGCGGTTGTAGGTCGCCCGCCGTCTGCGGCGTGGTTCGCGGTCGGGGTCCTTGTGTTTGCCGGAGCGTTCGGCCCACTGCCGGCCCGGGTGGGGCATCAGGTTGAGTGGTCCGAACTCGTCCATGCAGAAGACGGCTTCGGGTTCGTCCGCCTCGGGTATGACCTCGCCGTCGGCGATCGCGTAGAGGTGTTCGACGCGGGCTTTCTTGGCCGCGTAGTCGGGGGCGCGGGAGGTCTTCCAGGTCTTTATGCGTTGAAAGGAGACGCCTTCCTCGCGGAGCAGGATGCGCAGGCCCTCGTGGCTGATGTCGTCGACCACCCCCTCGGCGACCAGGAAGTCCGCCAGCTTGGTCAGGCTCCACGTCGAAAAGGGCAGGTCGTGTTCGGTCGGCTTGGACTTCGCGATCTTCTTGATCTCGCGCCGCTCGGGCAGGGTGAATGTCTTGGGCCGGCCGCCCTTGTACTTCGGATACAGCGAGTCGAAGCCGTCGGCGTTGAAGTTGTGGATCACGTCCCGGACCCGGTCCGCGCTGGTGAACGTCACTTCGGCGATCTTCGCCACCGGCATGCCCTGGGCGGACAGCAGGACCATCTGGGCGCGCCGCCAGGTCACCACCGACCCGGTTCCCCGGCGGATGATCCGAAGCAGCCGCCTGCCTTCGTCATCGTCGACCTCGCGTACACGTACTCGTTCTGCCACCCGGACAGGGTGACGGTCACGCGCCGCCCGGCACAGCACCGGGACGGCGCGTCACATCACAACAGGGCAAACGTTGCCTGCTACGGCACTAGCTGCCGCAGGGTCAAGTTCGTGCGCCAGTAGGTTGTCACCAGCAGCACACGGTCCTCCAAAGACAGACTCCAAGGGCGGCCTTTACGTATCGGGTCCGCGCCTTCCCGGCGTAACGCGGTGATCAGCTTGTGGAAGCCGCGCGGGCTCAGTCCGCTGAACGGGGCTATCCAGGAAGGCTCCGACGCCGTGATCACACCAGTCACAGCGTGATCATGGCATCACACTGGCTGGGGAGAAGTGATCACCCTCTCCTCCGTGGAGATCGCGGTCAAAAGGGCGGTTCGCTGCTGCAGCCACCCGCCCACAGATCTGCGTCTTGCTCGTCAGACAGCGCACCTGTGTCTTCTCCCCAGGACTTGAGACCACGGCCAGCAATAAAGCGATACGAACGGTTGTCGCTGGAGACCAACACATCACGGACCAGCGGCGTAAGAAGGGCACGCTGCTGAAGGAGCTCCGGGGCGTCCAGGAGCGAAACAGCCGCAGCAATGGCCGCTTCCTGAACAGCAAGGTCCGGAGCGTGGAGGAAAGCAGAGACAGCCTGGAAGAGCCCGGGACGCAGCGCCCGGACCTGGACGGACTCTGAATGCTCCTCCAGGCAAAGCCCTACGCCTGCCATGTGCGCCTCTGCCTCGCTGCCGACCTCGATGGCCACCGACGTCACCCAGTCCAGCAAGGCAGCGCGCAGCGGAAGGACTCGGCCGTCACGGTCGATCACAAAGGTGCCCGTGTGCGGGTCGCTGAGGATCGCCGCCACATACAGTGCCGCAGGCACGGTCGCGGAGTAGATCGTGTTCTGGTGATGCACCGGGTCGTTGAGGTGCCGCAGAGCCCTGGCCTGTGCGCCGGCGTCGTCCGCCAACAGTCCGGCCAGCAGAGCAGGGGTTCCTGCGGCCGACCCACAGGCATGCTCGAGTGAAGCCCAGTCGGTCCCCGCCAACAGATCCCACGGGTCTGGCAGCAGATCGTCAACATCCGTGATCGTCACACGTTGAGTATGGCTGTTGCTCCCACGCCTGACCCTGCCACCTCATGCGCATAGCGGGACAACCCTTAGCTCCTCGGGTGCGAGGAGCAGACCCTCGCCTCCGGCGCGCAGGTCCGGCTGCCGGGAACATCTCCGCGGGTGTGGGGAGCAGTGGGCGTCGGGGTGCCCCCCGGCGGCGGCGTAGGGAACATCCCTGCGGGTGCGGGGAGCAGGCGTTCCCATTCTCCATCGGGGTGATCAATACGGGAACATCCCCGCGGGTGCGGGGAGCAGACCACCGGTACCCAGACCCTCACGCCGTACGAGGGAACATCCCCGCGGGTGCGGGGAGCAGATGGGTTCTCCTCCTGCTCCGGTCCGGAGCGGGGGAACATCCCCGCGGGTGCGGGGAGCAGGGCTCGTACAAGCTGGCCAAGGTCCCCAAGTCGGGAACATCCCCGCGGGTGCGGGGAGCAGCCATCCTCGTTCGGCCCGCGCCCGCCATCGGCAGGAACATCCCCGCGGGTGCGGGGAGCAGGGCGCCGCTGACGGTGACACCGTGGGCGGCCGGGGGAACATCCCCGCCGGTGCGGGGAGCAGTGTCGTTGTAGGTCTCCTCGGGCATCCAGTTCGGGAACATCCCCGCGGGTGCGGGGAGCAGAGGGCCTGCGCGTTCTTGCCGATCGCCACGGCGGGAACATCCCCGCGGGTGCGGGGAGCAGGGAGACGGCGACCGCCACGGCCTCCGAGTGGGAGGAACATCCCCGCGGGTGCGGGGAGCAGGCCGCGGTCCGCTCGGCGCCCTGGATGTCCTTGGGAACATCCCCGCGGGTGCGGGGAGCAGCTGTGGAATCTTCCGATTCCCTTCGCACGTCCGGGAACATCCCCGCGGGTGCGGGGAGCAGATCCAGGGCACCGCGGGCACCCCGGACACTCTGGGAACATCCCCGCGGGTGCGGGGAGCAGATCAAGCCCGAACTGTCCCGCCGCATGGGTACGGGAACATCCCCGCGGGTGCGGGGAGCAGGCGCCGTCGGTCCAGGCTCGCCTTCCATTCATGGGAACATCCCCGCGGGTGCGGGGAGCAGAGCACCGGCCCCAGCCGCAGCGCGCCATCCTCGGGAACATCCCCGCGGGTGCGGGGAGCAGATTCGCGGGTCGAAGGCGGCGCCAACGACGAGGGGAACATCCCCGCGGGTGCGGGGAGCAGTCCGTCTCCATCAGTTCGCCGTCGGTCGCACAGGGAACATCCCCGCGGGTGCGGGGAGCAGTTCGTGACGTACAGGTTCGTGGTCTGCGCGCCGGGAACATCCCCGCGGGTGCGGGGAGCAGACTGGATGAGCTGCGAGTTTGCCGCTGATCCTGCAGTGGATTGGTCACTTTCAACGGTGCCGGCAATTCACCTATAGTGGACATATATGGATTCATAACCATGAAATGCCTTGAATTGCAGCCGACTTCAAATTCTTTCAGCTTACGGCTCGTGGGTGTTGCTGTTGGTGTTGTGCTGCGGTTTCGGACCTGAGGGCGGCCTGATTTGGGGAACGGGCATGGGCGGTGGCTGGTTGGCTGTATGTCTCTTGTATGAGCGGTGGGGGAGTTGGCGGTTCGGGTCTTCTGTGTCGTCTTGATGCGCGGGCAAGGAGCGTGTGGGCGAAGCATGATCGTGATGGGGATGGGTGGCTGCCGTTGTGGCGGCATATGGAGGACAGCGCGTGGGTGGCGGGTCGGCTTTGGGATGAGTGGTTGCCGGCCGGTGTGCGTGGGCTGATCGCTGAGGTTTTGCCGGGTGAGGAGGCAGATGGGCGCCGGCTGGTGGTGTGGCTGGCGGGGGTGCATGACATCGGTAAGGCGACGCCGGCTTTCGCCTGTCAGGTGGAGTTTCTGGCTGAGGCGATGCGTGATGTGGGGCTGGTGATGCGTTCGCGGCAGGGGATGGGGCCGGATCGGCGGCTTGCGCCGCACGGGCTGGCCGGGCAGGTGTTGTTGGGGGAGTGGCTGGTGGAGCGGTATGGGTGGGCGGCTGGTGAGACGGGGCAGTTCACGGTGGCGGTGGGTGGGCATCACGGGGTGCCGCCGGAGCGGGGGCAGATCAAGGCCTTGTACGAACATGAGGAGTTGCTGCGGGCGCCTGGCCGCGGGAGCGGGGTGTGGCGGCAGGTGCAGGGCGGGCTGCTGGATGCCTGTGCTGCGGAGTTCGGGGTGGAGGACCGGTTGGAGGCGTGGCGGTCGGTGCGGCTGCCGCAGCCGGTGCAGGTGTTGCTGGGTGCCGTGGTCATCGTCGCTGACTGGATCGCCAGCAACCCGGACCTGTTCCCCTACTTTCCGGATGCCGCTGGTCAGAGTGGTGAGGAGCGGTGTGCGGCGGCGTGGCAGGGGCTGAATTTGCCGGCGCCGTGGCGGCCTGAGGAACTGGCGGGCGATGCACAGGGATTGTTTGCTTCGCGGTTCGGGCTGCCGGTGGGTGCGAAGGTGCGGCCGGTGCAGGAGGCGGCGTTTGAGCTGGCCCGGGAGATGGATGCGCCGGGGTTGATGGTGATCGAGGCGCCGATGGGGGAGGGGAAGACCGAGGCGGCGCTGGCGGTGGCCGAGGTGTTCGCGGCACGGTCGGGAGCGGGAGGCGTGTTTTTCGCGCTTCCCACGATGGCTACCGGGAACGCGATGTTTCCGCGGCTGCTGGAATGGCTGGACCGGCTCCCGTCTGCCGGCGGGGTACGGCATTCCGTGCACCTGGCGCATTCGAAGGCCGCGCTCAACGACGAATTTGCCGGACTGATGGCACGTGGTGGGTGGGTCCGTGCCGTTGACCTGGATGCCCCTGAGCCGTCCGGGCACCGGTTGTCGGGGGACGCCCGGCGGGCGGGCGCGGAGTTGGTGGCGCATGCGTGGTTGCGTGGCCGTAAGAGGGCGATGCTGGCCTCGTTCGTGGCGGGCACGATTGATCAGTTGCTGTTCGCCGGGTTGAAGAGCCGGCATCTGGCGCTGAGGCATTTGGCGGTGGCGGGCAAGGTCGTCGTCATCGACGAGGCGCATGCGTACGACACGTACATGAGTGTGTATCTGGATCAGGTGCTGTCGTGGCTGGGGGCGTATCGGGTTCCGGTGGTGGTGCTGTCGGCGACGTTGCCGGCCGGGCGGCGCCGTGAGCTGGTGGCCGCGTATGCGGGACGTGCCGAGGCGGACGCCGAAATGGACTTGGACGCAGAGCCTGGGGCGTATCCGGTGCTGACGGCGGTGGTTGCGGGCGGTGTGCCGGTGGTCCGGTGCCCGGCGGCCTCCGGCCGGGGCGTGGACGTCTGTTTGGAGCGGTTGCCTGACGGTCTGGATGTTCTCGCCGACCGGCTTGAGAGGGAGCTTGAGGGCGGCGGCTGTGTGCTGGTGGTGCGCAACACGGTCAAGCGGGTGCTGGAGGCTGCGTCGGTGCTGCGGGCCCGGTTCGGTGAGGGTGCGGTGACTGTCGCGCATTCGTGCTTTGTCGATGTCGACCGTGCGGCCAAGGACCGTGATCTGCTGGAGCGGTTCGGCCCGCCGGGGAAGGCGGTGGGACGGCCGGAGAGCGGGCACATCGTGGTCGCCAGCCAGGTGGCCGAGCAGTCCTTGGACGTGGACTTCGATCTGCTGGTCTCTGACTTGTGCCCGGTGGACCTGTTGCTGCAGCGGATGGGGCGGCTGCACCGCCATCAGCGGGGCAAGGAGCAGGGGGAGCGGCCGGTTCGACTGCGGACGGCGCGATGCCTGCTGACCGGTGTCGACTGGCAGGGGGACGTACCGGTGCCGGTCCGCGGGTCGGTGGCGGTGTACGGGGCGTATGCGCTGCTGCGGTCGGCCGCGGTCCTGCTGCCGCATTTCGACGGCGGGGGTGAGCGGCCGGTGCGGCTGCCGGCCGACATCAGCCCGCTGGTGCAGGCAGCGTACGCGGACGCATCGGCCGGACCCGATGCCTGGGCTGCAGCGATGGCTGAGGCGCGGGCCGGGTTCGAGCGGCATCATGCGGACCAGGCCGATCGTGCGCGGGTGTTCCGGCTGGGGGACGTCGGCCGTCCGGGGCGGCCGCTGTTCGGGTGGGTGGCCGCCGGAGTGGGGGACGCGGACGACACCCGCGCGGGGCGGGCGCAGGTCCGCGACAGCCGGGAGAGCCTGGAGGTCGTCGTCGTGCAGCGCCGCGCCGACGGGAGCCTTGCCACGCTGCCGTGGCTGACGCCGGACAAGAAGGGCCGGCAGCGCGGCGGCCTGGAACTGCCGCTGGAACAGGTACCCCCGACGTTCACCGCACGGGTGGCGGCAAGCTGCGGGCTGCGGCTGCCGTTGCAGTTCTCCTACGCCGAGACTATGGACCGGGCGATCGCGGAACTGGAGCAGCTGTATGCCCGCGCGTGGCAGGGCAAGGACAGTCCTTGGCTGTCCGACCAGCTGATTCTGGCGCTGGACGAGGATTGTCAGACCCGGCTGGCAGGATTTTCGCTCCGGTACAGCCAACGTGACGGACTGGAGGTGACCCGTGATTGAACCGGATGGTGCACCGGTGTTAGGCGCGCCCAGCTTTGACCTGATCACGCAGCCCTGGATCGAGGTGCTGAGAGACGACGGCAGGCAGGACGAGCTGTCGCTGCATCAGCTCTTCGTTCAGGCCGGCGAACTGCGTCGTTTGGTGGGCGACCTGGCCACGCAGGAGTTCGCGTTGCTTCGGCTGCTGTTGGCCATCGCCCACGACGCCCTGGACGGGCCGCGTGATGCCGGTGAGTGGAGTGACCTGTGGAGGGACGACCGGTGCTTCGACCCGGTCGGAAGCTATCTGGAGGCCCAGCGGGAGCGGTTCGACCTGCTCCACCCGACCGCGCCGTTCCTCCAGACCGCAGGGTTGCGTACGGCGAAGGACGAGGTGTTCTCGCTGAACCCTCTGGTGGCCGATGTGCCCAACGGCGAACCGTTCTTCACGTCCCGCATGCCCACCGTCGACCGGCTCACGTTCGCGGAGGCCGCCCGCTGGGTCGTTCATGCGCACGCCTTTGACACGTCCGGGATCAAGTCGGGGGCGGTGGGGGATGAGCGGGTGAAGTCGGGGAAGGTGTATCCGCTGGGCACTGGCTGGTTGGGCAGTCTGGGCGGGGTCTTCGTGGAGGGCGTGACGCTGCGGGAGACGTTGCTGCTGAATTTGATCGCGGCCGAGACCGAGGCGATCGAGGAGGCAGCGACGGGGGACCGGCCGGCCTGGCGGGCCGAGCCGTCCGGTCCCGGGGGCAGCGAGCGCACGGCGACCGGACTGCTGGACCTGTACACCTGGCAGACGCGGCGGGTGCGCCTGCACTACGACGGCGACGGTGTCCATGGTGTGGTCCTCGGCTACGGTGACCCGCTTTCGTCGCGGAACATGCACCGCCGGGAGCCGATGACGGCGTGGCGGCGGAGCCTGGCGCAGGAGAAGAAGCTGGGCCAGTCGCCGGTGTATCTGCCGCAGGAGCACGATCCGTCCCGGGCGGCCTGGCGCGGGATCGCCGCGCTCGTCGCCGACCGCACCGACAGGGAGCAGGGCACGGAGGCGGCATCGCATCGGCGTCCGGGCATCCTGGAGTGGATCGCCGAGCTGGTCACCGACGAGGTGTTGCCGCGTGGCTTTCTGGTGCGGGCCCGTCTGATCGGAGCCGCGTACGGGACTCGGCAGTCCGTGATCGACGAGGTCGTTGACGACGACCTCGCCATGCCGGTCGTGCTGTTGCACCGGCACGACCGCACGTGCGCACGGCAGGCCATTGGTGCAGCCGAGGACGCCGACCTGGCCGTACGGGCCCTGGGAGACCTCGCCACCGACCTGTTCCGTGCCGCCGGAAGCGAAGGGGAAGGGGCCCGGTCGGCGGCCAGGGAGCTCGGGCTCGCGGCTATGGAACACCCCTATCGCACCTGGCTCGCCACGCTGGGGGACACCGACGATCCCTTCGAGAGCCGGCGTGACTGGCAGCGGCAAGCACACCGCATCCTCAGCCTGCTCGGTGATCGCCTCATCGCCTCGGCCGGGGACGCGGCCTGGCAGGGCAGGACCATGACCGGCAAACAGGGCACGTACTGGCTGAACACGGGTCTTGCCGACACATGGTTTCGCACTCGCCTGTCCAAGGCGCTCGGCCACCCTTACGCCACCGAGGAACGCCCCGACAGCGGCCCGTCGGATGTCGAACCACCTGGCCATCCGGGACCGGGCAGCACCGATCCCCAGCAGCCGTCGACCGACACGAAGGTGCCCGCATGACCACCACCGTAGCTTTGCCGACGGTCCGTGACCGGGTCAGTGCAACTGCTCACTCGCTGATCGTCATACGGCAGAAGGGCTATCTCCGGGACGTCCCCAAGGACGTTGCCGCGCTCGCCCGACTGCGCCGCGGAGCAGGCAGGAGCGCCGGCGAGGTCCCCGACCTGTGGGATCTGATCGACACCGGGCGCCTGCACCAGACCGTCGAGGGCCAACAACCGCTGAACGAAGGCGCGTTGGGCCGCGCGGAGGAGGCAGTGCATGCCTCGCTGACATTGTGGGCGCTGCACCAGCAGTCCCGCGGCGGATCCATGCACCGTCCGACCGAGCGGATGCGGCCGACCGGGCTGGGCGCGTCGGTACGGCGCCTGATGCCGGTGGGCGAGATCGACGAACCCGTCCGCAAGCGCCTCGTGCGCGCCGGCACGGCGCCCGATCTGGCGACTTTGGCCCAGCGCTTGCGGGATCTGGTCGTCCTGCTGCGCGGGGCGGACATCCCGCTGGACTACGGCCTGCTCGCCGGCCAGCTCTACACCTGGCAGTGGCCCGACGGACCCTCGAGCGTCCGCCGTGAATGGGGCCGTTCCTTCCACGCCCGCCCGTCGGCCGCCGGGCAGGACGCGCCGCTCGCCGACACCACCAGCCTCCCGGACACCGACAAGGACGCCTCGTGAACCGCATCTTCTTGGACGTGCACGCCCTTCAGACCGTCCCGCCCAGCAACCTGAACCGGGACGACACCGGCGCGCCGAAGACCGCCGTGTACGGCGGTGTGCCGCGGGCCCGGGTCTCCAGCCAGGCCTGGAAGAGGGCCACTCGCACCCACTTCGCCGACGAACACCTGCTGGATCCCAGCGAACTCGGTGTGCGGACCAAGAAGGTCGTGGAGGTGGTTGCCTCACGGATCACCGCGCTGGATGCCTCCATCGACGACGAGACGGCGCTGCGGCTGGCGGATGAGACCGTCAAGGCGGCCGGCCTGAAGACGGAAGTCCCCAAGCGGAAAGCGGACGCGGCCAAGGAATCCGGCGCCACACCGGCCCCGGAGGCGAAGTACCTGGTCTTCCTCAGCGCCCGGCAGCTCGACGGGCTGGCCCGGCTCGCCGTCGACGGCGCCGGCGACATCACGGCGCATTTGAAGGACAAGCAGAACAAGGAGCGCGTCAAGGAGATCGCGGACAGCCGTCACTCCGTCGACATCGCCCTGTTCGGCCGCATGGTCGCCGATGCCGCCGACTACAACGTCGACGCGGCGGTCCAGGTCGCCCACGCCATCAGCGTGCACCGGGCGGACACCGAGTCCGACTACTACACCGCGGTCGACGACGAGAACACCGACGAGGAGACCGGCGCCGGAATGATCGGCACCGTCGACTTCAACTCCGCCACCCTCTACCGCTACGCCGCCCTCAGCGTCCACCAGCTCGCCGACAACCTCGGCCAGGGCCTGCGCGAGGACGAACCGCGCACCGAGCCCGTCCGCCGCGCCGTCGAGGCCTTCGTGCACAGCTTCGCCGCTTCCCTGCCGACCGGGAAGATCAACACCTTCGGGCACCACACCCTGCCCGACGCCGTCGTCGTCAAGCTGCGCACCACCCGCCCCATCAGCTTCGTCGCCGCCTTCGAGGACCCCATCCGCGGAGACCAGGGCGGCCACGTACGGGAAGCGTCCGACCGGCTCGCAGCCTACGTCCCCGACATCGAACGGGCCTACGGCCATGGAGACTCCACCCTGACCTGGGTGCTGCGGGTCGGCCCCAACACCCTCAAGCTCGCCGACCTCGGCACTGAGTCCGACAGCCTCACCGAGCTGGTCGCAGCCGTCGGCCGGGCTGTCACGGACCGGCTGGAGAAGCCCGCATGAGCGTGCTCCTGCTCCGCCTGGCCGGCCCCCTGCAATCCTGGGGGGCCTCCTCCCGGTTCGCCCGCCGCACCACAGAGTCCGCACCCACCAAGAGCGCCGTGATCGGACTGCTCGCTGCCGCCGCCGGCATCGAACGCGGCGACGACACTCGCCTTGCTGCTCTGGCCGCGCTCCGCTTCGGCGTCCGCATCGACCAACCAGGCACCCTCCTAAGGGACTTCCACACCGCCCACCACGCCGTCACCGGCAAAGCGATGCCGTTGTCCGAGCGGTACTACCTCGCCGACGCCGTCTTCGTCGCCGCCATCGAAGGCGACCCTGCCCTGCTCACCCGGCTTGATGCCGCCCTGAGGACGCCGATCCATCCGCCGTTCCTGGGCCGCCGCTCCTGCCCGCCGGCCGCGCCTGTCGAGCTCGGCCTGCACGAGAAGGGGCGGCTGGAGGACGCTCTCGCGACCGTGCCCTGGCAGGCATCCGCCTGGTACCGCAAGCGCTACCGCGGCCGCACCCCCGACGATCTGATGGTCCTGAGGGAAGCGGCAGCAGGCGAAGAGAGCGGCGCGGACAGTCTGCGTGACCAGCCGGTCAGCTTCGACGCCGCCCACCGCCAGCACACCTGGCGCACTGTCGTCACTACCAGGGTGCCCGTCCCCGGGCTCCCGGCCGCTCCTGCGCGGCACGAACCGTTCGATGCCCTGGAGGAGGAGAGCGCCTGATGTCGTTCCTCACCCGATTCCGTGTGAACACCGCGCGCCCCGGCGCCCGGCGCCTGCTCTCCTCACCGCAAACCATGCACGCGGCGGTCATGGCCTCCTTCCCCGACCTGCTGCCCAGCGACGGCCCCCAACGGGAGGAGCCGCGGGTGCTGTGGCGCCTGGACCACCGGGCACGCGCCGAGGTCCTGCTCTACATCGTCAGCCCGCACCGGCCCGACCTGACCCACCTGGTCGAACAGGCAGGCTGGCCCGCAGCCGCCGTCCCGGACAATCCCGGCTGGCAGACCAGGCCCTACAGCCCCTTCCTTGAGCGGCTTGCCGACGGCGACCGCTGGGCCTTCAGGCTGACCGCCAACCCGGTCCACACCATCCGGCGCACCGCCGACGAACCCCGCAAGATCACAGCCCACCTGACATCCGTTCACCAGATGCGTTGGCTCATCGACCGGCAGGAAAAATGCGGCTTCCGCATCCTGGAGAAGACCGACGACAAACGACTGCTCCCAGGCGGCACCACCCACCACGGCAAGCACGAACACCACGGCGACCGCTACGAACTCTCCGTCGCCAACCAGCACAACCTGGCCTTCGACAAATCACGCGACGCAGACGGCAACCGGCGCGGCAAACCGGTCACCCTCGTCACCGTCACCTACGACGGCCGTCTCGAAGTCACCGACCCCGCACTGCTGCGCCGCACCCTCACCCAGGGCATCGGCCGCGCCAAAGCCTACGGATGCGGCCTGATCACTCTGGCCCCCCTCGCCACGGCACCCCAGCAGGCGTGATGAGTACGGTTTCCCAGCGCACCGCACTGACCCCGCGGCAACTCACCCGTACCTCAGAACGCCTGTCCTTCATCTACCTGGAACGCTGCACCGTCCACCGCGATGCCAACGCCATCACCGCCCAGGACGCCGAAGGCACCACCCACATCCCCTCCGCCACCATCGGCACCCTCCTCCTCGGCCCCGGCACCCGCATCACCCACCAGGCAATGAGTGTCCTCGCCGAAACCGGCGCCGCCGTGTGCTGGGTCGGCGAACGCGGCGTGCGCTACTACGCCTCCGGCCGCGCCCTCAGCCGTTCCTCCGCCCTCGCCGAAGCCCAAGCACGCCAGTGGGCCAACCCCCGAAACCGCCTCGCCGTAGCCCGCGCCATGTACCGCATGCGGTTCCCCGACGAAGACCCCGCCGGCCTGACCCGCCAGGAACTCCTGGGCCGAGAAGGGCGACGCGTCAAAGACTGCTACCGCGCCCAGGCGGCCCGCACCGGTGTGCCCTGGCGCGGCCGCCGCTACACGCCCGGCGACTTCGCCGGCGGCGACGCCGTCAACCAGGCCGTCACTGCCGCCGCGCAGTGCATGTACGGCATCGCCCACGCCGTCGTCACCTCACTCGGCTGCAGTCCCGGCCTCGGGTTCATCCACTCCGGCCACGAACTGTCCTTCGTCCTCGACATCGCCGACCTCTACAAAACCGACATCGGCATCCCGCTCGCCTTCGACGTCGCTGCGGACGACGACGGCGACAACACCGACATCGGCGGCCGCACCCGCCGCGCCCTGCGCGACCGGATCCACGAGACGTCCCTCCTGGACCGCTGCGTCCACGACATCAAGCGCCTGCTCCTGCCCGCCGGTACCCCTGACGAGCCCGCGAACAACGACAGGGACATCGTCATGCTCCAGAGCGATGGCAACCAGCAGGTCACCGCCGGCATCAACCACGACGGGCCCGACGACTACGAACAGGTGAGCTGGTGACCGTCATCGTCCTCACCAACTGCCCACCCGGCCTACGAGGATTCCTCACCCGGTGGCTCCTGGAAATCTCCGCCGGCGTCTTCATCGGCAACCCCTCGGCACGCATCCGCGACGTCCTGTGGGACGAAGTCCGACAGTACACAGGCCAAGGACGCGCCCTCCTCGCACACACCACCAACACCGAACAGGGCTTCACCTTCCGTACCCACGACCACGCCTGGCACCCCATCGACCACGAAGGCGTAACGCTGATCCAACGCCCCAGCCCCACAGAGACTCCACCTGTCGGCTGGAGCAGGGCGGCAAAGCGCCGCCGCTTCGGAGGTCCTTGATACCTTTCCTGCCCGCTCGGCTGAATTGTCGGAATCAATGAACGTCATGGGAATCCCCACGCTGCCGGAGTAAAAGCCCAGTTCAGTGAGTCTGCTCCCCGCGCCCGCGGGGATGGTCCCTCACCTCTCGTACGGCGTCCTCGTCGGACTCCCTGCTCCCCGCGCCCGCGGGGATGGTCCCTGAGCGGTGCACATACAATCCTCACACTCTGTCTGCTCCCCGCGCCCGCGGGGATGGTCCCACGTCCGGCTGGCCGACTACACCGACGACCGGCTGCTCCCCGCGCCCGCGGGGATGGTCCCAGGAACACCCGGTCTGCCTGGCCGTAGGTGAGCTGCTCCCCGCGCCCGCGGGGATGGTCCCTGCCGGCCGTCGCGCGTCACCGTGACCCGGTACTGCTCCCCGCGCCCGCGGGGATGGTCCCAACCGGCCCGGTCCGCTACATGCAGGGAATCGCTGCTCCCCGCGCCCGCGGGGATGGTCCCACGTCCGCCATCGCGGCCAACACGTACCCGGTCTGCTCCCCGCGCCCGCGGGGATGGTCCCCGCTTCACGTCGGACTGCACCAGGGGCGGGAACTGCTCCCCGCGTCCGCGGGGATGGTCCCTGCGGCCCAACGATCCTGCCGGATGACGGCTACTGCTCCCCGCGCCCGCGGGGATGGTCCCGTTCGATTCGGTTCGAACGGCGGGAGGTGCGCCTGCTCCCCGCGCCCGCGGGGATGGTCCCGCGCCGGTCGTGAGGTTGATCCAGCCCTCGGACTGCTCCCCGCGCCCGCGGGGATGGTGCCGGCACCCACGCCGACAGGAACGTCACCACCCCCTGCTCCCCGCGCCCGCGGGGATGGTCCCCCGACACCGATCGAGTCCACCTTCACCGCCGTCTGCTCCCCGCGCCCGCAGGAATGGTCCCCGTGCCAGCCCTGAAGGACGCCCGCGCCGACCTGTTCCCCGCGCCCGCAGGGATGTTCCCGTGATCGGTTCGCCGAGATCGGCGGGTCGGACTGTTCCTTGAACCCGCGGGGGATGGCCGTGGCTTTGATCGAGACCCTCTGGTTGTTCTCGCCTCTCACCTGCTCCGCGCCCGCAGGGCCGGCGCCGATCGGGCAGCGCTTGAGACCCGCCAGCCAGTATCGGTGGATGTCCCGCATACGCGACCGCTCATGACCGTCGGGTATCCAGGATCCCTGGGGACTTTTCGGGGACTTTCAAGCCTGTCCCAGGGACTTTCCGGGGACTTTCCGCCGCGTAAGCAGGGAAGGCCCCGACAGCGCTGAAAGACACGGACACGCTGGTCCGGGCATGTCTCCCTAGCACTCGATGATGTTCACCGCGAGCCCGCCCCGCGCCGTCTCCTTGTACTTCACGCTCATGTCGGCGCCCGTGTCCTTCATGGTCTTGATGACCTTGTCCAGGGACACCTTGTGGGAGCCGTCGCCGCGCATGGCCATGCGCGCCGCGGTGACCGCCTTGACCGCGGCCATGCCGTTGCGTTCGATGCAGGGGATCTGGACCAGGCCGCCGACCGGGTCGCAGGTGAGGCCGAGGTTGTGCTCCATGCCGATCTCGGCGGCGTTCTCGACCTGTTCGGGGGAGCCGCCGAGGACCTCGGCGAGGGCGCCCGCCGCCATCGAGCAGGCCGAGCCGACCTCGCCCTGGCAGCCGACCTCGGCGCCGGAGATGGACGCGTTCTCCTTGAAGAGCATGCCGATCGCGCCGGCGGCGAGGAGGAAGCGGACGACTCCGTCCTCGTCGGCGCCGGGAACGAAGTTGATGTAGTAGTGGAGGACGGCCGGGATGATGCCGGCCGCGCCGTTGGTGGGGGCGGTGACGACCCGGCCGCCGGCCGCGTTCTCCTCGTTCACGGCCATCGCGTAGAGCGTGATCCACTCCATCGCGTGCGCCAACGGGTCGCCCTCGGCCCGCAGCTGGCGCGCGGTCACGGCGGCCCGGCGCTTCACCCGGAGCCCGCCCGGCAGGATGCCCTCACGGGACATACCGCGCGAGACGCAGGCCCGCATCACCCGCCAGATGTCCAGCAGGCCCTCGCGGATCTCCTCCTCGGTTCGCCAGGCCCGCTCGTTCTCCAGCATCAGCGCGGAGATCGACAGCCCCGTGTCCTTCGTCAGGCGCAGCAGCTCGTCGCCGGTGCGGAAGGGGTACTTCAGGACCGTGTCGTCCAGCACGATGCGGTCCGCGCCGACCGCGTCCTCGTCGACGACGAACCCGCCGCCGACCGAGTAGTACGTCTTGGAGAGGAGCTCGGCGCCCTGCGCGTCGTACGCCCAGAGGGTCATGCCGTTCGCGTGGTACGGGAGCGCCTTGCGGCGGTGGAGTTTCAGGTCGTCGTCGAAGGAGAACGCGATCTCGTGCTCGCCGAGCAGCGACAGGCGCCCCGTGCTCTTGACCGTCTCGATGCGGTCGTCGGCCGTCTCCACGTCCACCGTGCGCGGCGAGGCGCCCTCCAGGCCGAGCAGCACCGCCTTCGGGGTGCCGTGGCCGTGGCCGGTCGCGCCGAGGGAGCCGTACAGCTCGGCGCGTATCGAGGTGACGGGCGCCAGCAGTCCCTCGTTGCGCAGCCGGCGGGCGAACATGCGGGCCGCGCGCATCGGCCCGACGGTGTGGGAGCTCGACGGGCCGATGCCGATCGAGAACAGGTCGAAGACCGAGATGGCCACGGGAACTCCTCGGGAAAGAGCGGGGGCACACGCCATCGGGTGCCCCCACCAGGGAACTACTTGTCGAGACCGGGGTACAGCGGGTACTTGTCGGTCAGGGCCGCCACCCGGGCCCTGAGCGCCTGGGCGTCGAAGGACGGCTTCAGCGTCTCGGCGATCACGTCCGCGACCTCGGCGAAGTCCTCGGCCGTGAAGCCGCGGGTGGCCAGCGCCGGGGTGCCGATCCGCAGACCCGAGGTGACCATCGGCGGCCGCGGGTCGTTCGGGACGGCGTTCCGGTTGACCGTGATGCCGACCTCGTGGAGACGGTCCTCGGCCTGCTGTCCGTCCAGCTCCGACTCGCGCAGGTCGACGAGGATCAGGTGCACGTCCGTACCGCCGGACAGGACGTTCACCCCGGCCTCGCGGGCGTCGGCGGCGGTGAGCCGCTCCGCCAGGATGCGCGCCCCGTCCACCGTACGGCGCTGGCGCTCCTTGAAGTCCTCCGAGGCCGCGACCTTGAAGGAGACCGCCTTCGCCGCGATCACGTGCTCCAGGGGACCGCCCTGGAAGCCCGGGAAGACGGACGAGTTCAGCTTCTTCGCGAAGTCCTTCTTCGCCAGGATGATGCCGCCGCGCGGGCCGCCCAGCGTCTTGTGGGTGGTGGAGGTGACCACGTCCGCGTACGGCACCGGGTTCGGGTGCAGCCCCGCCGCCACCAGGCCGGCAAAGTGGGCCATGTCGACCCACAGGTACGCCCCGACCTCGTCGGCGATCCGCCGGAACTCCGCGAAGTCCAGCCGGCGCGGGTACGCCGACCAGCCCGCGATGATCACCTTCGGCCGGTGCTCCTTGGCGAGCCGCTCCACCTCGGCCATGTCGACCAGACCGGAGTCGTCGACGTGGTAGGCGACCACGTCGAACTGCTTGCCGGAGAAGTTCAGGCGCATGCCGTGGGTCAGGTGGCCGCCGTGGGCGAGGTCCAGACCCAGGATGGTGTCGCCGGGCTGGGCCAGCGCGAACAGAGCCGCCTGGTTGGCGGAGGCACCGGAGTGCGGCTGCACGTTGGCGTACTCGGCGCCGAACAGCTCCTTCACCCGGTCGATGGCGATCTGCTCGGTGACGTCCACGTGCTCGCAGCCGCCGTAGTAGCGGCGGCCCGGGTAGCCCTCGGCGTACTTGTTGGTGAGGACCGAGCCCTGCGCCTCCATGACCGCGAGCGGAGCGAAGTTCTCCGAGGCGATCATCTCCAGGGTGGACTGCTGGCGCTCCAGCTCGGCGTCGACCGCGGCGGCTACCTCCGGGTCGAGCTCGTGCAGGGGCGTGTTCAGAACGGACATCTGTTTCTACGACTCCTTGGCCGGGGTCTGCTGCGGCTCTCAGCCGGCGGTGAAGGCGGTGTACTCGTCGGCGGAGAGCAGGTCGCCCGGCTCGTCCGTGACGCGCACCTTGAACAGCCAGCCGCCCTCGAAGGGGGCCGAGTTCACCAGGGACGGGTCCTCGACGACGTCCTCGTTGACCGCGGTGACCTCACCGGTGACCGGCGCGTACAGGTCGGACACCGACTTGGTCGACTCCAGCTCGCCGCAGGACTCGCCCGCGCTCACCGTGTCGCCGACCGCCGGGAGCTGGACGAAGACGACGTCACCGAGCGCGTTGGCCGCGTGCTCCGTGATGCCGACCGTCGCCACGCCGTCCTCGGCGGCCGTCAGCCACTCGTGCTCCTTGCTGTAACGCAGCTGCTGGGGGTTGCTCATGGCCTGAATTCTCCTGTACGCGGGGGAGTGCTGGTGAATGGGGGACTGCTGGGACCGTGCGTGATCAGCGGCGATGTGGGCCGGATCACGCCCGGTGGCCGTTGCCGACGCTCGTGGCGGCGATCACTTCTGGCGCTTGTAGAACGGCAGCGACACGACCTCGTACGGCTCGTGACTGCCCCGGATGTCCACGCCGACGCCCGCCGTGCCCGGCGCCGAGTGCGCCGCGTCGACGTACGCCATGGCGATCGGCTTGCCCAGGGTCGGGGAGGGGGCACCGGAGGTGACCTCGCCGATGACCTCGCCGCCGGCGACCACCGCATATCCGGCGCGCGGCACCCGGCGGCCCTCGGCGACCAGGCCGACGAGCACCCGCGGCGGGTTCTGCTCCGCACGCCCGGCGGCCTCGGCGAGCGCCGCGCGCCCCACGAAGTCGCCCTCCTTCTGGAACTTGACCACCCGGCCGAGCCCGGCGTCGAAGGGGGTCAGCTCCGTGCTCAGCTCGTGCCCGTAGAGCGGCATGCCCGCCTCCAGGCGCAGGGTGTCCCGGCAGGACAGCCCGCACGGCACCAGGCCCACCGGGGAACCCGCCTCGGTCAGCGCCTGCCACAGCTCCACCGCGTGCTCCGGCTTCACGAACAGCTCGAAGCCGTCCTCGCCTGTGTAGCCGGTGCGCGCGATCAGCGCCGGGACGCCGGCGACGGTGCCGGGCAGCCCCGCGTAGTACTTCAGGCCGTCCAGGTCGGCGTCGGTCAGGGACTTCAGGATCCCGGGCGACTCGGGCCCCTGGACGGCGATCAGGGCGTACGCGTCCCGGTCGTCGCGCACCTCGGCGTCGAAGCCGGCGGACCGCTCCACGAGCGCGTCGAGGACGACCTGGGCGTTGGAGGCGTTGGCGACGACCAGGTACTCGGTCCCGGCGAGCCGGTAGACGATCAGGTCGTCCAGGATGCCGCCGTCCTCGCGGCAGATCATGGTGTAGCGGGCGCGGCCGACGCCCACGGAGGCGATGTCACCGACCAGGGCGTGGTTCAGCAGCTCGGCCGCCTGCGGGCCGGTCACGGTGATCTCGCCCATGTGGGAGAGGTCGAAGAGCCCGGCCCTGGTCCGTACCGCGACGTGCTCGTCGCGCTCGGAGCCGTAGCGCAGGGGCATGTCCCAGCCGGCGAAGTCGGTCATGGTGGCGCCGAGCGAGCGATGCAGGGCATCGAGCGCGGTGCGGCGCGGTGCGGCGGAATCGGTACTGCTCATCGGTCGGTCGTCTCCCGGAGGTCCCAAGGGCATGACAGGCGAGGTCTGTCCTCCCCATCTGTCATCGGAACCTGAGAGGTTCGCCCTGACCACGCATGTGATCACGGCTTGCACCTTGGGTGGAGCCACTGACACAGCGGCCCGCTTTTCAGATGTGCCTCGCCCGCGCGGTAACGGGGGCCTGAGAGATTCAAGGGAGGGACTTGCTCCTTCGGCGCCCCAGCGAAGACGGCTGGGGACTCTCCCGCGCGGATTCAAGCGGCCGGTATGCAGTTGGCGCGGACATCATTGCACGCCGTCCGGACGCACGGCAGGCCGGACCCGGCTCCTGGCTCTGTGACGCGGCTGTGGCAGGACGGGCACGGAATCGCGAGACACCATGCATTACCTTCTCTTTACATTAAGCGGGGAGAACCTTTCCTGAGCCCCCAGGGAGGACGGTCACGGTGACAAGGACCACGGCATACGCCACGACGACGGGCGTCGCCCTGCCCCAGCAGCCGACGGCCCTGGCCCGCGAGCGGTGCGGCGAGCCCCCCGCGCCGGTCGTCCGCGACCTGCGCGACCGCGCCGGGCGCAGCCCGCACGGCCTGCTCTTCGGCCCCCGTGACCTGGTGGTGGTCACCGGGCTGCCCGGCAGCGGCAAGTCCACCCTGATGCACCGCACCGTGCAGGGGATACGGATCGACTCGCAGGACACCCGAGACCGCTGGGACGCCCGCCTGGCCCGCCTCCTGCCGTACGCCGTCTACCGCCCACTGGTCCGCCTCGCCCACTACGCCGGGCTGCGCCGGGCCCTTCGCGCCGGCGAAGGCGTCGTCGTGCACGACTGCGGGACCCAGGCCTGGGTCCGCGACTGGCTGGCCCGCGCGGCCCGCCGTCGCGGCGGCACCCTGCACCTGCTCCTCCTGGACGTCACCGTCGGCACGGCACTGGACGGGCAGCGCGAGCGCGGCCGGGGCGTCTCCCGGTACGCCTTCCTGCGCCACCGCCGGGCGGCCGGCCGGCTGCTGCGCGCGGTGGAGAGGGGCGAACTGCCCGAGGGCGTCGGCTCGGCGGTCCTGCTGGACCGGGACGCGGCGGACGTACTGCGCCGGATCGCCTTCGCGAACTGATCCGCCGGTGCGGGTATCCCCTTTCCGGGCCGAATCGGCTGGTGGGGTGGCTTTGTCGGTGTCACCCGCTAGCCTTTCCAGCCTCAGCAGCAGTGGTTTCCAGCAGGCGGTAGGCAGATGGACTTCCCGGCGGACGTTCCCGCGGACTTCCCGGCACAGGCACACCCCCACCCACACGGCGGGTGGCCCGGCAACGAACTGGAGGAGGTCCTGTCGGCCTCCCTCGGCGTACCCGCGGCGGCGGGCCGGCTCATCGAGGTACTGGGCCGGAGCTTCCTGTGGATCCCGCTGCCGGAGGGCGGCGGCCCGCACAGCGGCCCGCTGGACCTGCCCACGACGGAGATAGCGGGCCAGGTGTACGTGCCGGTCTTCAGCTCCGAGGAGCAGTTCCGCCTGGTGGCCGGCTCCCACCTGTCGTACACGATCGCCCCGGCCGTCGAGTTCGCCCGCGGTCTGCCCCCGCAGGTCGGCATCGCGGTCAACCCCGGCGGGGTGGTCGGCGTCCCGCTGCCGCCGGAGGCGGTCGCCCAGCTGTGCCGGGTCGGCCACACCGAGCTGGACGGCCCGTCCTCCGGCGGCCGGGTCCGCCTCTTCGAACCGGACTGGCAGGACGACCCGGTGGACTTCCTGGCCGCGGCGTCGGCCGAGTTCGCCCAGACCGGCGTGGTCGCCACGGCCCGCCGCTGCCTGGCCGCGATCGAGACGGCGGACCCCGTGATGTTCGTGGGCGTCGAGCTCTCCCAGTGGGAGGGCGACTTGCGCGCCCTGCCCCTGGAGGCCCTGGGCAAGGCGCTGGGCCGGGTGCCGGTGCGATGGCCGGTGAACCTGGTCCTGCTGGACGTCGCGGACGACCCGGTGGGCCACTGGATGCGGGACCACGTGCGTCCCTTCTATCAGGACGGTCACTAGCAGCGCCCCAGGGGCGCGGGGCCGTGCCGATCCGCGGCTCCGCCGCCCGGGCGCGCTCAGCCACGACGAAACCCGCACCCGCCGACGGACAATCGGCGCCACCTCCCCTGGCGCTTAAGCTGTCTCCAAACGCGGGGCGGCCTCCATACGCGGGCCACCAGATGAAGGGGCGGTAACACGTGAGCGCCAGCGGCACCGCGGCGACCGGACAGGTCGAGCACATGCTGCGCCAGGTAACCCCCGGGCGCTACGACGCCTACGAGGCACTTCTCCGCGCCCTCGCCACGCCCTCCTCCGGCCAGATCTGGATGCTGCTCTGGCATGGCCAGGCCGGCTCCCCCGACGCCCAGTACGGGAACATGGAGGTCGACGGCCACGGTTACGCCCCCTGCGTGACCTCGGCCCAGGAACTCTCCGCGAGCGGCTGGAACCGGTCGTACGAGGTGGTCGACGGCCTCGACGTGGCCCGCACGCTCTACCCCGACCACTTCGGCCTCTGGCTCAACCCGCACGCCCCGGGCGGCGGCGTCGGCATCCCCTGGCTGGACCTGCGCCGCATCGCCACCGGCCTGGACCGCCAGCCGGCCGGCCCGCTGCGGCTCACCGAACCCGCCATCGAGGTCCCGCAGTTCTACGCCCTGCTGACGCAGAACGCCCACCGTACCCCCGCGGTCCGCTCCCTGCGCCGCGCCTGGGTCCAGCCGGCGCTCGGGGCGCCGTACCTCGCGATCGGCCTGGACGTGTACGACACGTCGCCGCCGGCCGTGGACTCGGTGCGGGCGATGATGCAGCAGTCGATCGGCGCGGCGCCGGACGGACTGCCGGTGTCGACGGTGGCGATGACCGACGAGTACGACCCGGTCGTGATGTGGATGCGGGCGACGGCACGCCCCTTCTACGACCGCGAGGCCCACGCGGCACTGCCACCGGCGCCGGCTTCGGGGTACGGGTATCCGCCGGTGTCCGGAACCTACTGAACACGGCTGCGCCCGCCTCTCGACCGAGAGGCGGCCACAGCCGTGTCATGCGGCGCCGTCACCGGGTCACGGCTCCGGTGTGCACGCGTGCTTCGAAACGCACGTGGAGCAGAAGAGCTTCGCGGTGACGGCGTGGAACACGCCGTAGTCCTTGTCGACGGCGATCTTGCAGTTCGCGCCGTAATGCGCTTTCTCGATGTGGAACTTCTGGAATTCCGCCTCGGGCGTCACATAGCCGTAGCGCTTTCCGGGCACACTGAGGTCGTGCTCCACCGAGACGCCCTTGGTGTTCGCCTTGAAAACGTCGTACTTGACGTTCCCTGAAATCTCGGCCAGCGTGAACTTGACGGACCGGCCGCCGCCGCAGGTCCAGCCGGACGTCCGCGACATGGTGATGCTGAGCTGAGGGTGTACTTCAGGGTCGCGGCCTTCGTGCTGTCGTCGTACCCGCCCACCGTGCCACCCGACGCCTTTTTGTAATTGCCCGTTTCCCCTTGGTGCAGCGGGTTTCGCTGACGGGGCATGAAGTCATCGCTGTGGCGTGTGCGCATCAACCAAGAAAAATCGGGAGGGTCGGCCCTTCCTCAAGGAACCCTCGATTCTGTTTGTCGGAGCCTTTGTTCCGGTTGTCGAATGCCTTGATTTTGTTTTCTGTGAGGGGGTGGGAATGGCTCATGGCCGAGCAAGGTGGGGCAAGTATCGCCCGGGGGTGTGACGCGGGTCACGCGGTTGCTGGTGATGGTTGAATGGTGAGGCGTGGCTCGGGTGGGTCTCTGCGCGTAGATGGGGGGCTTTGGGTGACAGGTGTGATGTCTTGTCGCCTTTGTCCCCTGTCCGACAGGCGTTACCCGTCGTTCGGATAACGAAACGCCATGCTCGTATCACGGTTGCGCATCCATTCACCGTCAACTCTGGTAACCGGTCGCCGCAGCGTTGAAGACTCGCGCTCCAAGGGGTGTTCATCCCTGCCCAGGAGAGAGTGATCATGCCGCTACCAGCGGCAAGTGCAAGCCGGCTACCGCCGGTTGAGAGGGGTCCCTGCCAGATGACGGCACCATTGCACGAGCCGACCGCGGAAGCGGCCCCGAGTGCGGCCGAAGAAGCGGCGGCTGCCACCGCCGGCGACAAGGCCGTGCAGGGACGTTCCCTGGGCCGGATCGCCTGGGAGCGCCTCAAGCGAGACAAGCTCGCCCTCGCGGGCGGCATCGTGGTGCTCCTCCTGGTCGTGGTCGCCCTGCTCGCCCCAGTGATCGCCAACCTGATCGGGCAGGACCCGGACACCTTCCACGAGAACCTGATCGACCCGCTGTTCGGCACGCCCACCGGGTCGTTGGGCGGCATCAGCGGTGACCACCTGCTGGGCGTCGAGCCCGTCAACGGCCGCGACATCCTCGCCCGAATCCTCTACGGCGCACGGATCTCGCTCCTCGTCGGCTTCCTGTCCGCGATCGTCGCCGTCGTGTTCGGCACCGTGCTCGGCATCCTCGCCGGCTTCTTCGGCGGCTGGATCGACTCGGTCATCAGCCGCGTCATGGACGGCCTGCTGGCCTTCCCGCAGCTGCTCTTCATCATCGCGCTGGTCTCCGTCATGCCGGACGCGATGCTGGGCCTGTCCGGCTCCAACGTGCGGGTGTTCGTGATGATCCTGGTCATCGGCTTCTTCGGGTGGCCCTACATCGGCCGCGTGGTGCGCGGCCAGACCCTCTCGATGCGCGAGCGCGAGTACGTCGAGGCGGCCCGGTCCCTGGGCGCGGGGCGGTTCTACATCCTGTTCAAGGAACTGCTGCCCAACCTCGTCGCGCCGATCATCGTCTACACGACGATGATGATCCCCACCAACATCCTGACCGAGGCCGCGCTCAGCTTCCTCGGTGTGGGCGTCAAGCCGCCCACCTCCTCGTGGGGCCAGATGCTCTCGACCGCGATCGACTACTACGACTCGGACCCCATGTACATGGTCGTCCCGGGCGTGGCCATCTTCATCACCGTTCTGGCCTTCAACTTGTTCGGCGACGGCGTGCGGGACGCGCTGGACCCCAAGGGCTCCCGCTGAACCGCCTCACCCAAGCGTCCCGTGGCACACACAGCACGGGGTCTCTCATCAAAACCGGAGGATCCGAGATCGTGACTACCCAACGCACCTCAGGGCGGCGTAAGCAGGCGCTGGCCGCCGCTGCGGCGGTCGCCGGCATGCTGGCCATGGCCGCGTGCGGAGGCGGTGGCAATGACGACGGGGGGTCGAAGAACGGCGCCGCCGGCTTCAACGCCGCGAACAACAAGGTCGCCCAGGCCGCGCAGGTGAAGAAGGGCGGCACCCTGAAGTTCGTGAGCCCCCAGGACGCCGACTCGTGGGACACCACCCGCGGTTACTACGGCTTCATGTGGGACTTCGCGCGCTACTACAGCCGCCAGCTGCTCACGTACAAGACCGAGCCGGGCGCCAAGGGCGCCGAGCTCACCCCGGACCTCGCCACGGACGAGGGCACGGTCTCGGCCGACGGCAAGACGTACACCTTCCACCTGCGCGACGGGATCACCTGGGAGGACGGCAAGGCCATCACCTCCCAGGACGTCAAGTACGGCATCGAGCGTGTCTGGGCGCAGGACGTGCTGTCCGGTGGTCCGATCTACCTCCAGCAGATGCTCGACCCCAAGGGCACCTACAAGGGTCCGTACAAGGACACCTCGAAGGACAAGCTCGGCCTGAAGGCGATCTCCACGCCCGACGCCAAGACGATCGTCTTCCACCTGCCCACCGCCAACTCCGACTTCCGTGAAGTCCTGGCGATGGTCACGGCGTCCCCGGTCCGCCAGGACCAGGACACCAAGTCCAAGTACGGCCTGCACCCGTTCTCCTCGGGCCCGTACAAGTTCCAGTCGTACACCCCGAACAAGGGGCTGGTCCTGGTCCGCAACACCAGCTGGAAGGCGTCCTCGGACCCGGTCCGCAAGGCGTACCCGGACAAGATCACTCTGGACATCTCCACCAACCAGAGCGACATGGACCAGCGCCTGATCAACGGCGACTACGACATCGACGCCAGCCAGACGGGCCTCGGCCCCCAGGGCCGCACCATCGCCCTGAAGGAGCACAAGGACAACCTGGACAACCCGGTGTCCGGCTTCATCCGCTACGCGGTCTTCCCGCAGAGCGTCAAGCCGTTCGACAACATCCACTGCCGCAAGGCCGTCGTCTACGCCGCCGACCACGTGTCGCTGCAGACGGCCCGCGGTGGCCCGGTCGCCGGTGGTGACCTCGGTACGAACATGCTCCCGCCGTCCGTCGCGGGTGGCGAGGGCCAGAAGTACGACCCGTACGGGATCGCCGGCGCCAACAAGAACGGCAACGTGAACCTGGCCAAGCAGGAGCTCAAGGCCTGCGGTCAGCCGAACGGCTTCAAGACCACGATCGCGGTCCGCAGCAACAAGCAGCAGGAGGTGGCCACGGCCACGTCCCTGCAGGAGTCGCTGAAGAAGGTCGGCATCCAGGCCGACATCTACCAGTACGACGGCTCGCAGATCTCCGGCATCATCGGCAGCCCCAGCAACGTGGCGAAGAAGAAGCTCGGCATCATCATCATGGGCTGGGGTCCGGACTTCCCGACCGTCCAGGGCTACGGCATCCCGCTGTGGGACAGCAGCTACATCCTGCAGAGCGGTAACAACAACTTCGCCCTGATCAAGGACAAGACGATCGACGGGCTCTTCAGCCAGTACAGCACCACGCTGGACGAGGCGAAGAAGACGCAGATCGCCACCCAGATCAACCACAAGGTCATGGAGGGCGGCTACTACCTGCCCTTCGTCTTCGAGAAGCTCCTGAACTGGCGTTCCTCGCGGATCGCCAACGTCTACACGACGGACGCGTTCAGCGGCTACTACGACTTCGTCAACATCGGCCTGAAGTCCACGAAGTAATCCCGGTACACCCGCCGTACGGCACGAAAGGCAGGTGAAGGCCGGCGCGGCGAGACCGCGGGCCGTCTGAAGACCTCAGGCGGCCCGCGGTCCGCGGCGGGCCGTTAGCTGTGCTCGCTTACCTCATCAGGCGGCTGTTCGCCGCCGCAGTGATGCTGGTGGTCATCATCCTGGTGGTCTTCTGCATCTTCTTCCTCGTCCCCAAGTGGGCGGGCGTGGACATCGCCACGAGCTTCGTGGGCAAGCAGGCGGACCCCGCGTCGGTGGAGGCCGTGCGGACGAAGCTGGGTCTGAGCGACCCGATCTTCGTGCAGGTCTGGCACTTCTTCAAGGGCATCTTCGTGGGCCGCACCTACGCGGCCGGCGGCGATGTGACGCACTGTGCCGCGCCCTGCTTCGGCTACTCCTTCCGCAGCGAGCAGGCCGTCTGGCCGGTGCTCACCGACCGCTTCCCGGTGACCCTGGGTCTCGCGCTCGGTGCCGCCGTGCTGTGGCTCGTCTTCGGCGTCGCGGCGGGTGTGCTCTCCGCGCTCAAGCGGGGCAGCATCTGGGACCGCGGCGCGATGGTCGTCGCGCTCGGCGGAGTCTCCCTGCCGATCTACTTCACGGGCCTCCTCTCGCTCGCGATCTTCAGTTACGGACTGAACTGGATCAACGGCAAGTACGTGCCCCTCGACCAGAGCTTCAGCGGCTGGCTGGGCGGCATGATCCTGCCCTGGATCACCCTCGCCTTCCTGTACGCGGCGATGTACGCCCGGATCACCCGCGCCACCATGCTGGAGATCCTCGGCGAGGACTACATCCGCACGGCCCGCGCGAAGGGCCTCAAGGAGCAGGTCGTCATCGGCAAGCACGCCATGCGCTCCACGATGACGCCGATCCTGACCATGCTCGGCATGGACCTCGGCGCCCTCATCGGCGGCGCGATCCTGACCGAGTCGACGTTCAGCATCCCGGGCCTGGGCCAGGCGGTGCTCACCGCCATCAAGAACCAGGACCTGCCCGTCATCCTGGGCGTCACCCTGATCACTTCTCTCGCGGTGCTGATCGCCAACCTCGTGGTGGACATCCTGTACGCCGTGATCGACCCCCGAGTGAGGCTCTCATGACGGAACTGAGCAAGAGCGGAGCGGCGGTGGGCGAGCCCACGAGCGGCTCGCCCGCTCCGACGGCCTTCCTGGAAGTGCGCGACCTGAAGGTGCACTTCCCCACCGACGACGGTCTGGTCAAGTCCGTCGACGGGCTCTCCTTCCAGCTGGAGAAGGGCAAGACCCTCGGCATCGTGGGCGAGTCGGGTTCCGGCAAGTCGGTGACCTCGCTCGGCATCATGGGCCTGCACACCGCCGGGCAGTACGGCAAGCGCAAGGCGCGGATATCCGGTGAGATCTGGCTGGACGGCACCGAGTTGCTCGGCAGCGACCCGGACGACGTGCGCAAGCTCCGCGGCCGCCAGATGTCGATGATCTTCCAGGACCCGCTGTCCGCGCTGCACCCGTACTACACGATCGGCCAGCAGATCGTGGAGGCGTACCGCATCCACCACGACGTCGACAAGAAGACCGCCAAGCGGCGCGCCGTCGAGATGCTCGACCGGGTCGGCATCCCTCAGCCGGACAAGCGGGTCGACAGCTACCCGCACGAGTTCTCCGGCGGTATGCGCCAGCGCGCGATGATCGCGATGTCGCTGGTCAACAACCCCGAACTGCTCATCGCGGACGAGCCGACGACCGCCCTGGACGTGACCGTCCAGGCGCAGATCCTCGACCTGATCCGGGACCTTCAGAAGGAGTTCGGCTCCGCGGTCATCATCATCACCCACGACCTGGGCGTCGTCGCCGAACTCGCCGACGACATCCTGGTGATGTACGGCGGCCGCTGTGTGGAGCGCGGCCCGGCCGAGAAGGTGTTCTACGAGCCCAGGCACCCCTACACCTGGGGTCTGCTGGGCTCGATGCCGCGTCTCGACCGTGACCAGCAGGAGCGCCTGATCCCGGTGAAGGGCTCCCCGCCCTCGCTGATCAACATCCCGTCCGGCTGCGCCTTCAACCCGCGCTGTCCGTACGCGGACGTCCCCAAGGACAACGTCACCCGCACGGTCCGTCCGGAGCTGACCGAGGTCGGCGGCCGGCACTGGGCCGCCTGCCACATGACGCAGGAGCAGCGGGAGCGGATCTGGACCGAAGAGATTGCGCCGAAGCTGTGAGCGAGAACCCCAAGGACACCGCGGTGACCATCCCCGCGCAGAGCGACGGTGCGGTCTCCACCCGGGGCGCCGCCCAGGGCGAGACCCTGCTCAAGGTGACCGGCCTCCAGAAGCACTTCCCGATCAAGAAGGGCCTGCTCCAGCGGCAGGTCGGCGCCGTGCACGCGGTCGACGGGCTCGACTTCGAGGTCAGGGCCGGTGAGACCCTCGGTGTCGTGGGCGAGTCCGGCTGCGGCAAGTCGACGATGGGCCGGCTGATCACCCGGCTGCTGGAGCCGACCGGTGGCAAGGTCGAGTTCGAGGGCGAGGACATCACGCACCTCAGTGTCAGCGGTATGCGTCCGCTGCGCCGCGACGTGCAGATGATCTTCCAGGATCCGTACTCCTCGCTGAACCCGCGTCACACCATCGGCACGATCATCGGGGCCCCCTTCAAGCTCCAGGGCGTGACGCCGGAGGGCGGCGTCAAGAAGGAAGTGCAGCGGCTGCTGTCAGTGGTCGGTCTCAACCCCGAGCACTACAACCGCTACCCGCACGAGTTCTCCGGCGGCCAGCGCCAGCGCATCGGCATCGCACGCGCGCTGGCCCTGAAGCCGAAGCTGGTGGTGGCCGACGAGCCCGTCTCCGCGCTGGACGTCTCGATCCAGGCGCAGGTCGTGAACCTCATGGACGACCTCCAGGAGGAACTGGGCCTGACCTATGTGATCATCGCCCATGACCTCTCCGTCGTCCGGCACGTCTCGGACCGCATCGCCGTGATGTACCTCGGCAAGATCGTCGAGCTCGCCGACCGGGACTCGCTGTACAAGGCGCCGATGCACCCGTACACCAAGGCGCTGATGTCGGCGGTGCCGATCCCGGACCCGAAGCGCCGGGGCCAGAAGAGCGAGCGCATCCTGCTCCAGGGTGATGTGCCGTCGCCGATCTCCCCGCCCTCGGGCTGCCGCTTCCACACCCGTTGCTGGAAGGCGACGGAGATCTGCAAGACGACCGAGCCGGCGCTCCTCGAACTCCGTCCGGGCCAGCAGGTCGCCTGCCACCACCCGGAGAGCTTCGCCGACCAGGCCCCGCAGGACACGGTCCTGCTGGCCGCGGCGAAGGAAGCCTCGGAGTTGGTGGGCGAGGCGGTTCTGGAAGAGTCGGCGGAGACCTCGGCGGCGGTGGCGGCGGTGGCTTCTTCCAAGCCGGCCGACGACTCTGCTGAGACCGCCGATGCCACTGGTACCACTGAGACAGAAGCCGGTGGTCAGGAGTCAACTGACGGACAGAACTGATCAGTTGCCACACGACAGTCGCAAGGACCGGCAGGGGCGCCCTGCCGGTCCTTGCTTGTTCGACGCCGTGTGCGGGAGGTCGCCTGGACTATCCCCAGACCAGCAGCCGCCATTTCACGGAGGGCTGCACCGCGAGCCGCATCACCCGGTCACTCTCCGCGCCGGTGAATCCCGCCGGATCCGTCGGTCACCTCCGCGTCACCGGGCCCCAGGCAGATCAGGCGCAGGGTGACAGTGGGACCCTCCTTCGCCAAGGGCACGTCGAACCGCTGGGCACCCCGCCCGCTCTGTGCCGGCAGCAGCCTCCCGGGCGGAACCGGTGTCCTCAGGGAGTCCAGCGTCGGCAACCCCGTTTCCGCGGTCGTCGAGGCGAGCGCTGCCGTTCGTGGCGTCGGCTGCCGCGCTGACGAATCCGCGGCACCGCAGCCGGCCACGGATATCAATGTGGCGGAGAATACGGCCACACGTGCCGCGCATTGCAGGAAACGGCCTCCGGCGAGCAAAGTCATCCCCGGGTGCTCCAGAACGCCGGGATGTGGTACGGGAATTCATAGACCGAGTCCGTGCCGCAGTTGTTCCCACGGCGATCAAAGAGAGCAACGCCGCGCCGACGGTCATGGTCCTCATGTATTGCGTCAAGATTCTGGTCCCTGGTCGAGGGGCGAGGGAGCCCCGTCAATCGCCCCGTGTGGCGACTCCCCCGTAAGTGTGAATTTAGCGCCCGGATCAGTCGATTCGGCGGGACCGCTGATTTATGACAGGTTGGTAAAGTCATGTACATGTCTGGGTGGGAGGGTGCAGGTTGGGCGTATCCGTCTGATCGGACCACGCACCGAAGGGACGACCCATGCGCCTCTCCCGTTCGGCACGTCTGGCGGCCGTCGCAACTGCGGCGGCCGCCTCCTTGGTCGTCGCGGCCGCCCCCGCCCCCACCCCGGGCGCCGACGGCATCGGCGACCCCTACTTCCCGCAGCTGGGCAACGGCGGCTTCGACGCCCGCCACTACGACCTCGATGTGGCCTACGCCCCGGACACCGGCCGCCTGGACGGCCGTACGACGATCACCGCGCGCGCCACCCAGAACCTCTCCGCCTTCGACCTCGACCTACAGAAGCTGGAGGTCACGAAGGTCGAAGTGAACGGCAGACGCGCCCCGTTCACGCGCTCCGGCGACGAGATCACCGTCACGCCGAGGGACGCGCTCGCCAAGGGCCGGGACTTCACCGTCTCCGTCACCTACGGCGGGATACCCGTACCCCTCAACGGGCCCATCGTCTTCGGCTCCGACTACGGCTGGATGAAGACCCCCGACGGCGTCTTCGTCGCCTGTGAACCCAACGCGGCCTCCACCTGGTTCCCGTCCAGCGACCACCCCGCGGACAAGGCCACCTACGACATCCGGATCAAGGCGCCCGAGGGCCTGACCGCGGTCTCCAACGGCCGGCTGGTCTCGACGTACGACAAGGGCGGTTCGACGTACACCCACTGGCGCGAGGGCAGGCCGATGGCGACCTACCTCGCCACCGCCACCATCGGGAAGTTCGACGTGCGGACCGGGAAGACCCCCTCCGGCATCCCGGTCTACGTCGCCATCGACCCGGTCCTCGCCAACAGCAACAGCGTCGACGTGTACGCCGTCACCGCCGCCGCCACCGACTACTGGTCGCAGGTCTTCGGGCCGTACCCGTTCGAGGAGACCGGGGCCATCGTCGACGACATGCCGCAGGCGGGGTTCTCGCTGGAGGTGCAGAGCAAGCCGGCCTACTCGGCGGTGCGCAGCGAGACGACGATCGTGCACGAGCTGGCCCACCAGTGGTTCGGCGACTCGGTGAGCGTGGCGCAGTGGAAGGACATCTGGCTCAACGAGGGCTTCGCCACCTACGCCCAGTGGCTGTGGGCGGAGCACCAGGGCACCAGGTCCGCCCACGACTCGTTCCTCGCCGCCTACAACGCCCGGGCCGCCGACAACCCCTTCTGGCAGATCACCGTCGCCGACCCGCAGCGCGACACCATGTTCGCCTCGGCCGTCTACCAGCGCGGCGCGATGACGTTGCAGATGCTGCGCGAACGGATCGGCGACACGGCGTTCTTCAAGCTGCTCCCGGCCTGGACGAAGCTGCACCGCTACGGCAACGCGGACACCGCCGACTTCATCCGCCTCGCGGAGAAGGTCAGTGGGCGGCAGCTGGACGACCTGTTCCAGACCTGGCTGTTCACCACAGGGAAACCCGCCCTGTGAGCCTGGGTTTGTAAGGTTCACGCACCCTGACAGGACACAATGTCAGGGTGCAGCTCCAGCAACTCTTCTCCCCCTCCGTCCAGCACACGCTCGACGTCATCGGCATCTTCGTGTTCGCGATCTCCGGCGCGCTGCTGGCCGTCCGCAAGAACTTCGACGTCTTCGGCATGGCCGTGCTCGCCGAGGTCACCGCGCTGGGCGGGGGGATCTTCCGGGACGTGATCATCGGCGCGGTGCCCCCGGCCGCCTTCACGGACCTGGGGTACTTCATCACCCCGCTCCTCGCCGCGCTCGTGGTGTTCTTCCTGCATCCGCACGTCGAGCGGATCCAGTCGGCGGTGCTGGTCTTCGACGCGGCTGGCCTCGGCCTGTTCGCCGTGAGCGGGACGACGAAGGCGTACTCCTACGGACTCAACCTGTTCGCCTCCGCCGCCCTGGGCCTCGCCACCGCCGTCGGCGGCGGGGTGCTCCGGGACGTGCTCGCCAACGAGATTCCCTCGCTGCTGCGCTGGGACCGCGACCTCTACGCGGTCCCAGCGATCGTCGGGGCGACGATGGTGGTGCTGTGCATCCGTTACGACGCGCTCACCCCGTTCACCAGCGGGCTCGCGGTCGTCACCGCCTTCGTACTGCGCCTGCTCGCGATGCGGTACCACTGGCGAGCGCCGCGTGCGTGGAACCGGCGCTCGACGGTACGAGAGGAGTAGTACCGGTACCGGCCCTGACGTGGCTCTGCCCCATGTTGACCGTGAGCCACTCGAAGACCGTCGGCACCTGGGGCCGCCACAGCGCCATGTTGTGGCCGCCCGCGCTGTGCGGCAGGTACACCACGTGCACGGTGGTCGGTGCCTTGGCGACCTGTTCCAGCGCGACTCCGGCCTGGTAGCCGTCGCCCGACTCGCCGGAGATGTAGAGGGCGATCCGGGGCGGGGTGGCCGCCTTCCGCAGCAGCAGGTAGGGGTTGTTCTGCTCGCGCAGGGTCACGCTCTGCGCGGCCAGCGAGTTGCGTTCGCCGATCGGGTCGTTGTAGCCGGACAGGCTGACGGCGGCCCGGTAGCGGTCCGGGTGGGCGACCGCCAGCTTGACCGCGCAGTGCGCGCCCGCCGAGTAGCCGGCCACGGCCCAGTCGGCGGGGGCGGCCGCGGCGCGGAAGTTGTCGGTCACCATCTTCGGCACGTCGATGCTCAGCCAGCTGTCCGCGTTGACCGTGCCCGGGATGTTGGCGCAGCCCGTGTCCACCCCGGCCAGCAGGTTGGTGCGCGGCGCGACCAGGATGAAGGGCGCCACCTTGCCGCTCTTCATCAACGGCTCCAGTTGCTCGGTCACCTTCAGCGAACCGAACCAGGCCTTGGCCGAGCCGGGGTAGCCGGGCAGCAGTTCCACGACCGGGAAGCGGTGGTGGCGGTAGGCGGGTTCGTGGTACTGGGGCGGCAGCCAGACGTAGACCTCGGCGTCGACGCCCGAGACCCGGCCCTTGAGCTGGGTGACCTCGACCCCGCCGGCCGCCCGCATGCCCGGTCCGTCGGCCGCCGTGAAGGTCTGCTTCACCTTGGGCAGCCGCTTCAGCGCTATGCCGCCGGTACCGTCCTGCCCGAGGTTCGCGGCCTGCTGGACATGGTTGCCGGTACCGAGCAGGTCGGCCCAGTTGTCGTACAGGTTGTTCTGGTTGTTGACCAGCACGAAGATCAGCGTCACCGCCGTGGCCTGGGCGAACAGCAGCATCAGGACCCGGGCCGCGGCCCGCAGGGCCTTGGGCCCCCGCAGCCTCGACCACAGGAAGAGCGGCAGTATGAGGGCGACCAGGGACAGGACGATGGTCGTGTAGAGGAACGGAGTCCCGGTGAGGCTCATGTCCCCATAGAGGGGAATCACGGTCCCCGGGTTACGGACGTGTCCGGACACTTACCTAGAAATTGCCGGAACCTCACTCGACGGAGGGATCCCTTACCGGTCGGGCGGCTGATGGCGAATCAGAAAAGCTACCGCTTAGTAATCACTTCTTGTACTGTTCAGGCATGCCAGAAGCAGCATCCACGCGGGCCGTGATCGGCGACAGCGAGTTCGACCGCGACACCGCGGTCACCCGGCGCGCCCCCGGGCTCTACGACATCGACCTCTCGGCCGGCTGGACCATCATCAGCGCCGTCAACGGCGGCTATCTGCTGGCCGTGCTCGGCCGGGCGCTCGCGGACACGCTGCCGCATCCGGACCCGTTCACCATTTCCGCGCACTACCTGACCGCGTCCCGGCCGGGCCCGGCCGTGATCCGCACGGACACCGTCCGCACCGGCCGCACCCTCTCCACCGGCCAGGCCTCGCTCTTCCAGTACGACGAGGAGGGCAACGAGGTCGAACGCATCCGCGTCCTCGCCTCCTACGGCGACCTCACCGACCTCCCCGACGACGTCCGCACCACGGCGACCCCGCCCGCGTTCCCGCCCATGGCGCACTGCTTCGGCCCCGCGACCGCATCAGAGGTCCGACTGCCGTCGGGTGCTCCGGCCCCGGTCGACGGCAGCTCCGCCATCGCCGAGCGCCTGATGCTCGGACTGGACCCCGCCACCCTCGGCTGGGCCCTCGGCGCCCCCTCCGGCAAGGGCGAGATGCGTGCCTGGTTCGGCCTCGCGGACGGCCGTGACCCCGACCCGCTCTCCCTCCTGCTGGCGGTGGACGCGCTGCCGCCCACCGCGTTCGAGATCGGCCTCAAGGGCTGGGTCCCCACGGTCGAACTGACCGTCCACGTCCGTCACCGCCCCGCCCCGGGCCCGCTGCGCGTCTCCATCACCACCCGGAACCTGGCGGGCGGCTTCCTGGAGGAGGACGCCGAGGTCTGGGACAGTGCCGACCGCCTGGTCGCCCAGTCACGGCAGTTGGCCCGGGTTCGTCTCGGCTGACCTCGCGACAACCCTGTTCTGTCACGGACCTGTACCGGTGCGTACAGGGTGATCGTTCAGGAAAGCGCAGGCCGGAGCCGTTTCTTGGGCTTCCCATGACCCGAATCACAGGCTGCGGACAGGGCGGACCGAAGAACGCCCTAAACGCCGTTGGTTGAGTGCCACGCCTCAGGACTCCCTCATCCTTTACGGAGTTGTCTCTCATGAAGCGTGCGCGCCTCGTCCCCGCCGTCGCCCTGCTCGCCGTGTCCCCGCTGCTGCTCACCGCGTGCGGTTCGAGCGACTCGTCCTCCTCCGGCAGCGGCGACTCCGGCCAGACGCAGTCCTGCCGACAGCCGTCCGGGATGCCGTCCGGTATGCCGACCGGCAACGCGTCGGGCCGTCCGAGCGGCGCCCCCTCGGGTGCTCCCACCGGGACCGTCAAGCCGACCGGCACCCCCACCGGCATGCCGAGCGGCGCGCCGGGCGGCGGCGGTCAGGGCGGCGGCCCCGGTGGCGCCATGGGCGGCGGCTGCGGCGGCGGCCAGGGCGGACCCGGCGCCGGTGGCGCCGCCCCCAGCGGTGCGCCGACCGCGCAGGCGACGAAGAGCTGACAGCGTCCCGGCGCTGATGCACTGCGCGGCCGGCAAGGACCGGGCCGGTGTCTCCATAGCCGTGACGCTGCTCGCGGTGGGCGTGGAGCGGGA